>JAHBWE010000013.1 GCA_019637155.1 Labilithrix sp. | reverse complement strand
CGCTCGGGCTTGGACGGGGCGCCTGCGTCTTTGTCTGCGGGCGGGGGCTCCTCCGGCTTGGGGGCGCCCGCGTCTCGCTCGCCGGGAGGCGGCTCCTTCGGCTCGGGCTCGGGCTTCGGCTCGGGCTCGGGCTTCGGCTCGGGAGGCGGCGGATCCTCCGCGACCGCGGAGACGAGGAACTTCGCCGGCTTCAGGCCGGCCTCGCGGACGATGAGGTAGAGCGTGCCCGCGTCGGCCTTCGTCAGCTCGTAGGTGAGGAACGCGGAGCCCGAGCCCGTGCTGCTCGACGCGAGCGTCACGAACGCGCCGTTGGTCAGCCAGATCTCGGGTTTCGCCCCGCGCGTGCGCGCGTCGACGAGGAAGCGGAGCTTCGTGCCCGGCGTCTCCGCCGTCAGCGAGAGCGCGGTGAACGGCGCGGCCGGTGAGTAGTCGATCGTGCGGCCGCTCCCGTCGAGCACGAGCGGCGTCGCGTCGATCGCGGCGAGCGGCGCCGGGGTCGCGGCCCCCGCGTCCCTCTCCCCCTCGATCTGCGCCGACGCCCCCTCGGCGCTGTCGTCCGTCGACCCGCAAGCCAACATGAGCGCGGCAGCAAGCCCCAAGGCCACGTACAGAGAGCGCATCGAGGCCATTTACGTCAGCGCGCGCGCGGAGCTACCTCTTTTTGTCGACCGCTCCCATTTTTTTACGGATCCGGCGCCGAGCCGAGGTCCTTCCGGATCGTCGTCGTGCACATCTCCTCGTCCTTCGCGCCCTCGACCATCCGGCAGCGGAGCCCCTGGAGCCACAGCTCATGAGCGGCGGGGAGCGACGTCGCCATCGACGAGACGAGGGACGGGAGCCCCGCGACCCAGCCGGTCTGGCACTCCTCCGTGATCACGCGCGTGCCGCCGGCCTCGGCGCGGAAGATCCAGCGATGGAGCGCCTTCGTCCCCGTGCTCTCGGCGAGCCACGCGAGGCGCGACTCGCGCGCGTCGCGCTGGAGCTCGACGACGGTGTTGCTCTGCGTGACTCCGAACGTCGACCAGCGGTACGTCTGGCCGACGCTCGTGAGGCGATCGACGCTCGGCGCGCCGGAGTTCGGATAGAACGAGCGATACTCGCGCGGCCGCGTCATGAGGTCGTGGACCTCCAGCGGCGACACGCCCTCGAGGAAGACCTCGTTGTGCGCGAAGATCTCCGCGCGCTCCGGCGCGAAGCCGCGCGGCCACGGCGACGGATCGGCGTCACGCGCGCTCGAGCGCACCGCCCAGTCGGGGTGCGTCCGCTCGAGCCAGCGGAACCACTTGCTCGCGTTGAACAGCTCGAGGTTCTGCTCCGAGCTCTCGGCCACGTCCTCGTCCTCGCCGGCAGCGCACCCTTGCACCGCGAGGGCCAGCGCGATCCACGTGATCCGCGTCGTCAGAGGCTTCATGGCCTTGCCCGGAAGCACCCATCGGACCACCAACGATTCCACGGAGATCGCCGCGCCCTCGACTTCGGATCATGGCTCGGCGATCCCACGTCCTCCGAGCGAAATCAGGGAAGAAATCGCGCTCTGAAACCTCGCCCCGCGGCGCGCGACGCGCATCGTTTTCGGAGCGCGCGATGGTAGAGCCGCGCGCATGCGACCTTACCTCTTCGCCTCCATCCTCTTCGCCGCCGCCGCGTCCTGCGCCGCTCCCGCCGACGAGCCCACGATCGCGAGCGACTCCGCCGCGATCGGTCCGCTCGGCAGCGCCGAGATCGCCGGCACGATCGCCGTCGGTGAGCGCAGGCTCGTCGACTACACGGGCACGCCGTCCTTCCGCGCGCTCCAGGTCGACGCGCTCGCCGGCGATCGCCTCGAGGTCTTCGGGCGGACGATCACCGCCTTCACGGGCCAGCCTCCCCTCCTCTGGATCACGGCGCGCGACGGCATGCGGCTCGCCGGGCCCGGCCGTGGCACGCTCTCCTACGACGCTCCGACGACAGGGCCGGTGTTCATCGTGCTCCGCGATCCCACCTTCTCGGAGGGCAAGATCGAGATCGAGCTTCGCCGCCGCGGGTCCACGCCCGCGCCGCTCTTCGCGCTGCCGTCGTGGGCGGACGGAGCGCATCGCTTCGACCTGCGCTGCAGCCTCTCCGGGACCGCGTTCGACGTACCGATGACGATGATCGTGCATCCGCCGACCGCGTCCGGTCGCAAGCCGATCACGTTCGCGGCCCATAGCTTCGACGACGACGGCCTCCCGGAAGCGCGTGAGGGTTACACGCTCCTCACCTCCACCGGCTCCGTCACGCCGACGAGCCTCTTCGCCGCTCCGGCGCGGTGGGGCGTCGAGATGGGCACCGATCCGCGCAGCCGCGTCGTGGTCGAGGGGGAGAGCCCCAGCCGGATCGTGGTTCACTACGAAGAGGCCACCCCCGCCGGGTGGATCCGCTTCGCCTCCGGCTCGCTCATGGTCGAAGGCGACGGGAGCATCGAGCTCTGGCTCCGGCGCGTCGGCCCGTCGATGGTCAGCTGCTACGCCACCATCGCCGCGCCCTGACCGCGGCCCTCACGGCGCGCCGAGCGACTGGACGCGGCCCATCGCGTTCACCTCCGCGCGGTAGCTCTTGCCGACCGCGTATCGCTTCACCGCGGCGGCGCCCTCCTTGCTCGCGTCGACCTCGAAGGTGTACGCCTTGCCGTCGTTCCCCTTCAGCGCGAAGACGGCGTTGTTCGTCGTCGCCCCGACGCGCCGCGCGCCGCCGGTGGCGAGCCCCGCCGCCGGATCGGGCGGCTCGCTCCCGTCGCTCGTCTTCTTCTCGAGCGTCTCCTTCTTCGCCCAGGTGTCGACCTCGTAGCGGACCCACGTGTCGTCGACGTCCTTCGTGACCATGTTCGGTCGCTCCTCGTAGACGTCCTCGAACATCCCGTTGCCGAGGTTCTTCTGGCCGACCTTCACCTTCTTCGTGCCGTCCTGGACCTCCTTCGGGCGCCGCTTCGTCTCCTTGGCGACGACGCGCGCGCCGTCGGGGACCTTGTCCTGCCACGCCTCCTCCTTCTTCGTCTGCCGCTCCTCGATCTGCGCGGTCTTGATCCACGCCGCCGACTCCACCGTGACCTGTAGCGCCGTCGTCCGGACGAAGAAGAACCACACCGCCGCGCCGACGAGCACGACGAGCCCCGCGAGGATGCCGAGGACGAGCGCGGCGGACGACTTCTTCGCCGCGACGGGCGCGACCGGCGTGAACTGCTCCGCCCTCCGCACCGCGCCGTCGGGGCCCGCGCCGCACTGCTGGCAGTCCATCTTGCCCGCGCGGTTGTCCGCGCCGCAGTACTTGCACGTCCAGTCGGCGCCGGCGCGCGCGCGCGCGACGAGCTCGGGGTCCTCGACGACGGGCGCGGAGTCGTCGGTGTAAAACGGCACGTTCGCGCCGCGCGGACGGCCGCAGCCGTTGCACGTCGGGTTCGGCCCGAGGTTCTTCTTCGCGTTGCACGAGGGGCAGTCCCAGTACCCGATCCGGATCGTCACGCGCGCGATCCTACGAGACACGGCGCGCCGCGTCTCGCCTCGTCGTCGCGCTGTCAGGAACGGGTCGCCTCGATCGTCCGTCCGGGGAGCCTGCTGGAAGGCTCCACTTCAGAGAGAGACGAACGAACGATGCGATCGAGTCGATGGGTTTGGGTGCTGCTGCTGGGCGTGTTCGCGACGGGATGTGACTCCGAGGACCCCGAGCCGGAGGCGCCCCCCGCGCAGCCCGCGCAGGTGAACGAGCAGATCGCCGCCTCCATGGCGCAGAGCACGATCGGCGCGCTGAGCGCGAGCGCCGGAGCGGGCGGCTCGTCGGCGGCCTCGCTCGCCGCGGTGGCGCAGTCGTCGCAAGGCCTCTTGCAGTCGTCGAGCCCGGGCGCGCCGGGCACGCGCAGCGTCGCGAGCGCGCTCGACGTCGCCGGCGGCGCGGTCGGTCTGCGCGACCTCGACGGTCCGGGCTGCACGTGCACCGCGACCGAGTGCAACTTCGTGCGCTGCTCGCCGCTCTCCGCGAGCACGTCGAGCGGCGGCTATGAATTCACGATCGACGGCTACTACTCGTGGGCCGACGGTCACGTCGTCTGCCGAGACCTGAAGTACACGTTCAGCGCGAGCGGCGCGAGCACGGGCGGGCTCTCGGCGTCGAACGTCGACGTGACGTTGAGCTGCGACCTGACCGTCACGTCCTCCTCGATCGACGGCTTCATCCGCTCGGCCGGGGCGACGAGCACGAGCATCGCCGGCCAGAGCACGCAGTTCGCCTACTCGTCGAGCTGGGACGTGACGACGACGTTCGACGACGTCACCTTCGGCGCGAGCCGCGCCCCCACCGGCGGCAGCATGCACGTCGAAGGAACGACGAGCGTGACCTACGGCGACCAGACGACCCGCTCCGCGGGCAAGGCCGACGTGACCTTCCCCATCCGGTGACGTCGCCGCCCCACGCCTTCGCGAACGAGGCTTCGTCGAGGCGGTCGAGCATGCCGGTCACGGACCGCGGAGCACGCGGACGTCGCCCTTCGCGATCTCGAGGACCTCGACGTCGCCGCCGTACGCCTCGGACATGCCGACGTCGATGCGCCACGCCTCGCCGTCGCACGCGCTCGAGATGCCCCCTTCCTGGATCGTGTGGCCCATGACGAGCCGCGACGCGTGGAGCTTCGAGAGGGTCTGCGTGAGCGTGGCGCAGGCGCTCGGCGTGACGGTGCCGTCCGAGTAGGCGCGCGTCCAGATCGGACCGTCGTCGGCGACCGCGATCGCGGGCGGCTCGGCCGCGCGGCCGGCGAGCCACTCGCGCACGCCGTCGTTGATCCGATCGATCCCGTACGTCGCGTGCTTGAGGTGCACGCCGCCGTGGGCGAACACGCTGTCGCCGACGCGCACGACGAGCGGTCGCTCCGCGAGGATCGACGCGTACACCCCGCCCGGCGCGAAGGCGGACGCGCGCCCGCGCTTCTCGTCGCCGAAGCGCGCGGCGCGGCTCGCGGCGGGGCCGGTCGGCGTGAAGCCGTCGAACGGCGCGTACGCCTCCGGCGCGACGTACCGGAAGTCGAACATCGCGTTCATGATCTCGTGGTTGCCGGCGAGGGCGATCACCTCGCCGCCGCTCGACTTCGCGTCCTTCGCCAGATCGGTGAACAGGTCGAGCACCGCGCGATCGTCCGCGCCGCGATCGATCTGGTCGCCCGTCTGCACGACCACGAGGTCGCCGCCGATCCACGAGTCTCCGTCGCCGATCGCGCCCGCCATCCGCAGCGCGCGCCGCGCCGCCCCGACGTCGCCGTGCAGATCGCCGATCGCGACGACGCGGCTCGCCGCCGGACGCGCGCTCCGCGGCGAGAGCTCCGGCACGCCCCGCTGCTCCGCTTCTTGTTCCTCCGCGCCCGGACCGACGCCGCCCTCACATCCGGCATGGAGCGCCGCGAGCGTGACCAGGACCGAGAGCGCGCGCCACCTCCTCCGCACCCGTGCGAGCTTACCGGCAGAACGACGCGCCGTCATCGCGCCTGCGCTTCATCGCCAATCCAGGCGGCCCCCGAGCTCGGCGATCGCCCTCGGTCCGCGTTAGGTCGAGAAGAGGTCCTGAACGAGCGCCGGGACCTCGACGTCGACGTGGACGCTGGTCTCGTCGTGCGACACGCGGATGCCGAGCAGCTCGAAGGAGCTCTTGTCGGCGATGAAGCCCGTTGATCACACAGAGCTCCTCCTCGTCCTCCTCTTCGGGCGCGAAGACGACGGCCCCGGTCTGGAGATCGAGCATCGCGACGTGAAGATCGTAGGGCGATCGGTCCATCGCGTCGCCGATCTCGTCGAGCATGACGGTCGTGGGCTTGGTCCTCGCCATCGCGCCCGCCTCCGCGCGGAGTCGTCAGGCGTTGCCGCTCGGGACGGGGGCGCTGCCGGGGTCGGGGGTCTTCGGGAGCACCGCGGGGGGCGGGGCGCCGTCGATCGTGGGCTTCGCGCCGCCGTGCTTCACGACGAGCTCGCCGTTCTCGTACTCCCACGACTCGCGCGGCGGGCCGAAGAGCGCGTTCGGATCCGACAGGCAGAGCGCCTCGCGCAGCACCTCGTCCGCGTGCTCGACGAGGATGATGCGCGTCGCCTTCAGCACGCGGCGCGGCACCTCGCGGAGGTCCTTCCGGTTCTCGCGCGGGACGATGACGGTGCTGATGCCGGCGCGGTGCGCGGCGAGGAGCTTCTCCTTCAGCCCGCCGATCGGCATCACGCGACCGCGGAGCGTGAGCTCGCCCGTCATCGCGAGGTCGCGCTTCACCGGCACCTTGATGAGCGCGCTCGCGAGCGAGGTCGCCATCGTGATGCCGGCGGAGGGCCCGTCCTTCCGGATGAACTCGGGGAAGTGAACGTGCACGTCGAGCTTCGAATAGAACTCGGGATCGAGGCCGAGCGCGCCCGCGCGCGAGCGCACGTAGCTCATCGCCGCCTGCGCGCTCTCCTCCATCCCCTTCTCGAGGAGGCCCGTGATCACGAGCTTGCCCTTGCCCGCGACGACCGCGACCTCGCACGCGAGGAGCTCGCCGCCGCCCGACGACGTGACGGAGAGGCCGTTCGTGAGGCCGATCTCGTCGCGCTCTTCTTTCTTGTTGAGCGAGAACTTCGGGACGCCGAGGAACGTGGGCACCGTCTTCGCGACGACCTCGATCGGCTTCTCCTTGCCCTCGTTCACGACCTTGCGCGCGACCTTGCGGCAGATCGAGCTGATCTCGCGCTCGAGCGAGCGCACGCCCGCCTCCCGCGTGTAGTGGTGAATCACGGTCCGGATCGCGTTCTCGCTCAGCGTGAACGGGACGTCCTCGAGCCCGCACTCCTTCGTCTGGCGCGGCACGAGGTACTTCACCGCGATGTTCATCTTCTCGAACTCGGTGTAGCCGGAGAGCTGGATGATCTCCATGCGGTCCTGGAGCGGCACCGGAATGCTCCCGAGCGTGTTCGCGGTGGTGATGAACATCACGTCCGACAGGTCGTAATCCATGTCGAGGTAGTGATCGTTGAAGTTGTGATTCTGCTCCGGGTCGAGCACCTCGAGGAGCGCCGCCGCGGGATCGCCGCGGAAGTCGGTCGACATCTTGTCGATCTCGTCGAGGAGGAAGACGGGGTTGTTGGTCCCGACCTTCTTGAGGTTCTGAATCAGCTTTCCGGGGAGCGCGCCGATATAGGTCCGGCGGTGGCCGCGGATCTCCGCTTCGTCGCGCACGCCGCCCAGCGAGAGGCGCTGGAATTTGCGGCCCGTCGCGCGCGCGATGCTCTTCGCGAGCGAGGTCTTTCCGACGCCGGGCGGCCCGACGAGGCAGAGGACCGGGCCTTTGAGCTTCTTCGTGAGCGCTTGAACGGCGAGATATTCGAGAATGCGCTCTTTGATTTTCTTTAGACCGTAATGGTCCTCTTCGAGGATCTCTTCCGCCTTGGCGAGGTCGTAGTTCTCTTCCGACTTTTCGTACCAGGGCAGGCCGATGATCCAATCGATGTAGTTGCGCACGACCGTCGCCTCGGCGCTGGTCGGGTGCATCATCTTCAGCTTCTTGAGCTCCTTCTTGACCTTCGCGAGAGCCTCTTTGCTCATTCGCTTGGTCTTGAGCTGCTCCTCGATTTCCTGAATCTCGTTCTTGAACTCGTCGCGATCGCCGCCACCCAGCTCCTTCTGGATCGCCTGCATCTGCTCGTTCAGGTAGTACTCCTTCTGCGTCTTCTCCATCTGCTTCTTGACGCGGGAGCGGATCTTCTTCTCCACCTGGAGGATCTCGATCTCGGCCTGCATCAGCTCGTGGAGGCGCTCGAGGCGCTTCACCGCGTCCTCCATCTCGAGGAGGGCCTGGCGATCGGTGAGCTTGATCGTCGGGAGGTTCGCGACGATCGTGTCGGCGAGGCGCGCGGCGTCGTCGATCGTCTGCGCGCTCATGAGGACTTCGGGCTGAACCTTCTTGTTCAGCTTCACGTACATCTCGAAGGCGGCCTGCACCGAGCGCATGAGGGCCTCGACCTCGACGCCCTTCGCGCTGTTCTCGGCGACCTCCTCCACCTCGACGAGGAAGTACTCCTCGGTCTGGGGGAACTTCTTCACCTTCGCGCGGCGCTTGCCCTCGACGAGGACCTTCACCGTGCCGTCGGGCAGGCGAAGGAGCTGCATGATGGTGCCGAGCGTGCCGACCTGGAAGATGTCCTCCGGCGTCGGCTCGTTGGTCTTCGCGTTCTTCTGCGCGGCGAGGAAGATGTCTTTGTCGCGCGCCATCGCGGCGTCGAGCGCGTTGATCGAGCGCTCGCGACCGACGAAGAGCTGACTGACCATGTGCGGGAACACGATGATGTCCCGCAGCGGCAGGAGGGGGACGGTTCGCTTCTTGGGACCAGGCTTGCCGTCGTCGCTCTTGAAGAACATGTGGCTCGGACCGTTTTACCCCGGATCCTGGGCGGGCACAAAGGCGCGTCGCCCTTTCTTTCCGCGCATTTCCGTGAGCGCAACCGCGCGGACCGAGCTCGTGCATCCGTCACGCGCGCGCGGAGCGGGCCGGCCCGCCGACCGGTGTCCGCGCCGGGAGACACCGCCCCCGCCGCACGCCACGACGAGCACGTTATCTTTCAGATTTTTCGGTGGAACGCGGCCTGCTGTAGCGCGGGCATGCGCGTCGTCCCTGCCCTCGCCGTCGTCCTCACGCTCGTGGGCTGCGCCGCGACCTACGAAGAAGAAGAGCCGCTCGAGGTCCGAAGCGAGGCGATCACCGAGCCCGCCGCCGCCACCGAGCCCGCCGCCGCTGCTGAGCCCGCCGCCGCTGCTGCGGGCTCGGCGTGCACCGCGGCGACGACGTGCGCGACCATCCGCGAGCGCGCTCCGTCGGCGAGCGCGTGCTCGCTCCTCGTCGTGTTCGACGGCTCCGGCGTCTACTCGCCCGACACGAACTCGAACGTCGGCGTCCTCTACAAGACCGCGCTCGGGCCGGCGGCGACGTCGGGCGCGGAGGGCCTCAACGGAGAGGTCGTCGATGCGAGCACGACGCGCGTGTACATCGAAGGTGTCCCCGCGCTGCCGTTCGGTGCGTCGGCGGAGCGCGTGGAGCGTGGCCGCGGCGCGATCTGCCAGCACCTCGCCGCGCGCCCCGGCGCCGCGTGCGACATCGTGCTCGTCGGCTACAGCCGCGGCGCGTTCATCGCGAACCAGGTCGCGCACGCGCTGAACGACCACGGCTGCGCCGACGGCTCGCACGTGGGCCAGCGCATCGCGTTCCTCGGCGCGTTCGATCCGGTGTCGAAGCAGATGGGCAACGAGTGGGAGGACGCGCGCACGAAGACGGAGCACCGCTGGCACGGCGACGTCCCGCCGAACGTCGACGCGGTGCTCCAGGTCTACAAGGACCCGCTCGCCGATCCCCGCGGCGGCATCGAAGGAATGACGCTGACGACGACGCTGATGAGCACGGGCGCCGTCGCCTCGAGCTGCCGCGCGCCGATGACGGCGAAGGACCACCCCGACGGCAAGAGCTGGCACCACGGCGAGATCGGCCACGGCCAGCTCCCCCTCGACACGATGAAGTGCGCCCTCGAACGCTCGGGGCTCCGGCTGTTTTAGACCGCGACGACGAGCACGGTCGGAGAGTGCGCGTTGAGCGCCCGGAGATCGTCGGGATCGCTCGTGTACACGATCCCGCCCCCGCGCAGCGCCGCGGACGCCATCACGACGGCATCCGCGAGCGTCGCGCCCTCGACCGCAGCGAGCGCCTCGCCGGCGGCACGACAGAGCGGCACGCTCATCAGCTCGAGCTCGCACCGGCGGAGGATCGCCTCTCGCACGTCCACTCCGCGTCGATTTCGGCCGCCCGTTCACGCGCGAGCGGAGGAATCCCGAGCTCCTCGGCGAGGCTCGCGATGGCCCTCCGCTTCTCCTCACGCTCGACGAGCTCCGCGAGCAGCGCCGAGACGTCGCCGCCATGATGAAGCTTCGCGAGCGCCTTGAGCTTCGAAAGCGTCTCGGACGCCAGCGACAGGCCTGAACGTAGCACGCGCGCGGCCAGCGTCAGGCCGACTCGGTTTCCTTCTGGTAGACGATGAGGGGCGGGTCGCCCTTGTTGATCGTCTCCTCGTTGATGACGACCTCCTTGATGCCGGAGCGGGAGGGGACGTCGTACATGATGTCGAGGAGGGAGCCTTCGAGGATGGCGCGGAGGCCGCGGGCGCCGGCGTTGCGCGCGAGGGCCTCGCGGGCGACGGCGCTCAGGGCGGACTTCGTGAACTTCAGCTTCACGCCGTCCATCTCGAAGATCTTCTGGAACTGCTTCACGAGCGCGTTCTTCGGCTTCGTGAGGATGTCGATCAGCGCCTCCTCGTTCAGCTCGTGGAGCGTCGCGATGATGGGCAGACGGCCGATGAACTCGGGGATGAGGCCGAACTTGAGGAGGTCCTCCGGCTCGACCCGCGCGAGGAGCTCGCCGAGCTTGAAGTCCTTCTTGCTCTTCAGCTCCGCCCCGAAGCCGAGCGTCTGCTGGCCCGTGCGGCGCTGGACGATCTGATCGAGGCCGACGAACGCGCCGCCGCAGATGAAGAGGATGTTCGTCGTGTCGACCTGCAGGAAGTCCTGCTGCGGGTGCTTGCGACCGCCCTTCGGCGGCACGTTCGCGATCGTGCCCTCGATGATCTTCAGGAGCGCCTGCTGCACGCCCTCGCCCGAGACGTCGCGCGTGATGCTGGGGTTGTCGCTCTTGCGGCTGATCTTGTCGATTTCGTCGATATAGACGATACCGCGCTGGGCGCGCTCGACGTCGTGGTCGGCGTTCTGCAGCAGCTGGACGATGATGTTCTCGACGTCCTCGCCGACGTAGCCCGCCTCCGTGAGCGTCGTCGCGTCCGCGATCGCGAACGGGACGTGGAGGATCTTCGCGAGCGTCTGCGCGAGGAGCGTCTTGCCCGAGCCGGTCGGGCCGAGGAGGAGGATGTTCGACTTCGAGAGCTCGACGTCGTCCGACGTCACGCGCGAGTCGATGCGCTTGTAGTGGTTGTGGACGGCGACCGCGAGGATCTTCTTCGCGCGGTCCTGGCCGATCACGTAGTCGTCGAGGATCGATTTGATCTCCGACGGCTTCGGGATCGGCGTGGAGCCCGCGTAGGGCTCGTCCTTCTCCACTTCCTCCGCGATGATGTCGTTGCAGAGGCCAATGCACTCGTCGCAGATGTAGACCGTCGGTCCCGCGATGAGCTTCTTCACCTCCTTCTGCGACTTTCCGCAGAAAGAGCAGCTCAGGTTACCGCCCGTGTGATCGTCTCGACGCCGCTCCAATGCCTGCCTCGCTTCAAGAGCCCGAAAAAGCCTATCGCCCCGTCCGAACAACGGCAAGCTTGCGCCTGCTCACTTCTCCTTCGTGCCGTCGCTCTTCTTCTTCGGCGCGACCATGACGTTGTCGATCAGGCCGTACTCCTTTGCCGCAGCCGCGCTGAGGTAGAAGTCGCGATCGATGTCCTTGTGGATCTGGTCCTTGTTCTTGCCGGTCGCGTTGGTGAGGATCTCGGTCAGCACTTCCTTCAAGTGCCGGATCTCGCGCGCCTGGATCTCGATGTCCGACGCCTGACCACGTGCGCCGCCCATCGGCTGATGGATCATGATCCGCGCGTTGGGGAGCGCGTTGCGGCGGCCCTTCGTGCCGGCCGCGAGGAGCACCGCCGCCATCGAGGCCGCCATGCCGAGGCACGTCGTCGACACGTCGCAGCGGACGTACTGCATCGTGTCGTGGATCGCGAGGCCGCTGGTCACCACGCCGCCGGGGCTGTTGATGTAGACCATGATCTCCTTGTCCGGGTCCTCGCTCTCGAGGAACAGGAACTGGGCGATGATCACGTTCGCCAGCATGTCGTGGATCTCGTCGTAGAGAAACACGATGCGGTCCTTGAGGAGCCGGTCGAAGATGCTCCAGCCGCGCTCCCCGCGATGCGTCGTCTCGACGACGTTCGGGATGAGCACGCTCCGGGTCTGCTCGAGCAGCTCCTTGTTGCTCTCGAGAACGTTCAGCGCCTGCGCACGCGTCTCCGGCCTCTTCATCGCGATCAACCTTCCTTCTTCTCTTCGTCCTTGGAGTCCTTGGACTCGGATGCCGGCGCCGCCGCGGGCGGGTCGCCTTCCGTGATCTTCGACTTCGCCTCGATGAAGTCGAGGATCTTGTCCTCGAGGATCATGCCGATGAGGATGTCACGCTTCGACTTCTCGCGATACTCGGCGCGGAGCTTGGCGACGTTCTTCCCCGTCTCGGCCGCAAGCTCTTGCATGCCCTTCTCGAGGTCCTCGTCCGTGACCTTGAACTCGTTCTTCTTCGCGATCGCGGCCATGAGGAGGCCGGCGCGCACCTTCCGCTCCGCGTCCTTGTGGATCGCGTCGTGGAGGGTCTGCGCCTGCTCCTTCGTGAAGCGCTGCCCCGCGCGGCGCGCCTGCATCACGACCTCCTGCTCCATGATCCGGCACTGCTGCTCGACGAGCGAGGGCGGGACGTCGCAGGGGTTCTGCTCGTTGAGCTTCTGCACGATCTGCTCGGCGACCGCCGTCTCGGCGCGGTCCTTGAACGCCTTCTCGAGCTTGGTGTGCACGTCGGCGCGGAGCGCGATGAGCGTGTCGAAGCCGAGGTCCTTCGCGAACTCGTCGTCGAGGTTCGGCGGGACGCGCTCCTTGATGTCCGACACCGTGATGTCGAAGGAGCCCTTCTTGCCGCGGAAGTCGTCGCGCGGGTGGTCGGCGGCGAAGGTGTGCTCGACCGTGACCTTGTCGCCGGCGCTCTTGCCGTCGAGCGCGCCGTCGATCTCGGGGAGCGCCTGGCCCGCGCCGAGCTCGAGCTGCACGCCCTGGCCGCCGCCGTCCTTCACTTCCTTGCCGTCGACGCCGAGCGTGAAGTCGATCGTGACGACGTCGCCCTTCTTCGCCGGACGCGCGGGCTCCGGCGCCTTGAGCGCGGCGTTGCGCGTGCGGAGCGCCTCGAGCTCCTTGTCGAGCGCCTCGTCCGGCACCTCGACCTTGGGCTTGAAGAGCTCGAAGCCCTCGTACTTCACGTCCTCGATGTCGGGCTGGACCTCGAACGTCGCCTTGTAGCTGAACGCCTTCTTCGGATCGAAGGCCTCCGTCGGCTCGACCGACGGCTGGTTCACCGGCGTCAGGTTCTTGTCCGAGAGCACGCGCGGCAGCGTGTCGTTGACGATCTGGTTCGCGACGTCGTTCGCGACCTGAGCGCCGAAGAGGCGCGAGAGCACGTCACGCGGCGCCTTGCCCGGACGGAACCCTTTCACGTGGGCCTTCTTCCCGAGCGTCAGATAGGCCTTGTCGACTTGCGACTTCACGGCGTCGGCCGGGATCTGGACCGAGAGCTCCATGACGACGGGAGAGATGCGGTTGACAGTGACTTCCATTGTGAGGGCGCCACCATATCTACAGGCGGTGGGGGGTTCAAGGCTTCCCGCCCCGTCATGTTCGTGACGCTCGCCGCTCGGCACGCCGCTCGCATCGACCTCGGCCATCATGTCCGATGTCACCGCCACGACCGCCCCTCCGCCGGCCCACCCTTCGCGCGAGCTCCTCCGCGAGCGCATCGACCACATGACCCTGCGCTCCTTCGGCGAGCGCCGCGTGCTCCGCGCGAGCCGCAAGAACGGCGCGACGTCGGTGTGGGATCCGCTCGAGCGGGCGGTCGTCGACGCCGCGACCGCCCTCTGGGAGAGCGCGGGCTCCGACCTGGTCGAGGACCTCGGCGCCTACTGCGCGTTCCTCGCGCGCGAGCTCGAACGGAACGAGCAGCGGGACCTCCCGCCGGCGGAGGAGACGATGCGGCTTTGCTCCCTCGCGCCGCGCGCGCTCGACGCGCTCGACGTCATCGCGGGCCCGCTCCTGACGGAGAGGGCGGAGGCGAACCCGGTGACGCGCGAGATGGCGCGCGCGTTCGGCCAGATCCGCGCCGAGCTCATGATGGCGACCCCGCACTTCACCAAGGCCGCTTGAAACACGAAAGCCCCGGGCAAGAGGCCCCAGGGCAGTCGTTCAAGCGAAGAAGTCTAAGCGGCCGTGAGGGGCAGAGCCGTCCTCAGTAATCGTCGTCGTCTTCTTGATCCGGGTCGTACTCGTCGACCGTGTCGTCGAAGAGCAGGTCGGAGCCCTCGAAGGTCGTGTCTTGCATCAAATCGTCGAGCGAGAAGCCGTACTTCAAGTCGGGGCGGATGGCCTCGCGCTCGAATTCCTGCATGCTGCGGTAGCTCTTCGGAACAGTCATCGGTCGCCTCCAAGAAAGCTGGTCGTCGTCGTCGTCACCCGCGGCCGCTTCCGGTCCGCGAGAAGGATCACGTTCGGAGTCGTCCCCGCCTGGAGCGGACGCTTGCGAAAGAAGGCCGCGGCGAGGATGCGATCGGTGCTCTCGTCGCTGGACGCGGCGAGGATGTCTTTCATCATGGTCAGGGGCTTCGCCCCCGACACCCCCACTCCACTCATGGTCAGGGGCTTCGCCCCCGACACCCCCACCCCGCGAACACGGCCCCCGAAGACGGGGGTTGCTTCGCAACCGCTGGGGCGGCCGCTTTCGCGGGGGCCCGGCTCGCTTCCCTGCACGGGCCCAGGCCCAACCCCGTGGACATGGGGCCCGAAGGTGGAGGGTGCTTCGCGACCGCTGGGGCGGCCGCTTTCGCGGGGGCCCGGCTCGCTTCCCTGCACGGGCCCAACCCCGTGGACATGGGGCCCGGGGGCGGGGGGTGCTTCGCAACCGCTGGGGCGGCCGCTTTCGCGGGGGCCCGGCTCGCTTCCCTGCATGGCTGACTCCTTGGGCGCAACGCGCTCCGCCCCTTGGCGGCGCCTACGTTTGCCTACATCTGGGTACACCCTACATCGCGGGAGGGGCGCGTCCAAAAAAGCGTTCGCGATTTTCGTGGACGGTCTAAACCTCTCGGCCCTCCGGCATGCGTCAGCGAAGCGACTGCCACGTCATCTGCGTCGTCAACCAGAAGGGCGGCGTCGGGAAGACGACGACCGCGGTGAACCTCGCCGCGAGCGTCGCCGCGGCGGAGCGGCGGACGCTCCTCGTCGACATGGACCCGCAAGGCAACGCGAGCTCCGCGGTCGGCGTGCGACCGGGCACGCAGGAGCGCACGGTCTACGACGTCCTCATCGGACAGTCCGAGCTCGCCGACGTCGTCGTGCAGACCGACGTCCCTACCCTCTTCGTCGCCCCCGCGACGCAGGACCTCGTCGCCGCGGAGATCGAGCTCGTCGACGATCCGAAGCGCGCCACGAAGCTGAAGGACGCGCTCGACCCGGTGCTCGGCGACTACGACTACGTCTTCATCGACTGCCCGCCGTCGCTCGGCCTCCTCACGCTCAACGCGCTCGCGGCGACGAGCTCCGTCCTCGTCCCGCTCCAGTGCGAGTACTTCGCGCTCGAAGGCCTCACCCACCTGATGGCCACGATCGATCGCGTGAAGAACGGCATGAACAAGGACCTCGACGTCCTTGGCGTCGTCCTCACGATGTTCGACCCGCGCAACAACCTCGCGCACCAGGTCGCGGACGAGGTGAAGAAGCACTTCTTCGTGTTCGACGCCGTCATCCCGCGCAACGTCCGCCTCTCCGAGGCCCCCTCCCACGGCAAGCCCGTCCTCCTCTACGACGCCTCGTCGAAGGGCGCGCAGGGCTACCTCGCGCTCGCGAAGGAGCTCCTCTCCCGCCACAAGCGCGGCGCGACCTCCACGCCGAAGAAGAAGGCGGCGCGTTGATGGCGGCGGCGAAGCCCGCACCCACGAAGCCGCGCGCGCTCGGACGCGGCCTCGACGCGCTCCTCCCCTCCGCGCCGCCGCGCAACGCCGAGAAGACGAGCCGCACCGACAACGGCGACCGCACGGTCTTCACCGTCCCGATCGAGAAGCTCGTCCCGCAGAAGGGACAGCCGCGCCAGCACTTCGCGAAGGAGAAGCTCGAGGAGCTCGCCGCGTCGATCAAGGAGCACGGCGTCCTCGAGCCCCTCGTCGTCCGCCGCATCCCGAACCAGGAGAAGTTCGAGATCATCGCCGGCGAGCGGCGGTGGCGCGCGTCGCAGAAAGCGGGCCTCAAGGACGTCCTCGTCGTCGTGAAGGACGTCACGCCGAAGTACGCCTTCGAGCTCGCGATCATCGAGAACGTCCAGCGCGAGGATCTGAACCCCGTCGAGCTCGCCGAGTCGTTCGACCGCCTCGTCAAGGAGCACGGCTACACCCAAGAAGCCCTCGCGACCCGGCTCGGCAAGGACCGCACCACGATCGCGAACTCGCTCCGCCTCCTGAAGCTCCCCCCGAGCGTGCGATCGCGCGTCATCGCCGGCGACCTCACCGAGGGCCACGCGCGCGCGCTCCTCGGCGCGGATCCCGGGAAGATCGAAGATCTCGCGGAAAAGGTCGTCCGCGGACGCCTCAACGTCCGCGCCGCCGAGGCCCTCGTCCGCGGCGCGAAGAAAGGCGGCAAGGCCGGCGGCGGCAAGGCGCCGGGGAAGACCGCCGCGGTCCGCGACCTCGAGCAGCGCATGACGCGCGCGGCCGGCACCAAGGTGGTCCTCGCTCCCAAGAGCGCCGACGGGAGCAAGGGTGAGGTCACCATTCCCTACGAAGACCTCGACCACCTCGATCGCATCCTCGCCCGCGTCTTCAAGCTAAGCTGAACGGGTGCGCCTCGTCGCGGGCTCCCTCGTCACGGTCGTCGCGGCGCTCGCGCTCGCGTGCTCGGTGACGACGGACCTCGACGGCTACAGCGGCGGCGACACGACCGACGCCACCACCTCGACGTCCGCGTCGAGCTCCTCCGGGAGCGCGCCGCCGGGATCGTCGGCGTCGTCCGGCTCCTCGTCCGGAGGAAGCTCCACGTCTTCATCGACCTCATCGACATCGTCGTCATCGTCGTCTTCATCGTCCTCGTCCTCCGGCACCCCCGACCCCGCCGACGCTCCCCTCCTCGACGAGACGTTCGCGAGCGGCTGCAACGACTGGACGCTCACCGGCGCCGGGATCGTCAACGCGCTGCCGGAGACACACTCCGCGGGCGGCGGCTCGTGCATGATCTGCGCGACGACGGGCGGCGACGTCTTCCTCGAGCGCACCGTCGCCGCGCCGCGCGCGGGCAAGGCCGCCGTCGCGATGTTCGCGCGGCGCTGGAGCGAGAGCGGACCGTCCTCCGCGACGGTGGGCGTTCGGTCCGGCGGGAACAACAGCGCCATCTCGCGCAGCGTCGGCGCCGAGTTCACGTCGGTCGCGTTCGCGCAGAACGGCGGCGCGAGCGTCACCGCCGGCGCCGGCGTGACCGCGCGCGTCGGCATGCAGCAAGCCGGCCCGGGCCACTGCCTCGTCGTCGACGACATCGTGCTGACGCTGAAGTGACGAGCGACTAGAGTGCGCGGCGATGGCCGCCACGATCCTCGATGGGAAGAAGCTCGCAGAGTCCGTTCGCGCCGACGTCGCGAAGGGCGTTCAGTCGTTCGTCGCGAAGCACGGGCGCGCGCCCGGCCTCGAGGTCGTGCTCGTCGGCGACGATCCGGCGAGCCAGGTCTACACCCGCAACAAAGAGAAGGCCGCGCTCGAGGTCGGGATCCGCGGCAAGCTCCACACCCTGCCCGGCTCCACCACCGAGAGCGATCTCCTCGCCCTCCTCGATCGCCTGAACGGCGACGACACGGTGGACGGCATCCTGGTCCAGCTCCCGCTGCCGAAGCAGATCAAAGAGCAACGTGTCCTCGACGCCGTGCGCGCGGACAAGGACGTCGACGGCTTCCACCCCACCAACGCGGGCCTCCTCGCGTCGGGGCGCCCTGCGCTCGTGCCGTGCACGCCGCGCGGATCGATGAAGCTCATCGCGCTCGCGGGGACGAAGCTCGAAGGCGCGCGCGCGGTCGTCGTCGGCCGATCGAACATCGTCGGCAAGCCGATGGGACAGCTCCTCCTCCAGGCGAACGCGACGGTGACGATCGCGCACTCGAAGACGAAGGACCTCGCCGCGGTGTGCCGCGAGGCCGACGTGCTCGTCGTCGCGGTCGGCCGCGCCGAGATGGTGAAGGGCGACTGGGTGAAGCCGGGCGCGACCGTGATCGACGTCGGCATGAACCGCGTCGCGCGCCCCGACGATCCGGCGAAGACCAAGCTCGTCGGCGACGTCGCCTACGCCGAGGCGGCCGAGCGCGCCGGCGCGATCACGCCCGTCCCCGGCGGCGTCGGCCCGATGACGATCGCGTGCCTCCTCGAGAACACGCTCCTCGCGGCGAAGCAGCGCCTCGGCGACGAGAGCTGACGAGAGCCGATCAGAGCCGGCCGACGAGGAAGTAGACGCGGACGCCCTCGATGAAGAGCGGGTTCGCGACCGGCTTCGGCGCGTCGTTGTCGAGCGCGACCGTGATCGCGTAGACGGGCGCGTTCGGGTCGACCGCCTTCTCGAGCGGCGGCTTGCCCTCGAGGACCGCGCGCGCCGCGTCGGCCGGCGTCATGCTGATGCCGTTCACGCCCGCGCACGCGAGCATCGCGCTCTGGATCTTGTTCTTCACGTAGAGCACGCGCTCCTGCGTGTTGCTCTTCCCCGTCTCGTCCCCCGCCGGATCGGCCGTGAGCGGCACGTCGCGGCACCACGCGCCGCGGCTCGGCGCAGGGGGCGCCGCGGTCTCCGGGACCGGCTGCTCCGGTCGCGGCGGCGTGAGCTCGTCGCCGATGAAGTAGACGCGCACGCCGTCGACGTAGAGCGGGTTCGCGACCGGGAGCGGCGCGTCGCCGCTCAGGAACACGATGAGCGTGTGCGCGCGATCGTTCGGATCGACGAGGCCCGGCCCGGCGGGGAGCTCGCGGCCCGCGACGACGGCGGACATGATCGGGTCGTACCCGACCCCGACCCAGCCGGCGCCGCAGCCGAGCGCCTCGATCTGGATGTCCTTCTTCACCTTGAGCACGCGCTCGGCCGTGTTCTCCCGGCCGGTGAGATCGCCGCTCGCGTCCGCCGTCGCGCGGACGCGCTCGCACCACGCCGGCTTCGCCTCGGGCGGGCGCGCGGACTTGCACGCTGCGAGCACGGCCGCGGCGAAGAAGAAGGAAGCGAGCCGTCGTCTCACGTCATCTCGTTCATCGGGCGGAGGATCACGTTCACGACGCGGGTGCGATCGCGCGGGAGGACGGCGAGGACGACCGCCTCCGCGACGTCCTCCGCGGTCGAGAAGCCCTTCATGTTCGCGCCGTCGTAGGTGCGGCCGTCGCCGATCGCGAAGTGGGTCTCGACCCCTCCGGGGCAGACGAGGCTCACCTTGATGTTCTTCTGGTAAAACTCGCGATCGAGCGACTGCGCGAGCGCGACCTGCGCGAACTTCGACATGCAGTAGATCCCCTCGCTCGGATACCCCTGGAGGCCGGCGACGCTCGAGAGGTTCACGATGTTGCCGCCGCCCTGCTTCAGCATGTGCGGGATGACCTCCTTCGAGAAGAGCCACGTCGACTTCGCGTTCGTCGCCATGATCCGGTCGTAGTCCTCCTCCGTCCAGTCGAGGAACGGGCGGTATCCACCGATTCCGACGTTATTGACGAGAATATCGATGCGCCCGAATGCGTCGATCGTCCCCTTCACCGCCGCCGCGACGTCGGCGCTCTTCGTCGCGTCGCCGGCGAACATCTTCGCCTTCCCGCCCGCGGACGTGACCTGCTTCTCGAGCGCCTCGAGGTCCTTCGCCGTGCGCGCGGTGCCCACGATCGTCGCGCCCTCCTTCGCGAGCGCGACCGAGCTCGCGAAGCCGATTCCGCGGCTCGCGCCGGTGACGAGAGCGACCTTGTCCTTCAAACGCATCGTGGCCTCCACTTTTCCGAGGCGGCGACCTTATCAGCTTTGACGGACCGGATCAGTGCGGCTCTTCGGCGCCGGGCTTGACCGTCTCGTCGAAGATCCCGGCGAGCTTGTCGCGCTGCTTCTCCTTCAAGATCGGGAGGAGCGCGGCGACGAGCTTCGTCTGGTCCTCGAGCGTGGTCCGCGCCTCCTTCTCGTCGAAGAGGAGCTGGTTCGCGTCGAAGGGGTCCTTCTCGAAGGCGTCGGCGACCTCGCGGAAGTGCGCGCGCTTCAGGTCCGGGCCCGCGTCGGCGCCCTCCGGCGGCAGGAGCGCGTCGACCTTCTTGAGCTGCTCGCCGTCGAGCTCGAGGCCGCGCGTCATCCCGAGCAGGATCTTCCGCTGCGCGCTCGGCGGCCGGCGGCCGCGGAGCATCCGCGTCTCGCGCGCGGCCTGGTCCGCCTTCACCTTCGTCGCGACCTTCACCCGCTGGTCCGGCGTCAGCGCGGCGTGGAGCTGGTTGAAGACGACCGCCGATTTCTCCTCCCGCGCGCGCGCGTTCTTCGCCACGTCGGCGTAGAACGGCTCGAGCTTGGCGTCGTCGATCTCGTTCGCGCGGATCATCGCCGCGAGCTCGAGCCGGTAGGCCTTGAAGATCGCGGCCGCGGTCGTGTCGTCGGTCTCGAGCCCGTCGTCGAGGCGCTCGATCTTCACGCGCGTCGCGGTGTCGATGTCGAGCGACGTCGCGGCGTCGATGAACGCCGACGCCGGGTTCGAGCTCTTCGACCTCCGCGGCGGCCGCCGCTCCGCCGTCGGCGCGCTCGGCGCGGCGTCGGCGGGCGCGGCGTCCTTCGCGCCGCAGGAGTCGCAGCCTTCGAGGAGGAGCAAGAGGACGGCGAGCGAGAGGATGCGCATGGTCGGGTTATCCAGCTCAGCGGCTCAGCGGCGGACGCGGGCGTGGCGCGCGCGATCGATCGCGACCGCGACGACGATGATCACACCGGTCGCGATCTCCTGCACGAAGTTCGGCATCTCGTTGTCGACCGCGCCGGTCTTGATGATCGTCATCAGCATCGCGCCGAGGACCGTGCCGACGATGCTCCCGTCCCCGCCGCCGAGCGACGCGCCGCCGATGACGACGGCGGCGATGACCTCGAGCTCGAGGCCGACCGAGTCGGTCGGATCGCCCAGCGTCAGGGTCGAGAGCTGCATCACCCCGCCGATCCCGGCGAGCACGCTCGAGAGCGCGTAGACGAGGACCTTCACCCGCACCGGATCGATCCCGCACAGGCGCGCGGCGGCCTCGTTCGACCCGACCGCGAAGACGTGGCGCCCGAACCGGGTGTAGCCGAGGAGGAGCGCGATCGCGATCGTGAGGCCGAGCGCGATCCAGAGCCCGGGCGCGGTGACGTCGGCCGAGAGCAGCGCCTCGATCCCCTGCGTCTTGCACTCGATCTTCTGCTCGTTCGCGAGCCCCTTCGCGGTGCCGCGCAAGATCGACATCGCGCCGAGCGTCACGATGAACGGCAGCATCCGGAAGCGGCCGACGAGGACGCCGATCGTGGCGCCGATGAGCGCGCAGACCGCGAGCGCGAGCGGGACCGCGACGAACGGGCTGTACCCGGCGTTGAGGAAGCGCGCGAGCATCACCGTCGTCAGCGCGACGAGCGAGCCGGTCGAGAGGTCGATCCCGCCGGTGACGATGACCATCGTCATCCCGAGCGCGCAGATCGCGACGACCACGGTCTGCCGCGCCATCACGAGCATCGCCGACGACCGCAGGAACAGGTCGGGCGTGAGGGCGGAGAAGATCGCGAACACGACGACGACCGCGACGAGCGGCCCGAGCCACGGCGGCCGCCGCTCCCCCAGCACCGCGCGCCAGCCGCTCACGTCGACGCCTCGAGGAGCAGCTTCGCCTCCGTCCACTCGGCGGCGGGGCGCGCCGGATCGAGCTCGCCGCGACGGAGCACCGCGATCCGGTCGCAGGTCGACACGAGCTCGTCGAGCTGGCTCGAGACGAGGACGATCGCCTTCCCCTTCGCCGCGAGCTCGCGGACGAGCGCGAGCACCTGCGCCTTGCTCGCGACGTCGATCCCGCGCGTCGGCTCGTCGAAGAGGAGGACGTCGTGGTCCTCCCGCAACAAACGTGCAATTTGCACCTTTTGCTGGTTCCCGCCCGAGAGGTCGCCGGTGCGCTGGGCGGGGCCGCTCGCGCGGATCGACAGGGTGTCGATCCACCTCCGGCCCTCCGCGAGCTCCGCCGGCGGCCAGGCGACGAACGGCGAGCGCGGCGAGAGGTTCACGTTGTCGGCGATCGTGCGATCGAGCATCAGGCCCTCGCCGCCGCGGTCCTCGGAGAGGAGCCCGATCCGCGCGCCGGTGTCGACGTCGCCGTCCGCGAGCGGATCGAGCCCGGCGAGGAGGCGGAGGAGCTCCGTGCGGCCGGAGCCGACGAGGCCCGCGATGCCGAAGACCTCGCCGCGGCGCAGGGTGAACGTCGCGCGCTTGGGCTTCTGCTTCCCGGCGAGGTCCTTCGCCTCGAGCAGGACGTCGCCCGGCGCGCTCGCCTCGTGCGCGCGCTCGGCCTCGAGCTCGCGGCCGAGCATCTGCCGCACGATCGTCTCCGGCGGCGTCGTCTTCGGATCGCCCTCTCCTTGCACCTTGCCGTCGCGGAGCACGGTGTAACGATCGGACCGCGTGCGGACGTCGTCGAGGAAGTGCGTGACGAGGAGGATCGCGAGGCCCTGCGCC
Organism: Labilithrix sp.; assembly: GCA_019637155.1. Taxonomy (NCBI): domain Bacteria; kingdom Pseudomonadati; phylum Myxococcota; order Polyangiales; family Labilitrichaceae; genus Labilithrix; species Labilithrix sp. The sequence goes on along the minus strand of JAHBWE010000013.1, from coordinate 317,636 downwards.
TTCAGCGCGTCGACGCGGGTGAAGAGGCGCGCCGCGTCGTCGTGGCCGAGGCTCGACGTCGGCTCGTCGAGGACGAGCACCTTCGCCCCGCCGGTCTCCGCGCTCTGCGCGAGCGCGCGCGCGATCTCGACGAGCTGCTGATCGGCGACCGGGAGCACGCCCGCGCGCGCGTCGAGCGGGATGCGCCGGCCGACGCCGGTGACGAGCCCGAGCGCCTTCTCCGCCGCGGCGCGCGCGTCGGCGCGGCGCACGAAGCCCGCCGTCGTCGGCTCGAGCCCCAGCATCACGTTCTCGAGCACGGTGAGGTGCGGGCAGAGCGTGCGCTCCTGCGGGACCATGACGACGCCGGCCGCGCGCGCGGCGAGCGGGCTCCGCGGCGCGTACGGCTGGCCGGCGAGCGTCATCGTCCCTTTGTCGGCGTGCTCGGCGCCGAGGAGGATGCGCATGAGCGTGCTCTTCCCCGCTCCGTTCTCGCCGAGGAGCGCGTGCGTCTCCCCCGCCGCGACGGGCAGCGTCACGCCTTTGAGGACCGAGACCGCGCCGAACGACTTCTCGATCCCGGCGATCTCGAGGACGGTCACTCGTTCAGCCACTTCTTGAGATCCGGCTGCATGATCTCCTTCACCGCGGGATCGTCGAGGTTCGCCTTCTCGACGAGCCGCGCGCCGGTGTCGATGCGTTTGTCGACCGGCTTGCCCTTGAGGTGGTCGACCATCGTCTTCACCGAGAGGTAGCCCATGTTGAAGGGGTTTTGGACGACAAGGCCGTCGATGTCCCCTTCCTTCAGCGCGTTCACGAGCGAGTCGGAGGAGTCGAACCCGATCAGCTTCACCTTCTTGTTCGTGCCCGACTTCTTCAGCGCCTGCAGCATGCCGAAGGTCGTCGACTCGTTCGGCGTGAAGATCCCCTGCACCGCGCCGGCCTGCGCCTTGTGCGCGACGAGCAGGCTCTCGCCCTTCTGGAACGCGCTCTCGCTCGTGGCGCCGCCGTACTGGTTGTCGCTGATGACCTTGATCTCGGGCTTGGCCTTGATCCCGTCGAGGAACCCCTTCTCGCGGTTCTGCGTGCTCGCGGAGCCCTCCTGGTAGCGGAGGACGATGACGTTGCCTTTGTCGCCGAGGTCCTTCGCCATCGCCTCGGCCGCGATCTTCCCCGCCGCCTGGTTGTCGGTCGCGACGAAGCTGATGTGCTCGTCGCCCTGGAGGTCGGAGTCGAAGATCACGGTCGGGATGTTCTTGTCCTTCGCGCGCTTCACCGGCGTCTTGAGCGCGCTGTCGTGCAGCGGCGCGAGGACGAGGCCGGCGACGCCCTGCGCGACGAACGTGTCGACGACGTCGATCTGCGCCTTGGTGTCGTCCTCCTTGAGCGGGCCTTTCCAGACGATGTCGACGTCGGCCTCCTTCGCCGCCTTCACCGCGCCGGCGTGGACGCTCTTCCAGAACTCGTGCGTCGTCCCCTTCGGCACGACCGCGATCTTGAGGCGCTTGCCGCTCGGCGCGCCGCCCTCGCTGCCGGTGTCCGCCTTGGGAGAGTCCTTGCAGGCGATGCCGACCGCGGCGACGAGGACGAGAGCGAAGACCCGCATGATGCCGGAGCGTACCATCACGGCTCGCGGCCCGGCGGGACGACGATCACCTTGAGCGGGAGGTCCGCCTTCGCGTCGCCGCGGACGACGGTGACCTTCACCATGTCGTCGGCCTTGTGCGAGTCGAGGATCGTGTAGAAGTCGTCGTAGGTCGCGATCGGCTTGTCGTCGAGCGCGACGATCACGTCGTTGATGACGAGGCCGCGGCGCGTCTGGGTGACGCCCTTCAGGCCCGCCTTCGCCGCCTCGCTGTTCGGCTGCACCGCGAGGACGATGAGGCCACGGAGACCGAGCCGGCGCTCGAAGCGCTGGGTCGGATCGATCGTGATCGGGAAGCCGAGCTCCTCCGCGCGGCCGTTCTTGATGATCTGCGGGACGATGCGCGAGATGGTCGCGACCGGCACCGCGAAGCCGATCCCCGCCGACGAGCCCGACTGCGAGTAGATCATCGTGTTCATCCCGATGAGCTGGCCGCTCGAGTCGAGGAGCGGGCCGCCGGAGTTGCCGGGGTTGATCGCGGCGTCGGTCTGGATCATGTCGCGGATCGTCACCCCGCCGGCGCCCTTCACCTGGCGCCCGATCGCGCTGACGACGCCGGTCGTGAGGGTGTGATCGAGGCCGAACGGGTTGCCGATCGCGATCGTCTTCTGGCCGACCTCGAGCTGCGTCGCCTTCCCGACCTTCAGCGGGACGAGGAGCCCCGGCGGCGGCTTCACCTCGAGGACGGCGATGTCCTTGCGCGGCTCGACCCCGACGATCTTCGCGTCGAAGGTCTGCTGATCGTGGAACGTCACCGTGAGCGAGCGCGCGCCTTGGACGACGTGGAAGTTCGTCACGATGTGCCCTTGCTCGTCCCAGACGAAGCCGGAGCCCGAGCCGGCGGGGACCTCCTGCGCGACGCCCTCCCACTCGTCGACGACGAGGCGCGTCTGCGTGACGTAGACCGTCGACGGCGCGCACGCCTTGAAGACGCCGATCGTGTTCCGCTCGTCCTCGATCCGCGCGTTCGGCGAGAGCGGCGGCACCGGCGGCGGCGTCGCGCTCGCCTGCCCCGGCGTCGCGGAGCCGTCGGGCTTGGGCTGAGGTTGCGGCTTGCAAGCCAGGAGGAGGATCGCGAAGAGCGCGAGTCGCTTCATGACGGCGCGATAAGCTACTTGGAAAACCACGATGATCGAGTGCATTCGTTGCGGCGCGTGCTGCTTTGGCGAGACCCCGCGCTACGTGCGCGTGACGGGCGACGATCACGCGCGCCTCGACGACGACACGCTCGTCGAGTGGATCGGCAACGAGGCGTACATGCGCATGACGCAGACGCACGGCGTCGGGCACTGCGCCGCGTTGGTCCCCTCCGCCGAGGGCACGTTCCTCTGCTCGGTCTACGATCGACGACCGCAGATCTGCCGCGACCTCGAGCGCGGCTCGCCCCAATGCCAGGGCGAGCGCGTGACGAAGGAGGGCCGCGCGCGGCGCCTCCTCACTCTGCTTGCATGAACGGGTAGCCCACGCTCGTCGGCGGCACGAACGTCTCCTTCACCACGCGCGGCGAGGCCCAGCGCAGCAGGTTGTACGCGCTGCCGGCCTTGTCGTTCGTGCCGGACGCGCGCGCGCCGCCGAACGGCTGCTGCCCCACCACCGCGCCGGTCGGCTTGTCGTTGATGTAGAAGTTCCCCGCCGCCTGGCGGAGCTTCGCGAGCGCCTTCGTGATCGCGTCGCGGTCGCGCGCGAACACCGCGCCGGTGAGGCCGTACGGGCTCGTGCGATCGACGAGGTCGAGCGCGCCGTCGACGTCCTTGTCGTCGTAGAGCGTGACGGCGAGGACGGGGCCGAAGAGCTCCTCCGCGAGGACGGGGTGATCGTTCGGGACCTCCGCGACGGTGGGGCCGCAGAACCAACCCTCGTCTCGCGACCAGCCGTCGCCGACGACGATGTGCTCGCCGAGCTTCTGGCGCCAGAGATCGAGCCGCTTCCACGCGCGCTCGTTGATGACGGCGCCCATGAAGTTCCGGAAGTCCGTGACGTCGCCCATTTTGATCTGTTTCACGTGGTCGACGAGGAGGTCCTTCAGCTTCGGCCACATCGCGCGCGGGACGTACGCGCGCGACGCGGCGGAGCACTTCTGCCCCTGGTACTCGAACGCGCCGCGCACGAGCGCGACCGCGAGCGCCTCGATCTCCGCGCTCGGATGCGCGAACACGAAGTCCTTCCCGCCGGTCTCGCCGACGACGCGCGGGTAGCTCCTGTAGTTTGCGATGTTCTTGCCGACGCCCTGCCACAGCGACTGGAACACGGTCGTCGAGCCGGTGAAGTGGATGCCGGCGAGGTCCTTCGACGCGAGGCAGACGTCGGCGATCTTCTTGCCGTCGCCGTGGACGAGGTTGATGACGCCGGGCGGGAGCCCCGCCGCCTCGAAGAGCCGCATCGTGTGGTACGCGGCGAGGACCTGGTTCTCGGCCGGCTTCCACACGACGACGTTGCCCATCAGCGCGCAGACGGACGGCAGGTTGCCCGCGATCGCGGTGAAGTTGAACGGCGTGACCGCGAGGATGAAGCCCTCGAGCGGGCGGAGCTCGAGCATGTTGAGCATGCCCGGCCCCGAGATCGGCTGCTCGGCGAGGCGCGACGCGAAGGCGACGTTGAAGCGGAGGAAGTCGATGAGCTCGCACGCAGAGTCGATCTCCGCCTGGTACGCGGTCTTGCTCTGCCCGAGCATCGTCGCCGCGTTGATGACCTGACGCCACGGGCCCGCGAGCAGGTCCGCCGCGCGGAGGAACACGCGCGCGCGCTCCTCGAACGACGTCGCCGCCCACGCCGGCGCGGCCGCGAGCGCGGCGTCGATCGCGCGCTGTGCCATCACCGGACCGCCGTCGTGCGCCGTCGCGACGACGAGCGCGTGATCGTGCGGCGCCTTCACCTCGAAGGTCGGGCCTTCGGTGAACGGCTCGCCGCCGATGACGTGCGGCGCGTCGGGGCGCTCGCTCGCCATCGACTTCAGCGCGGCCTTGAGCGCGGCGCGCTCGGGCGTGCCGGGCGCGTAGGAGAGGACGGGCTCGTTCAGCGGCAGCGGCTTCGGCGTCGGCAGGTCCAGCATGGCGGCGGAGGTTAGTCCGACCTCGCCGATCGAGGAAGGGCGGCGCATTCACGTGTATTTTGCACGCGACGGATCGCGCCGATCGTCTGGATCGCGTTTTTCGTGCGAATGCTGAAAGATCCGCGCGAATTCGCGGACAGTCCTGGCCGAATTTTCCGCGCATGCTTGAGTGGTAGGACGCGCTCGCGTCGACGCCGCTGCTCCGCGGCGCGCGCCGAGCCGTCGAGGAGAGATGCATGCGAACGACGCGCGTCGTGCTGGTACTGCTTTGTCGGATCGGAGGCTGACATGCAATCTACATCTATCGGACCGTGTGACCGCGTCGATCCACCGTGTCTCGAACGCGACACGCGCGCTTCTGGCGCTGGCGGAATCTTCCAGCCGTGCTTGAGTGAGAGGAGGCGTCCTGGTTCGCCCGGGTGGCGACGCACGACGGCGACCGCGGTCGCCAAGGCCGCCTTTTGTACCTTTCTCCTTGCTCCGATCGTCGGGCTCGCCGCGTGTGGCAGCGAGGCCGGCGATCCGTCGACGGGCGCGGTAGGCGATCCGGGGGTAGCCCCAAGCACCTCGCCGCCTGCCGCGCCCGCGACGACCCCGAGCTCGGACGTGACGCCCGGCTCCGAGGAGTACGTGGAGCTCGGCCCGCCGCTCGACGTCTCCACCTTCGAGCTGAGCCTGCTCGGGGCCGAAGCGTTCGTGAGCTGCTCGGCCGACGGCGAGCGGATCGCGCACGCCGGCTACGGCGGCGTCGTGGGCATGGCCGCGTACATCGATGCAAACTACAGGAGACGCTTCCGCCGCCCCGGCATCGCGATCACGCAGGCGCAGATCGACGCGTGCACGGCGAAGCTCCGCGACGCGGACTGCTCGGCGGGGCTCGCCGCGTTCGTCGCCTGCGACTTCCGCGGGACGCTCGCCGACGGCGCGGGATGCCGCGACGACCTCCAGTGCGCGAGCGGCCACTGCACGAGCAGCATCTCGCCCATGGGTGGGACCGGCGACTGCGGGGTCTGCAAGCCGCGCGCGCCGCTCGGCGCGACGTGCGGGAACGGGACGTGGTGCGACAGCGGCCTCGTGTGCGACGACGACGAGACCTGCAAGGCGCCCGTCCCGATCGGCGCCTCGTGCGCGAACGCGCCTTGCGACCGCCGCTCCTATTGCGAGAGCGGCACGTGCCAGCCCTTGCGGAGAGAGGGAGAGACGTGCCGGACGAATCGGCCCGACGGGGTCGACTACGGCAACTGCTGGGGCCGGAACCGCTGTCGAGACGGCGTGTGCACGGCGCCGAAGCCGGTGACGCTCTTGAAGCACGGCGAGGCCTGCGGCGACTACGAGGACGACACGTCCTTCCTCGTGTGCAACAGCGGAGCTTGCGACAAGGAGACGAAGCGGTGCGTGCCGTACGAGCCGCGGCGCGAGGTGACGACGCGCGAGCTCGCCTGCAAGTAGCTCCGCCCGCATTGTCGAGGCCGGCCGGGTGCGTTATGGGAGCGCACCGAAATGGCCCGCATCTTCAGGAAGCTCCCGAGCGCCGGCGAGTCCGTCGCGCTCGCGTTCTCAGGTGGTCTCGATACCCGCTGCGCGGTGGCATGGCTCAACGCGCGCGGCCTCAAGATCTACGCGTACACCGCGGATCTCGCGCAGCCCGACGAGAAGGACTGCCGCGAGATCCCGAAGGTGGCGCTCGAGCACGGCGCGGTGAAGGCGCGCCTCCTCGACTGCAAGGAGGAGATGGCGAAGCAGGGCGTCATCGCGCTCCAGTGTGGCGCGTTCCACCTCACGACCGCGGGCCGCAAGTACTACAACACGACGCCGCTCGGCCGCGCCGTCACCGCGACCGCGATCGTGCGCGCGATGCGGGAGGACAAGGTCGAGATCTTCGGCGACGGCTCCACGCACAAGGGCAACGACATCCAGCGGTTCTACCGCTACGGCATCCTCGTCCACCCGCAGCTCAAGGTCTACAAGCCGTGGCTCGACGCGGAGTTCGTGAGCGAGCTCGGCGGGCGCGCGGAGATGAGCGCGTACCTCGAGAAGGCGAAGCTGCCGTACTCGATGAAGGCGGAGAAGGCCTACTCGACCGACAGCAACATGCTCGGCGCGACGCACGAGGCGAAGGACCTCGAGCGCCTCGACGCGAGCGTCCACATCGTCGAGCCGATCATGGGCGTCGCGTCGTGGAAGCCGGACGTGAAGATCGAGTCCGAGAAGGTCCGCATCCACTTCGAGCGCGGCGTGCCGGTCCAGATCGGGAGCAAGAAGCTCTCGAGCCTCGCGGAGATGATGCTCGAGGCGAACGCGGTCGGCGGCCGGCACGGCCTCGGGGTCAGCGATCAGATCGAGAACCGCGTCATCGAGGCGAAGAGCCGCGGCATCTACGAGGCGCCGGGCATGGCGCTCCTCCACGTCGCGTACGAGCGCATCCTCTCCGCGATCCACAACGAGAACACGATCGAGCAGTACGCGACGCTGGGCCGCCGCCTCGGCCGCATCCTCTACGAGGGCCGCTGGTTCGACCCGGAGGCGTACGTGATCAAGACCGCGCTCACGCGGGGTGTCGCGGCGCACGTCACCGGCTCGGTCGAGCTCGAGCTCCGCCGCGGCGACGACTACTCGATCCTCGACACCACCGCGGAGTCCGCGACCTACGACATGCACAAGCTCTCGATGGAGCGCAGCGAGTCGCTGTTCACCCCCGAGGACCGCATCGGCGCTCTCGAGATGCAGACCCTGAGCGTCCTCGACGGCCGCTCACTGATGCTCCACCTCGAGAAGACCCGCCAAGCGGACGCGCTCTCGATCGATGTCGATCTCACGTGACGTGAAGCGCGCGGGCGCGGGTGGGCGCACGAGCGTGCGCGCAGTCGCGGTCGCGCTCATGCTCGCGGGATGCGCTGGCGGGTCTTCGAGCCCGAAGCCCGTCGACGGCTCGACCCCCGACGCCGCGACGCCCCCGCCGGCGGCTTCGTCGTCGTCGTCGCCGGCGGCTTCGTCGTTGCCGGAGCTGCCCGCTCCCGTCGATGCCGGTCCGCCTCCGCCCGAGCCCGCCGCCGCTCCTCCTACGCCGCCCGCGCCGCCGAAGGTGAAGGTCGAGAACATCGGCATGCACGTCGGCGGCGGGCCGTTCGACGAGCCGACGAAGGAGCCGTTCAAGAAGGCGGTGTACCCGCATCATCCTGCGATGGCGGAGTGCTGGGCGAAGCACGTCAAGCGGACGAAGCCCTTCGACGTCGGCGTCGACCTCCTCATCGAGGGCGCGGGCGGCCACCCGAAGGTCTCGAACCCGCGCGTCCGCCTCGAGAAGGGCGAGGACGACGGCTTCGTCCCCTGCCTCATCGGCGTGTTCGAAGCGATCGAGTTCCCGAAGCTCGAACGCGGCAAGAGCGGCGTCAGCTACTCCCTCCGCTTCACGCCGACGCCGTAACGCAGGGACACTCGCGAGCCCCTCGTTCGCGAGTGCCTCGTGACGGGGCGCGAGACCGCGGTGGGTCGCGAGGGGTGATCGCGGAGAGCATAGGGAGGCGAAACCCATTTTTCAGGGTTTTTGGAGGGTCGAGCCCCGTGATCGGGTGGATCATTCCACATAAACACGACGGCATTCCACGTGCTTACGTCGCGCGGCAATGATGGAAACGACCCGCCGCCAATCGATGGCCGACGCGCAGGACGATGCTCGCTTTGCGAGCTTCACGCGAGACCTCGCGCGCCGTCACCGGCGGCCGCGGTCGTATCCGCCGCCCCCCTCCGTGCTGGCCGACGCGCTCGAGCAGCTCTGCGGCGGGAGCGTCGTCGTCGTCGCCGCGGCCGCGAGCATGCCGCTCCTCCCCGACGAGCAGTCGGTGCTCGATCTCGACGACGTCGGCGCGAGCTGACAACGTCGAACGAGACGCAGATCTGCCTAGCCTGCCGAGCGCTCCGAGGGTACGGAGCCGGCCATGCGCAGGTCGTTCGTCTCCATCGTCGCGCTCGGCGTCCTCAGCCTCGTCGGCCTCGTGCACTGCACCGCCGCGACGGCGCGCTCGGGCTTCGCGGACGACAAGAAGTCGTCGACGCAAGAGACGTCGCCCGACGACGCGGACGACGACGACAGCGGGCCGGCGTTCGACCCGAGCACGGGCGGCGGGACGCCGGACGACAGCGTCTGCACGCAGGACATCGACGTCGTCCTCGTCCTCGACGTGTCGAGCTCGATGGGCTTCGTCCTCGACAAGCTGAACAAGGAGATCCCGGGCATCGTCGACGCCGCGAACGCGCTGAAGGCGGGCGCCCACTTCGGTTTTATCGGTTACGCCGATAACGGCGCTTTTGGCCTCGGCGGCAGCGACGCGGGAGGCCGCGTCCACACGAAGGCCTCCACGCTGCAGAAGGCCTTCAGCACGATGAAGAGCACGTACACGGCGAAGAACCGCAACCCCGGCGACGGCCCGACCGGCCCGGAGACGCAGAACCCGATCTGCGAAGAGAACGCGCTCGACTCGCTCCACCTCGCGGCGACGGAGTTCCCCTGGCGTCCGAGCGCGGCGCGCGTGATCGTGATCGTCACCGACGACACGTTCCTCGAGGGCGGCGACAACTACGGCGACAAGGACGGCGACGGCGACACCACCGACACGAGCTACCCGCGCGAAGGCGACTACCCCGCCGTCCACACGCTCGCGGACACGATCAAGGCGGTGAAGGACGCGAAGGCGCGCGTCTTCTCCGTCACGCGCCTCAAGGCAGGCAGCGGCGGCCTCCTCGGCGGCAGCAAGTGCGGCACCGGCCGCCGCCACGCCGGCAACGAGGACTCGATCACGTACGGCTGGTCGAAGCCCTACGCCGGCGCCGACCCCATCCCGACCCAAACCGACGGCAAGAACTTCGACCTCGACGGCATCCGCAGCGGCGCCGTCTCCCTGAGCGACACGATCAACGGCGTCGTCCTCGAGACCCACTGCGCCGGCGACCCCCCGAAGTAGGGCTTGTCAACGTCAGGGGCTTCGCCTCCGGATGCGGCCCACGCACGTGGCCGGCGCGGCCCCCGAAGTAGGGCTTGTCAACGTCAGGGCTTCGCCCCCGACACCCCCACCCCAGAACACGACCCGCCGAAGCGGCGGGCGCTTCGCGCCGCTTGCGCGGTCGCTATCTGGGGCCCCCGACTTCCCGCGCGGGCACTTCTGGGCCGACTTCCCCAACCCAGAACGCAACCGCTCGGGTTCTTCCTATTTGCTGCGGGCGCGGACGAGCTGGAAGTAACGGTGGGCGAGGCCGCTTGCGCGGGCGGCGTGGGTGACGTTGCCGTTGTGGCGGGTGAGGAGCTCTTCGATGTAGCGGCGCTCGAAGTCGGCGACGATGCGCGCGCGCGCGTCGCTGAACGAGAGGCCTTCGTCGATCGACAGCGTGATGAGGTCTTCCGGCGACGGCGACGGCGGCGCGGGGACCGGGGCGGCTTGCGGGACGCGGATCTCGCTCACCGCGCGGACGGGAGGCGGCGGGAGCGTGCTCGGCTCGTTCGCGGCGCGCGGCAGGTCGGTCTCGACACCGATCACCGTGCGGCCGATCGCGATCGTCTCGCCGCCGTAGAGGCGGGCCTCGCGGACGAGCACGCCGTTGACGCGCGTGCCGTTGCGGGAGCCGAGGTCCATCAGGAGCACGTGCGTCGCGGTGGCCGTGAGCGCGATGTGACGCCGTGAGACGTGCGGGTCGGTCAGCTTGATCGCGCAGGAGCTCGACTGGCCGAGGACCGCGTGCGGCGGGCTCGCCGGATCGAGCGTAAGGACCTGCCCCGCATCCTGGCCCTCGATGACGCGGAGGACGAAGGAGGTGCGCGGAAGCGACGCGGGATCGACGATGCCGATCTCGAGGGTCTCGTCGGCGTCGGGCCGGGTGACGATGGCCGTGCGGTGCATTGCGCAAGGTCTGACGCAAGGTCGATGCCGGCGACGTGATCGGATCGATCATGTCGGACGACCTGAAATTCCGCGTTGCCTCGCAACCAACCCGCGGAAACTAGAGCGAAAGGGATCAGATGCGCCCGCTCCCCGGATCCAGATCGTACCGGGTACGAGGACGATCCAGTCTCGCGCGCGCGACGCCACCGCGCACGGCTCAATGCATGAAGCCGGCGCCGATGCCCCAGCCGAAGTAGTCGCGGGCAATGTCGCCGGAGAGGCTGATGCGGAAGAGCGTGTCGTCGTCGAGGAGACCGAAGACGGACCAGCGGAGGACGCGGAAGTCGAGGCCCGCCGTGCCGTGGATGCGGGTCTCGCCCGTGCGGTAGCGCGTCGGCTCGACGTACGTGCCGGCGCGGAGGACGAACCAGCGCGGGATGATCTCGGACTCGGCGCCGGCGCGCACGCCGACGACGGGCTTCTCGCCCGAGCGCTCGACCGTCTGCGAGAGCATCGACTCGATGCCGACCGCGTTCGCGACCGGACCGGTGAGGATCGCGGACGCCGAGAGGAGCACCTTCTGCCGCGCGATCCGGTTGTACTTCTGCTTCAGCAGCCGCCGCGCGCCGCGCCACGGTGGCTCGGGCTCGCCGTTCGGCTGCTTCTGGCGCCAGCGCTCCGTCTCCGGGACCGGCACCTTGTCTTCGTCCTCCCAGTGGACGTTGAGCGGCCGCTTCCACAGCTGCACCGCGACGCCGACCTCGACCTCCCACGGCAGCTGCACCTTGTCGGGCAGGTACACGTTGCCGGCGATGCGGTCGCCGTTCTCGTTCCGCTGAATGCGTCCACCCTCCTCTTGCTCCAGGTAGGCGGAGGGAGAGCGGAGCGTCGCGCCGACGCGAAGCGGGAGCTGCGCCGGCGCCCAGAGCGATCCGACCTGCGCGCCGACGCTGTACGACTCGAGGAGCGAGCGCTCGGTCGAGCTGTTGCCCGCGACCTGTCCGACGCCGTAGAGCCCGACGACGCGGAGGCCGGCGCCGACGTGGAGCTGATCGTCGAAGAACCCGTACGACATGACCGGGTCGAGGCGGAGGACGCGGACGATCAGGTTGTCGATCGCCTCCGGCGACGTGCCCTCGCCCGCGGGCAGCGCGATCGGTGTGCCGGGCACGCCGAGCGAGTAGTTCTGGAACGATCCGATGAGCCCGAAGCCGAGGTGGCCGTACTGGAGCATGCCGCCGAAGGTCGCCCAGAAGAAGTTGTCGTACGTGAAGCCGACCTTCCCGTTGTTGTCGAAGTCGGTGCCGGAGACGGACGACGGGAGCGTGAGCCCCGCGGTGAGATCGTAGTCGACCTTCGTCGTCGAGTAGGGCGCACGTAAGGAGGCGGCGGCGGGGTTGAACGGGATCGCGTCGGTGTCCTCCGCCACCGCGGTGAACGCGCCGCCCATGCCGGTGATGCGCGTCGTCGCGAGGACGGGCCCCTGGAAGAGGTCGACCGAGTAGTTGCTCGTCCCGATGCGGGAGCCTTGTTCGCCGAGGGGACCGCCCGCGTGAGCGCCCCCGGACCACGCGAACGAGCCGGCGCCCACCAGGACCGCCCCAACCGCTCTCCACCGCGTCACGCGGCGCAGCTTACTCGATCGCGACGAGCGGAGGGCGACCGGACTTGTCCCCCAAATGCACCACGACGATCGCGGCGACGCTCGAGAGGAACGGCGCAACGATCGTCGGAAGGAGCCATGCGCCGAGCGACGGGCGCACGTATCGTTCGCTCACGTCAGCGGCTCACTCGAGCGGCGGCTCACTTGAGCGGCTTCTTGCCGGCGAAGACGCGGAGGACGAGCGCGCCGACGAGCATCGGGACGAAGACGGCGGCCGCGACGCCCCAGGCGCCGGTGTGCCAGAACTTGTGCGGCGGGAACGCGGTGTACACGCCGAAGATGGCGGGGACCGAGAGCATCGTCGAGAGCCACGCGCGGCCGCCGGTCGAGAACGTGCGGAGGCGGACGGCGAGGAGCAGGAGGTCGATGAGGATCAGCGTGAGCGAGTACGTGAACGCGAACACGCCCGCGAACACGAGCCCCACGACCCAGGCGGCGTACTGCCACTTCCCGAAGTCGACCCCGAGCGCGAGCGCTCCCGCCACGGACGCGTACGACGCGATCCACGGCGCGATGAGGGTCGGGAAAATCCAGCCTGCGATGGTCGGCCTGACGTAGCGCTCGTTAGCCATGTGCTTCCTCTAGACGGGTGACCGCCGGAAAAGACGTAGTCACCCTCTACTTTGTTTCCCCAAACCGCCGCGCACAAGCCCTACCGCAGCCGATTCTCCCCTACCGAGGTGTGGGGTTGTGGGCTCAACGACGGCACCTCCGGCAAGACCGCAGCCGCGAAGCGTAGCCAAAGGCACACCCTCCCAGCGCCGCATACCAACAACGCAGCAGCCAACTGGAGACCCGTGCACGCCTAAAAAAAACGCCCAACGCCTCCGCCAAACAAGCCCAACCGCCAACGCCCCAAAAAGCGGCCGCGAAAGCGGTCGCGAAGCGTCGCGCACCGCGCGAGGCGTTGGGATATCAAAACGCCCCAGAAGCGGCCGCGAAAGCGGTCGCGAAGCGACCCTCGCGCACCGCGAGGGCCGTGTCTGGGGCGGGGGGTGTCGGGGGCGAAGCCCCTGACCGTCACAAGCCGAAGGTGCTGCGCTTGATGAAGCGGCCGTCGCCCTTCTTGCCCACGTATTTGCCGTTTTCGACGACGACCTTGCCGCGGACGAGGACGTGGGTGGGGGCGCCGACGACCTCCCTCCCCTCGTACGGGGTGTAGTCACAGCGCATGTGGAGGGTCTGCTCGCTCAGCGTGTGGCGGTGCTCGCCGTCCCAGACCAGGATGTCGGCGTCGCAGCCGACGGCGATGGTGCCCTTCTTCGGGTAGAGGCCGAAGATCTTCGCGGGCGCGGTGGCGGTGATCTCGACGAAGCGGTTCATCGAGATGCGCCCCGCGCGCACGCCGCCGTCCCACATCAAGTACATGCGCGTCTCGACGCCCGGCATGCCGTTCGGGATCTTCGCGAAGTTGTCCTTGCCGAGCTCCTTCTGGCCCTTCTGGCAGAACGGGCAGTGATCGGTCGCGACGACCTGGAGGTCCTGCGTCTTCAGCCCGCGCCAGAGGTCCTCCTGCATGCTCGCGGGGCGGAGGGGCGGAGTGCAGACGTACTTCGCGCCTTCGAAGTCGGGGCGCGCGAGATCGTCTTGCGAGAGGAAGAGGTACTGCGGGCACGTCTCGGCGTAGGCGGGGAGGCCGCGGTCGCGCGCCTCCACCACCTGCTTGAGCGCGCGCTCGGCGGAGAGGTGCACGATGTACACCGGCGCGCCCGCCATCTCGGCGAGGCAGATCGCGCGGTGCGTGCCCTCGGCCTCCGCGATCTGCGGGCGCGTGAGCGCGTGGTAGATCGGCGCGGTGTGGCCCTTCGCGATCGCCTGGCTGACGAGGTAGTCGATCGGGATGCCGTTCTCGGCGTGCATGCAAATGAGCGCGCCGAGCTCGCTCGCGCGCTGCATGCCGCGGAAGATCTGACCGTCGTCGACGTAGAGGACGCCCGGATAGGCCATGAACATCTTGAACGACGTGACACCCTCGCTCACGACCTGACCCATCTCCGGGATCGTCTGGTCGTTCACGTCGGTCATGATGAGGTGGAACGCGTAGTCGCCCGCGGCCTTGCCCTCCGCCTTGGCGTGCCACGTGTCGAGGCCCTTCCGCAGCGGCTCGCCCTTCGCCTGGATCGCAAAATCGACGATCGTCGTCGTGCCGCCGTGCGCCGCCGCGCGCGTGCCGGTCTCGAAGTCGTCCGACGCCGTGGTGCCGCCGAACGGCATGTCCATGTGCGTATGCGCGTCGATGCCGCCGGGCAGGATGTACTTGCCCGTCGCGTCGATCGTCTTGTCCCAAGGCCCCGCCGGCGCGGCGTCGGGCCCGAAGATGGCCGCGATCTTCTCGTCGACGATCGCGACATCGGCCTGGAACGTGTCGACCGCGGTGACCACGGTCCCTCCCTTGATCAGCGTGCGCATGGCCCGAGGATACGGCGCATGCGTTTCACTTGCACCCATCGTTCACTCGACGCTTGTCGCGGGACCAATCCGCCAAGTAGGTATCCACGAATGATCCGAGTCGGGACTTTCGCCATTTGCACCGGCTGCGCCATCGCGATCGGAGGCTGTCTCACCATCGAGAACAACAACCTCCCAGCTCCCGCGACGGTACCGGACGCCGGGACGCCGGAGACGCCCGAGACGAACAACCCGGCCGACGCCGGCCCTGAAGCGAGCACGCAGGGGCCGTTGCGCCGCACCGGCACCTACTACGCCACGTGCCTGACCGAGCTCGATCGCTCCGACGTGGACAAGGCGTTCAGCTTCCTCGCGACGACGTCCTTCACCCGGAACACCGCCGGCGGAGACATCGAGATCACGCTCGAGGCGCTGGCGCTCGTCGACGGGAAGCCGCCGACGAGCTCGGCACGCAGCGGCATCGTCGGCGCTCCGACCCCCAAGTTCACGGGGACCACCAACGCGGAGGGCAGCTTCGTCGCGACGCTCGCGGACGGACAGAAGGCGACCTTCCCCGGCGCGGCGAACCCGATCTCGGGCAGCGACGTCGAGCTGATCACGGGAAACGGCGTCCAGGTCGGCCTCTCCGGACGCTACGTCGAGGAGAAGTTCTGCGCGCGCCTCACCGGCCGCATCAACCAGCCCGCCGCCGCGCGGCGCAACCTGGACCCGGAGCAGAACTTCTGCATCTTCTCCAGGATCGCCGAGGGCGACCCTGCGCCCACGGTCACGAGGGAAGAGCTCACGCCCGCAAACTGCCCGCTGTAGGTCACGACGGCTCATGGAGGGATGGTTCAAGCCCTCGACCGCGACGGTCGACTTCCTCGTCGCGTGCGGCGTCGCGATGGCGATCGGGTTCTGGGCCGCGGAGCCGCTCGGGAAGAGCGGGTTGGCGGCGCTCGTCGCCGGGGCGTTCGCCGCGACGCAGGTCGCGCGCTTCGTCGGGGCGCAGCTCGCGACGCTGGAGTGGGCGCGCATGGAGGAGAGCGCGTTCGTCGAGCGCGTCGCCAAGGTCGGCGCGCGCGGCGACGGGTACCGCGCGGCCGCGGCGCGCGAGGACGCGGCGGACGACGGCGCCAGAGAGGCGGAGGAGCACGAGCAGTACGTCCAGCGGCGACGGTCGAGCGCGCAGCGGCGGCTCGGGATCGTCGGCGCAATCGGCGCGGGGGCGGCGCTCGTGCCCGGCTTCGTCTACGGGCTCTGGATCGTGCCCGGGGTCGTCGCGTTCCTCGGCGTGCTGCTGTCCTTGTTCTTCGTCGCGATGCGGGCGATGCGAAGGCGCCACGCGCGCGAGGCCGACGCGGTGCTGCGGCGACGCGTGGAGCCGCCGCGCGTTCGCCTCGGCGTCGACTTCGGCGTACCGGCGGACGAGCGCGAAGAGGAGCGCGAAGCGGACGGAGCGGAACCCGAGTATGCTCGTCGCACTCATGAAGGTACTCGTCGCTGACAAGTTCGAAGATTCGGGGCGTCGTGGGCTGGCGGAGATCGGGTGCGACGTCGTGTACGAGCCCGACGCGACCGACGACAAGCTGCTCGAGGCGATCAAGCGGAGCGAGGCCGAGGTCCTCATCGTCCGGTCGACGAAGGTGAGCCGCGCCATGCTCGAGGGCGGCAAGCTCGCGCTCGTCGTCCGCGCCGGCGCCGGCACCAACACGATCGACGTCGAGGCCGCGAGCGAGCGCGGGATCTGGGTCGCGAACTGCCCCGGCAAGAACGCGGTCGCGGTCGCCGAGCTCACGTTCGCGCTCCTCCTCGCGCTCGATCGCCACGTCGTCGACGGCGCGAGCGATCTCCGCGCCGGCAAGTGGAACAAGAAGGAGTACAGCAAGGCGAAGGGCCTCTACGGCCGCACCCTCGGCGTCGTCGGCACCGGCATGATCGGGCGCGAGGTCATCAAGCGCGCGCAGGCCTTCGGGATGAAGGTCGTCGCGTGGGATCGCCACCTCGCCGCGTCGCGCACGAAGCTCGAGGCGCTCAAGCCGAGCTGGCTCGACGAGAACGGGATCCCGGCGAAGGCGACGATCACGGAGGTCGCGGCGAAGGCGGACATCCTCACGATCCATCTTCCCCTCAACGCCGAGACGCGCGGCGTCATCGGCGACGGCGTCTTCGCGTCGATGAAGCCCGGCTCGATCTTCCTCAACACCGCGCGCGCGGAGGTCGTCGATCAAGCCGCGCTCATCCGCGCGATCGAGGAGCGGCAGATCAAGGCCGGCGTCGACGTCTTCGCGGAGGAGCCGAGCGGCGGCGCCGGCGCGGTCGACTCGCCGCTCTTCAAGCTGCCCGGCGTCATCGGCTCGCACCACATCGGCGCGTCCACCGATCAGGCGCAGGAGGCGATCGCGGCCGAGACCGTGCGCGTCGTCCAGCTCTTCAAGCAGAACGGGCGCCCCGCGAACGTCGTGAACCTCGCGCGGAAGACGGGGGCCACACACATCGTCGCCGTCCGGCACTACGACCGCGTCGGCGTCCTCGCGTCGATCTTCGACTGCCTGCGCAAGGCGGGCATCAACGTCGAGGAGGAGGAGAACATCGTGTTCGCCGGCGGAAAGGCCGCCGTCGCGCGGATCGCGGTCGATCGCGCGCCCGAGGGCGCCGCGCTCGCGGACCTCCGCTCCTGCTCGGCCGACGTCCTCGACGTCTCCGTCGTCCCGCTCGCGCCTTGAGCACGGCCGTAACGCAAACTGGCGCGGAGGCCGCGGCGACCTATTCTTGAGTGGGCATGGCGAACGATCGCGACGAGGACGAGCACAAGGTACGGAAGGCGATCGCCGAGAACATCAAGCGCGTGGAGGAGATGATGCAGTTCCTCCCGCTCCATGGAGACACCATCCGAGAGCTACGCGGCAAGGTCGCCCTCCTTCGCACGATCCTCCTCGAGCAGCGCGCGCCCGCGTTCGCGCTCGTCGGTCGTCGCGGCGCGGGCAAGAGCTCCCTCGTCAACGCGCTCTTCGGGGCGAAGGTCGCCGAGGTCGGGCACGTCAAGGCGCAGACCGGACGCGGCAAGTGGTTCGATCACACGTCGGAGCGCGGCACGATCTCGGTCCTCGACACGCGCGGCATCCAGGAGGGCTCGAAGCCCGACGAGAGCGACACGTCGCTCGACGCGGTGAAGTCGATCCTCGTGGAGCTGAAGCGCAAGGTGCCCGACGTCATCGTCTTCCTCGTGAAGGCGACGGAGACCGACAGCGCGATCGACGCCGACCTCGACGCGCTCGAGCGCATCTACGCCGAGGTGGAGCGGCACCACAAGTTCCGGCCGCCGCTCGTCGCCGTCGCCACCCACTGCGACGTGCTCGAGCCGAAGGCGACGCGCCTCCACCTCGACGACGACCCGCGCGAGGACATCGACGAGAAGCTGAACCGCGTCGGCGAGGTCGAGCATCACCTCGAGGAGAAGATCAAGGCGCGCGGCAAGCTCGCCCCGCACCTGCAGTGGACGCGCGGCATCAGCTCGTACATGTCCTTCAAGGCCGACGGCGCGCTGCGGAGCGACGAGCGCTGGCGCATCGACGAGCTCGTCGGCGCGCTCTTCAAGCACGTCCCCGACGCGACGCGCGGCACGCTCGTGCGCATCGCGCGCGTGCGCGGCCTGCAGGAGCAGCTCGCCACGGACCTCACGCGCGCGACCGCCGTCATCTGCACCGGCATCGCCGCGATCCCGATCCCGGTCGCGGACCTCTTCCCGATCACCGCGATGCAGGCCGCGCTCGTCGGCGCGATCGCGTGGCTCTCCGGGCGCCCGCTCGACCGCCGCGGCGCGACGGAGTTCCTCGCCGCGATGGGCGCGAACGTCGGCGCCGGCATGGTGCTACGCGAGGGCTTCCGCGCGCTGATGAAAGTGGTGACGCCGGGCTACGGCTCGATCATCTCGGGCGCGATCGCCTTCGCCGGCACGATGGCGATCGGCGCCGCGGCGCGCCAGTTCTTCCTCCGCGGCGGCACCGTCGAGGACGCGCGCAAGGCCTTCGCCGACGCCAAGTCCGCGGCGGAAGAAGAAGGCAAAGAGCTCGAGAAGAAGCAGGACCGCGAGCGCGACAAGACCCTGAACTGAGCGTCGTCAGAAGATCTCGGACGCCCGGACGTTCGATGGCGCGGCCGACCTCGCCGGCTGGCGCCCGTCGTCGATCACGATCTCCGTCCCTTTGATGACGACGGTGCCGTCCTTCTTCAAGGTGATGCTCGCGGCGCCGGACGTGATCGAGATGGCCTCGCCGCCGTCGATCGCGACGACCTTCAGAGCACGCAAGGTCTCGAGCTCCTGGGCGGAGGCTCTGCGCGGGCCGACGTCCTGGGCGCGGCTCGTGGCGATCGGCGCCGTCACGACGAGGGCCATCACGACGAGAGCGATCCCCCATCGCCAGAAGCACGACGACGGAGTCGACCTAGCGGCTCGCCAACGGATCTCGATCATCGGTCGAGGCTAGCATACGGCCACGAGCGCCGACGCGGGGTCACGGACAGTAGTAGACCGTCAGCCGAATGCCGTCGATCCGCGCGGACTCGCCGGAGTTGGCGTCGTTCCTCGCCGCGACGGCGACGCCGAAGCCGGGCGAGACCACGTCCTCGCGCGTCCAGTCGACGCCCCAGAGATCGGTCGGGGAGCCGTAGTCGATCGGGGCCGGGGACGGCGGCCAGGGGAGGATGTTCTTGCGGTCGTCGCCGGCGGGATCGTTCGCTCGAACGAGGCGCACCGACTCGTCGACGACACCTCCACCGGCCGAGCCCCGCACCACGGTGACGGCGATTCCCTGCACCGACGCCCCTTCGGGGATCGAGAGGCCGAGAGCGACGAGACCGAGGTAGCGGCTGCGGACGTCTTTGCCGAGCGTGTTCGTGGAGGCGAAGACTCCATCGGCCTCGATCGCTCCATCCGGGTTGGACCATTCACCGCCCTCGGCGAGCTGGAAGCTCGCGCCGGTGCTGCTCTTCACGCTCGCGCTCACGCACGACGCGCCGGCGTCGGCCGGGGTCGGTTCGGCGGCGTCGAACGACGAGCATGCGGCGACGTTCAGGACGAGGAGGGGCCCGAGGATCCAGCGTCGCACGGTCGCCGGAGGATAGCGCCGCCGTCGGCGCGGTGGGCGCCGAACCGTATTGAACTGAGGCAGCCGCACGGCGAGACTGTCCGCCGATGTCTCGCCGGTTCGTCGCGATCGCCGCTCTTGCGCTGGGCGGGTGCGGGCAGAACGACGATCCCGCCGGCGCGGACGACCTCTACGCGCGGGTGACGAGCGGCGCCGGGTTCCGGTCGTGGCGGCGGGCGCCGGCGTTCCCCGAGCGGCGGCCGAGCTTCACCTCGCACTCGGACGCGGTCGACGTCTTCGTCGACCCGAACATGAGCGCCGCGCTCGACGGACCCGACATCGTGCGCTCGTGGCCCGCCGGCTCCATCGTCGTGAAGGAGAGCTTCTCGAGCGACACGACCACGCTCATCGCCGCGATGGAGAAGAAGCCCGACGGCTCGTGGTTCTGGGCGGAGTGGGACGCGTCCGGCAAGGTGCTCTTCTCCGGCAAGCCCAAGGTCTGCGTCGAGTGCCACGACAACCGCGCGCGGTACTCGGACTGGGTCTACTCGATCGAGTTTCCCAAATGACCGACCACGCGACCGCGGCCGCGCTCGAGAACGCCCTCCTCCGCGAGATACGTGAGCAATACAAGCTCCTCGCCCTCACCTACTTCAAGGGCGGCCTCGCGATCCCGCAGCTGGAGCTCGTCCCGACCAGACATCGCCTCGGACGCTGGGTGCCCGGCACGCGGACGATCGAGCTCTCGCGCCACCTCGTGATGACCGAGCCGTGGGGCGTCGTCGTCGAGGTGCTCAAGCACGAGATGGCGCACCAGTACGTGTACGAGGTGCTCGGCGAGCGCGAGGAGACCCCGCACGGCCCCCGCTTCCGCGCGGTGTGCGAGCGCCTCGGCATCGACGGCGCCGCGGCGGGGATGCCGAGCGACGCGGCGAGCTCGGCGTCGAAGGCGGAGCACGCGAAGGTCGCCGAGCGCATCGCGCGGCTCCTCGCGCTCGCGGAGAGCCCGAACGTCAACGAGGCGGAGGCCGCGATGGCGGCGGCGCAGAGGCTCCTCCTCAAGCACAACCTCGAGCTGAGGAGCCTCCGCGCGGCGCAGGGCTACGTGTGGAAGCACCTCGGCGCCCCCACCGGCCGCACGACCGAGGCCGAGCGCGTGCTCTCCCTCCTCCTCGGCAAACACTTCTTCGTCGAGGCGATCTGGGTGTCGGTCTACCGCCAAGACGTCGGGAAACGCGGGAGCATCCTCGAAATATGCGGTTCCGAAGACAACGTAGAAATCGCCGAATACGTCCACGGCTACCTGATCGCGACCGCGGAGCGGCTGTGGCGCGAGCACAAGGTCGCCCACGGCGTCCGCGGCGATCGCGACCGGCGCACCTTCCTCGCCGGCGTGATGAGCGGCATGAGCGACAAGCTCGCGCGCGAGGCGAAGAAGAGCGCCGACGCGGGGCTCGTGTGGATCGCGGACGGCGACCTCCAGCGCTGGTTCCGCCAGCGCCACCCGCACGTGCGCCACGTCCGCTACGCGGGGCAGCGCCGGAGCGACGCGTACACGCACGGCAAGGACGCCGGCTCCAAGATCGTGATCCACCGCGGCGTGAAGGAGGGCCCGACCGAGCGCGGCCTCGCGCTGCCGCCACGGAGGTGAAGCATGCCCTGGACGACGTTCGACACCGCGATCGGCACGTGCGCGCTCGCGTGGAGCGACGCCGGCGTCACGTGGCTGCAGCTGCCCGAGGCGACGGCGGAGCTCACGGTGGAGCGGCTGCGGAAGAAAGCGCAAGAATCAGGAGAAAAGACGAAGCCGCCCAAATCGGTAGCGAAGGCGATCGCGGCCGTGCAGCGGCACCTCGCCGGCGAGCCGCAGACGTTCGAGGACGTCCCGCTCGACCTCGGCGCGCTCCCGCCCTTCAACGCGACGGTGTACCGCGCGCTCCAGACGGTGCCGCCGGGCAAGACCGTGACCTACGGCGAGCTCGCCGGCCTCGTCGGCGCCCCGAGCGCGGCGCGCGCGGTCGGCCGCGCGATGGCGACGAACCCGTTCCCGATCCTCGTCGCCTGCCATCGCGTCTTCGCGTCCGGCGGCAAGCCGGGCGGCTTCTCGGCGTACGGCGGCCTCGTGACGAAGGAGAAGATCCTCGCGCTCGAGGGCTGGTCCGACCCGAAGAGCGCGCGGCTCCTGTTCGACGCGCCGGCGCTGCCGTTCGACGCGAAGGCCGCGCTCGCTCACCTCACCTCCGCCGATCCCGTCCTCGGCGCGCACATCGCGTCGATCGACTTCGCGCTCACGCTCGAGCCGAGCGAGGGCACCTTCGACGCCCTCGCGAAGGCGATCGTGTACCAGCAGCTCAACGGTCGCGCCGCCGCGACGATCTTCGGACGCGTCCGCGCGCTCTTCCCGAAGAACAAGCTCGACCCGCGGCGCGTGCTCGCGCTCGACGAGGCCGAGCTCCGAAGGGCCGGGCTCTCCGCGAGCAAGCTCGCCGCGCTCCGGGACCTCGCCACGCGCGCCGAGCGCGGCGAGATCCCCACCCTCGCCGAGCTCGCGAAGATGGAGGACGACGCGATCGTCGAGGTGCTGACCCTAGTCCGCGGTATCGGGCGCTGGACGGTCGAGATGCTGCTGTTGTTCCGCCTCGGCCGGCCCGACGTGTTCCCGATCGGCGACTACGGGATCAAGAAGGGCTACGCGCGCTTGTTCCACCCGAAAAAGCGGCGCGACGAGCTCCCCGACGTCGCCGCGATGGTGCGCCGCGCCGAGCGCTGGAAGCCCTACCGCTCCGTCGCCAGCTGGTACCTCTGGCGCGCCTGAGGTTTCTCAACGTCGGGGGCTTCGCCCCCGACACCCCCACCCCGCGACCACGGCCCTCGCGCTTCGCGCGAGGGTTGCTTCGCAACCGCTGGGGCGGCCGCCCCATGGGGCCGACCGCACGCCATGAGGGGTCCCCTCAGGATCAGAAGCGGCTGCGCAAGCGGGCGCGCAAGCGGGCGGCGGTGGCGGCCGGCAAGCAGGCCCGCAACGCGTGAAAGCGCGAGCGGCCGCGAGCCCTGGGTAGCACGCCGGGGCCCCAGAAGCGGCCGCGCAAGCGGTTGCGAAGCAACCCGAGCGCGCAGCGCGAGGGCCGTGTCTGGGACGGGGTGTCGGGGCGAAGCCCCGACGTTGAAAGCAGGAAATCTTACGCATTGTTGGGCCGGATTTCGGGGTTTCGCGATAGGCTTGCGCGCATGGGGCGGCATCAACGCCGGCAAGGGGAGCCCGAGCTCTTCGAGGGCATGCGCCTGCTCGATCGCTATTCGATCCTCGACCGCGTCGGGTCGGGAGGCATGGCGACGATCTACCGCGCGACCGACGAGCGGCTCGATCGCGTCGTCTGCGTGAAGCTCCTTCGCACCACCCTCGTCGAGGGCTCCGGCTCCACGAGCGGCAGCCGCGCCGTCTACAAAGCGACGTACACGCACTTCCTCCAGGAGGCGCTCGCGCTCTCGAAGCTGCAACACTCGAACACGCTCCGCATCTACGACTTCGGTTACCTGAAGGAAGCGGACGGCGATCAGGGCGCGCCGTTCCACGTCAGCGAGTACCTCGACGGCGGCAACCTCGAGTCGCACGTGCGGCTCCGCGGCGCGCTCCCTTCGCAGGAGTCGATGAGCATCCTCGACGGCATCTGCGGCGCCTGCGCCGAGGCGCACGAGCACGGCATCATCCATCGCGACATCAAGCCGTCGAACATCCTCTTCGCGCGCGTCCGCGGCGACCTCGTCCCGAAGCTCGCCGACTTCGGCATCGCCCACAGCGACGTGAAGACGAACCAGAAAGCGCGCGACGACGGCTTCGGCGAGTCGGTGAGCACCGTCGCGCTCTTCTCGCCGCGCTGGGCCGCGCCCGAGCAGCTCTGCGGCTCGCCGGAGGGCCCGCGCACGGACGTGTACGCGCTCGGCCTCCTCGCCATCTTCATGCTGAGCGGCACCGTGCTCTTCGGCGACGAGGACGTTCGTCTGACCTTCAACGATCGCGTCCGCGGCGACACCCTCGTCAACGCGCGCCTCGCGCAGCTCGGCCTCTCCGGCGAGGTCGCGCGCGTGCTCGGCAAGGCGCTCCTCGCGCGGCCCGAGGACCGCATCGCCGCCGCGCCCGAGTTCGCGCAGCGCATGAAGGACGCGCTGAAGGTGAAGTCCTCGAACAGCGTCGCGCCGATCGCGATCGACATCGTGAAGCGCACCGCCGAGTTCCCGGCGATCGCCTCGACGCCGCTCGCGCCGAAGTCTGCCCCTGCGCCGCAGCCGTCACCGCCGCCGCAGCCGCAGAAGGCCGCGCCGCCACCGCCGCCGTCGAAGCCGGAGACCGATCCGGCGAGCACCGGGAGCACGACGAACGGCCGCCCCGCGGTGCCGGTCCCGCACACCGAACGACGGCTTCGCTACGTGCAGGTGCACGAGAAGCTCGACGTCTCGTTCGCCGATGCGGCAGGCGAGCAGGTGCGGTTCCGCGTCACGATGCTCCCGGGAGCGAACGTCTCGCTCAACGTGAAGGGCCTCTCGTGTTTCGTCGCGAAGCACGGGAAGCACCCGACGCCCGCCCTCACGGCGGCGCAAGACATGACCGTCGACATGGTGTCGACCGGTCGCCAAGTGCTCGGCGAAGTAAGCCTCTACTTCGGTCAGAGCACGCCCCAGGGCCGCCTCTTTGTCGTGGACGGGAAGCAGCTTCTGGTAACCTACGCCGAGGCGCAACAGGTGGTCGTCGTCGCTCCAAACCGTGGCGACGACATCCTCGTGATGTGCCGGAGCTGAGCGGAAAACACGTGACCCAACGGGATGCGCCGCCCCTTCCTCCGGGGCTCGAAGACGAGGACGAGGAGAAGACGACGGTCGGCGCCGCTCCTTCGGAGCAGCACGCGTCGGCTCCCATGCCCGTCCCGTCGAAGCTGACCCCGCCGCAGCGCGTCCACTTCGGCAAGAACAACACGCCGACCGCGTTCAATCCTCAAGGCGCGCAGCCGCCGACGGTGCAGGTCGCGCAGCAGCCCGATCGCTCCTCGCAGCGTCACGTCGTCGAGCCGCCGAAGTCGCAGCAGGTCCCGCGTCCGCCGAACCTCGGTCACACGCCGAACGCGCCGTCGGTCGAGCGCGGCTCGTCGGGCCCGCAGCCGCTCACGGCGCCCGCCGCCCCGAGCGGCCATCACCCCTACGCGCAGCAGCAGCCGCATCATCAGCCGGCGCCGATGTACCAGCAGCATCCGCCGCAGCAGCAGCACCCGTCGCAGCGTGACATGCCGGCGGCGCAGCAGCAGCACCCGTCGCAGCAGATGCAGGCGGTGCACCCGTCGCAGCGCGATCTCCAGGCCGCGCCGCAGATGCAGCAGCAGCAGGTCCCGCAGAGCGGACAGTTCCCCGGCGCGCCGCAGAGCAACCCCGCGCTCGGCGCCGCGCAGCCCGCCCCCGGAGGCCAGATCGGCTTCCGCCCCGATCAGGCGCCGGGCGAGATGCGCGCGTCGCCGTTCACGGTGCAGCGCTCGCGCGCGTACTCGTTCGTCGTCGACGCGCGCGGCATGCCGGTGGAGCTCGGCTCGGGACGCTTCGCGAAGGTCTACCTCGGCGAAGAGCGCTGGCTCGAGTCGAAGACGGACTTCCGCCGCGCGGTCGTCATCAAGATGCTCCAGAAGGGCGTCAGCGAAGAAGACCACATGCGCTTCCAGATGGAGATGGAGCTCCTCGAGCGCGTGCAGGGCAACCCGAACATCGTCGAGCTCTTCGCGTCGGGCGAGGGCGAGGACATCAACATCCTCCCGCCGTCGATCCGCGACAAGTGCGAGACCGAGTTCATGATCCTCGAGAAGCTCGACATGAGCCTCGAGGAGCGCCTGAAGGGCTCCCGCAACCGCGGCGCGAAGGAGGACCTCCTCGCGTCCGACATGCGCGAGCGCCTCTTCCGCGTGCTCGACTACATGATCCCGATCGCGAGCGCGGTCGAGTACGCCCACCTCGTCCGCAACATCTGCCACCGCGACATCAAGCCCGCGAACGTCCTCGTCGGGATCCCCGATCCGAACCTCCGCGGCTCGACGCTGCAAGTGCGCCTCGCCGACTTCAACGTCGCGAAGCTCTCGGACGAGGAGATCTCGTTCGGCATGACGCAGATGAAGGCGTCGGTCCCCGGCACGCTCTTCTTCCAGTCGCCGGAGCAGGAGACGAACGTCCTCGAGCTCCTCGTCAACGTCACGCAGGGCGTGCCCGAGGTCGAGTACTTCGAGGACTTCTATATCCAGATCTCGAAGAACGACACCTTCTCGCTCTTCAACCGCGGCGAGAGCTACCCGATCCTCTACGCCGATCGCGCGCGCAAGCGCCTCGTCCTCGCGCGTCCCTACCGCGAGACGGGCGAGACCAACGTGCGCGCGCGCATCCAGAAGTCGGTCGGCCGGCCCGCCGACATCTACTCGCTCGGCGCCACCTTCTACTATTTGATCAGCGGCGCGTACGCGAACCCGAAGACGCTCTACGACGCGTTCCACAAGTTCATCGAGTACGAGCGCGCCGACGAGAACAACACGATCGAGTCGTACCTCCGTCACGAGTACGGCGTCATCAACTCGCTCCGCGCGCCGAAGACGCAGGACGGACAGCCCGAGGTCGCGCCGGCGGATCGCTTCTTCTCGTACAAGCACTACCTCGACGGCAACGGCGAGCTCATCGATCCGAACGTCATGCTGATCATCGCCAAATGCATGATCCGCAACAAGCCGGACTCGTATTGCCAGGCCCACGACCTCGACACGCGCGGCGTCTCGGACCTCGTGACGGACCTGATCAACCTGTACTCGCTCTACGGCTTCTCCCCCGGTGCGCGCCCCACCCACCTCGTCCACCGCACCACCGCGCGGAAGGCGAACCTGAAGATGGGCGGCGCCTTCGGGAAGCTCTGGGCGTCGATCATGCGGATCTTCACGGGCAAGAAGAAGACCCCGTAGCGAGGTTGGAACAAAACCTCGGGGTCACTCGTCCGTTGAAGACGGTCGTGACTCCGACTGCTCCAATGATCTCGATGTCCGACTCCGAGGCCCGCCGCGACGCGAACGCGCTCGAGGCGTTCACGAAGCGCAGGAGCACGCCGCGAACGACGTTCGCCCTCGTCCTCGTGTCGATCGCGGAGGCCTCCCTCTCGATGGCGCTCGACGACGTCGAGCGTTACAGCACCGCCGCGTTCATGGTCGGCATCGCGCTCGCGGCCGCCCTCGCCTTCGGGGTGGGGCGCGCGGTCGACGTGGTGAAGGACGCGACCTGGCGCGCGGCGACGGCGCTGCTCCTCCCCGGCGCGTGCGGCGCGCTCATCGGCATGCTGGTGCAGGCGATCGTCCTCGCCGAGGTCGGCAGCGACTGGAACCGGGCGGTGAAGGACCTCGGCGGCCTCGTCGACACGACCGAGCCGGTCGGGTGGATCGCGGCCGGCGTCGTGCTCGGCGGCCTCCCCGCCGTCGTCGTCTCGGTGTTCCTCTTCCTCGCCGCGCGCGCGCTGACGCGCGTCGCCGGCCACGACGCGTCGGAGAGCTTCGGCGTCGGCTTCGTCGGCGTCTCCGGGCTCATCTCCGCGTTCGGTCTCCTCCTCGTGCGGGGGCTCGCGCAAGGCCCGCTCTTCCTCGTCACGGTCGCCTCGGCCGTCACCGTGCTCGTCGCCGTCGTCATCGACGGGTCGCGCATCGCGTTCCTCCGCCGCGTCTACGCGAAGAACGGAGAGGGCTTCGACATCGTGCCCGCCGACCGCTTCGCCGCCGATCCGAACCTCGCGCCGATGGTCGCGGCGGCCGGCTCGAGCTCCGTGCTCGTCCGCGTCCACCGCGGCGACTACCGCGCGAGCGCGCTCGAGCCCGTCGCGCTCGTCGCGGACACCGAGCAGGAGACGCTCCGTCCCCTCCTCCGCCGCCGCGCGGCCGGCGCCGCGCTCCTCGCCGCCACCGCCGCGCTCGCCGGCCTCGCCGTCCTCGTCCACGCCTAGATACGTACGCTCTACCGCTGACGGCGCGGAGTGGTGTATCCGTCGACACGATGGATGCCGAGCAAGTCGAGCTCCCGGACGGTCGCATCGAGCTCTCGCCCGACGTCGTCCTCGACGACCGCGCGCTCTACAACGAGGACCTCGCGCCGACGCCGATGTCGAAGCGCACGTGGTCGACGTACACGTACGCGGCGCTCTGGATCTCGATGGCGCACTGCATCCCGACGTACATGCTCGCCGCGAGCCTCATCCAGAACGGCATGTCCTGGAAGCAGGCGATCGTGACGATCCTCATCGGCAACACGATCGTCCTCGCGCCGATCCTCGCGAACTCGCACCCCGGCACGAAGTACGGCATCCCCTTCCCCGTCTTCGCGCGCTCGGCCTACGGCGTCTTCGGCGCGAACGTGCCCGCGGTCATGCGCGCGATCGTCGGCTGCGGGTGGTTCGGCATCAACGCGTGGATCGGCGGGCAGGCGCTGCAGACGTTCTTCCGCTCGCTCTGGCCCGGCTGGCACACGATGCTCGGCGGCGCGGCCGACAACTGGCTGATGAAGGGTCACACCGGGACGGAGTGGATCAGCTTCCTCCTCTTCTGGGGCCTCAACATCCTCATCGTGTACCGCGGGATGGACCTCGTGCGGAAGGTCGAGAACCTCGCCGCGCCGTACGTGCTCGTCATGACCGCCGCGCTCGTCTGGTGGGCGGTCGACAAGGGCAACGGCCTCGGCGCGATCATGAAGGACGAGGGCAAGTTCAAGTCGTTCGGCGAGTTCTGGCCCGTCTTCGTCCCGAGCGTCACCGCGATGGTCGGCTTCTGGTCGACGCTCTCGCTCAACATGCCCGACTTCACGCGCTTCGGCCGCTCGCAGAAGGAGCAGGCGATCGGCCAGGTCGTCGCGCTCCCCACGACGATGACCGTCTTCGCGATGATGGGGATCGTGATCACGAGCGCGTCGGCCGTGATCTACGGGGAGGCGATCTGGGATCCGATCATCCTCGTCGGCAAGTTCGAGAACCGGCTCGTCGTCGCGATCTCGATGTTCACCGTCGTCATCGCGACGCTCGGCGTGAACATCGCCGCGAACGTGGTCTCACCCGCGAACGACTTCGCGAACCTCAAGCCGGGCGCGATCAGCTTCAAGACCGGCGGCCTCATCACCGGCATCATCGGCATCGTCATGTTGCCGTGGAAGCTCATCGACGATCCGCACGGCTACATCTTCAAGTGGCTCCTCGGCTACTCGGGCGGCCTCGGCGCGATCGCGGGCGTGCTCATCGCCGACTACTACGTCGTCCGCAAGAAGGAGCTGAAGCTCGCCGACCTGTACCGCGCGCGCGGCATCTACGCCGGGACGAACCGGGCCGGCATCGTCGCGACCGCGATCGGCTGCGCGCTCGCGTGGATCGGGCTCGTCGTGAAGCCGCTCGCGATCCTCTACGACTACGCGTGGTTCGTCGGCGCGGGCGCGGCGGCGCTCGCGTACTGGGCGATGATGCGGCGCGCCCCTCAGCGCGAGGCGGCGCGGAGCTGAGCCTCGGCGAGCTCGTCGGAGATCTTCTTCTTCTCCGCGGCGGAGAGCTTGTCGCCGCTCTTCTCGCCCTTGTCGCTCTTGGGCTTCGAGTCGGAGAGGCTCAGCGTGCTCGCCGGCTTCGGCGTGGGGCGCGGCGCGGCGTGCTTCACCGGCGCGGCGGCGGGCTTCGCGGCGGCGGCGGGCTTGATCGCGACGCCCTGATCGTCGCCGAACGTGACGACCTTCGCGTCGGCCGCGGGAGCGGCGGGCGCGGGCGCGGCGGGCGCGGCCACCACGACGACGGGCGGCGGCGGGAACGGCTCCGCGGCGGCGACGGGCGCGGGCGCGACGACGGACTGAACGCGCATCGAGCCGGCGACGAGGAGGAGCACCGCGGCGACCGCGGCGGCGATCCAGCCGGCGCGCGAGGGGCGGTCCTGGATGAAGGCGATGCTGTCGCGGGCGGCGCGACCCGCGAGCGCGATCGGGGGGAACGAGGAGCTCGCCTTGCGCTCGCGGACGTTCGCGAAGTGCGCGGGGCCGACGAACGAAGCGACCGGCTCGAACGTGGAGCCCGCGTCGCGCGGCTCCACGCGCGGGTTGCGCGGCGGCGCCGCCGCGAACGCGAAGTGCGCAGGCGCGGCCGACGACGGCGTGTAGCTCGGCATCGACGGCATGCGCGAGGTCCTGACCGCGGCCGGGATCGGCCTCGGCACGTGCTTCTCGAGGCCGAAGGGCTGGGTGACGCGGTTGTCTTCGGGCTCGCTCGGCGGCGGCGGCGGGACGTACGCGGCGGCGGAGCGCGTCTTCCGCTTCGGCGGCATCAGCTTGCGCGCGAGGCCACGCGGCGCGGCGATCGTCTGATCGTCGGACCCGTCGATGTCGAGGAGGTCCTCGGCGAAGAGCTCGATGCTCTCGTCGATCTCCAGCACGGGATCGCCCGGATCGGCGAGGGGCAGTCTCTTGAGCGGCGACGTCGGAATCACGATGACCCTTATGGTGTGAAGGCGATGAGGTGGTTTGTCCAGGGATGCACACCTACATTTCGTGAATAGTTAGGCACCTTTCGCAAAAATCCGCTCCGACTGATCGCGTCCTGAAATCCGGGAGCTGTAAAGGATCCGAGACAGTGGAACACCCCGGCGATCCGGGGCGGCGCGCCGCTTCTCCTTAAAGCAGGGGTTTTCAGAAACGAGCGGCGCCTCGGAGGCTGGCCCCGGCCGTGCAGTAGGGGTGGGCATGAAGCTCTCGACGCTCGGTCTGGCTCTCTCGATGACGGTGGCGGCGGCGATCGCGTCGATCGCGTGCACGGCGCCCGTCGAGCTGGACGGCGGCTCCGAGAAGCGGTCGACCAAGGCCGGCGGCGACGACGACGACGACTCGAGCGGCACGAAGACGGGCGACGACGGCACGAAGGTGGTCACGACCAAGACCGGTATTCCTTGCGACGTCGACGCGATCCTCAAGAAGAACTGCCAGACCTGCCACGGCGAGGAGCCGGTCTCGGGCGCGAACACGTCGCTCGTGACCTGGGACGACATGATGAAGGCGGGCCCGGGCGCGCAGTCGGACAAGAAGGTGTGGGAGCTCGTGAAGGCGCGCATCCACGACGACGCGCGCCCGATGCCGGCCGCGCCCGCGGAGCGCATCCAGGGCAAGGACCTCGAGGTGATGGAGAAGTGGTTCGCGGACGGCGCGACGTCGTCGGAGGCGACCTGCACGGCGGAGGCGCCGGCCGACGCGGTGAAGCCGCTCGGCTGCAAGGTCGACACGGTCCTCAAGGCGTCGGAGAAGTTCACGATGCCGCCGAACGCGGCCCTCGACTCGTACATGTGCTTCGGCGTCGACGTGAACGTCCCGAAGAAGCGGCACGTCATCGGCCTCGCGCCGAACGTCGACAACAAGCGGATCGTGCATCACATCCTCCTCTTCCAGACGGAGAAGGCGGAGGCGTCGAAGCCGTTCGAGTGCGACGCGTTCGGCTCGGCGGCGTGGAAGCTCGTCGCGGGCTGGGCGCCGGGCGGCAACAACCTCGAGCTCCCCCCGGAGGCGGGCTTCCCGCAGAACGCGGGCACGACGCACTGGGTCCTCCAGATCCACTACAACAACGCGACGAACGCGAGCGGCCAGCAGGACAACAGCGGCTACTCGCTCTGCACGACGGACGAGCTCCGCCCGAACGACGCCGGCGTCCTCGCCTTCGGCTCGACGAAGATCGATCTCCCGCCGCGCTCGGAGACGACGATCAAGTGCGACTACACGCTCAACGACAAGTTCAACGGCGTGAAGATGTTCAACGCCTCCCCCCACATGCACACGCGCGGCCTCGCGATGTCGACCGAGCGCCTCGCCGGCGGCAACGGCGCGCCGCAGCCGGTCTTCGAGCAGAAGAACTTCTCGTTCGAGGCGCAGTCGAACTACCCGATCGACGTCTCGGTCCAGAAGGGCGACGTGATGCGGACGCGCTGCAAGTACAAGAACCCGGGCGACACGAAGATCGGCTTCGGCGAAGGCACCAACGACGAGATGTGCTTCAACTTCATCGGCTACTACCCCGCCATCCCCGACCGCACACCCCTCGGCCTCCCGCTCTTCACGTGGGTCACCCCCTCCGCGATGGCGAAGTGCTCCACGGAATGACTCCCCTCCCGCAGTAACCCCGACCCCCAACAACACCCACGAAGCGGCGGCAGGCAGAGAGTGCCTCACCGCCGCTTCGGCTCTTCGCGCGTTGGCGTGCGGCCGAAGGCGCGCTAGGTTGTCGTCATGGCGCGCCCGATCGAGCCCACGCCCGTGCTCGAAGGGGAGGATGCGGAGCGGCTCCTCCGCGACCTCGAGCGCACATGCACGCCCGAGGAAGCGAAGCGGCGTGTCCAGAAGGCCCGCGAGCTCCTCGCCAAGGTGATGATCCCGGCCGCGGATGACAACGTCGCCGCGGAGTAACGTCACTTCCGAGGACCTGAAGGTTCGCGGCCTCACCACCGCGGACGCACCGCTGGTCGCGACCTTCACGTGCGCGGAGGCCGACCTCGACGACTTCCTCCGCTCCGACGCGCTCCGCCTACAGGCTCACCGGGTGGCGCGAACGTACCTCGCCTTCCACGATGAGACGCTCGTTGGCTACATGACATTGCTTAGCCGATGCCATCGTCCTCGAGACGAAGGAGCGGAAGCGCCTCGCGCTGAGCGCCCATGACCACCCTGCCGTCGCGGCTCTGAAGAGGCTCGGCTTCGTCCGAAACCGCGCCAAGCCGTACCAAGGACGCGAGCACCCGAGCATGCGCCTCGACATCTTCCCGCCCGAAGCCCCTTCGTGGACGCGGTAGCTATCACGCGCGTGCGGCGACGCCGCGGATGAGGTGCTTTTGTGCCAGCGCGAAGAGGGCCAGCACTGGGAGGGACAGGAGCACGTTGCCCGCCATCACGACGTGCCAGCGCACGCCGCTGCCGGGCTCCTTCAAGAGCGCGACGCCGAGCGGGAGGGTCCGGACCGTGTCGTCCGTCGTCATCACGAGCGGCCAGAAGTAGTCCGAGTAGTGGTAGACGAAGCTCACGAGGAAGATCGAGACGAGCGTGGGGCGGAGGAGCGGGGCCAGGATCCGGTAGATGATCGTGAGCTCCGACGCGCCGTCGAGCCGCGCCGCCTCGATGATCTCGTCCGGCACCGAGAGCAGCGCCTGCCGCACGAGGAAGGTGCCGAGCGCGCTCGCCGCGAACGGCACCACGAGCGCGGTGAACGTGTTCGTGAGCGACACCTGCGCGAACATCAAGAACACCGACACGAACGTGACCTGCGGCGGCACGAGCAGGCACGCCACCACGACGCCGAAGGCCGCCTTCTTCCCGACGAACCGCAGCTTCGCGAGCGCGTAGCCGGCCGGGAGCGCGAGCGCGATCTGGAGGAGCCCGATCGCGATCGCGACCGCGAGCGAGACCGCGAGGTGGCGGCCGACCGACACCTGCGCGAACACCTCGCGGTAGGCGTCGAGCTGCGGACGCTTCGGGAAAGGCGCGGTCGGGTCCTCCGCGATCTCCTCGAGCGGCTTCAGCGACGTCACGACCATCCACGCGTACGGCAGCACCCACGCCGCCGCCGCGACGAGCGCGAGCACGCCGGCCCAGCTCACGGAGCGCTTCATGCCGACCGCGACCTCCACGCGCGGAGCTGCAGCGTCGCGAGCAAACAGAGCACGCCGAAGTACACGATCGCGAGCGCGCTCGCCTTCCCCACGCTCAGGTTCATGAAGATCTGCTCGTAGACCGCGTACACGAAGAGCGTCGTCGCGCGCGCGGGGCCGCCGCCGGTCATGATCCGGACGACGTCGAACGCCTGGAAGCTCACGATCAGGCTCGTCGTCGCGACGAACGCGGCGGTGGGACGGAGGAGCGGCCACGTCACCCAGCGGAAGCGCTGGAGCGCGTTCGCGCCGTCGAGCGCCGCCGCTTCGTGGAGCGACCGCGGCACCGCGCGCAGCCCCGCGAGGAACACGATCATCGCGTAGCCGGTGATCTTCCAGATCGT
The DNA here is from genome assembly GCA_019637155.1 of Labilithrix sp. Taxonomy (NCBI): domain Bacteria; kingdom Pseudomonadati; phylum Myxococcota; order Polyangiales; family Labilitrichaceae; genus Labilithrix; species Labilithrix sp. The sequence goes on along the minus strand of JAHBWE010000013.1, from coordinate 283,926 downwards.
CACCCCCGCGAGGGTCGGCAGCGCGGCGTCGGGATCGGCGAGGAACTTGATGCGGAGGTGGAAGAGCCGCACGAGCGCCCCAAGGACGCCGCGATCGGGATCGAGCAAGAGCACCCAGAGCAGCGCGACCGCGACCCACGACACGACGTAGGCGCTGAAGATCGACCCGCGCACGAAGGCATAGAAGCCGCCGGGGCGATCGAGGAGGAGCGCGAGCGCGAGGCCGAGCGACATCGAGCCCGTGACGACGAGCACGCTGAAGAACAGCGACCGCCCGAGGATGCGCCACAGCTCGCCGCCCTCGAGCAGCGCCGCGTAGTTGTCGCCGCCGACCCAGACCGGCGGCGTGAGCATGTCCCACGCGAACAGGCTCTGGTAGCCCGCGAGCCCGAGCGGCACGAACACGAACACGAGCCACACCGCGAGCGACGGCCCGAGCATCAGCCACGGATGCGATCGCGCGCGCGGCGTCATCGACGCGCGACTCTAGGTGCTGGCCGGCGTGGAACAAAGCGGGTAAACACGGCAGCGATTCACAGTGCGCTCGTCCCCGGGCGCGCGCCCCTCGAGCGGAACGATGCGTCCCTCCGAACAGCGCCTCCAGCCCACGTGGCTCCGGCTCGTGGCCGTCACGCTCCTCGGCCTCTTCATCACGCTCGTGGTGTGGTGGCCGATGTTCAAGAACTACCCGAAGACGCCGATCGAGGACGGGCACGCGTTCCTCTTCATGATCGAGGCCGCCAAGTCGTCGGTGCGCCTCTACCGCGAGGCGCCGCTGTGGAACCCCTTCGACTGCCACGGGCAGCCGCTCTGGGACCACCCCGAGAACATCACGGGGTCGCCGATCTTCCTGCTCACGCTGCCGTTCAGCGCGGGCGTCACCGTCATCGTGTGGTCCGTCGCCCACGTCGTCACCGGCTTCGTCGGCATGTGGCTGCTCTGCCGCGACGACTTCAAGCTCTCGCGCGCGGCCACGTTCGTCGCCGCGACGGCGTGGTCGTTCGGCGCCGTGCACAACCAGTACGCCGGCGAGCACATGGCGTTCTTCTCCTTCTACCACGCGCCGCTCATCCTCTTCGCGTGGCGCAAGGCGGAGACGTCGTGGGACTGGGCGGTGGGCACCGGGCTCCTGCTCGCGCTCATGGTCTACGACGGCGCGACCTACCCGTTGCCGCTCACGGTCGTGTTCCTCGGCGTCGAGACGCTGACGCGCCTCACGAGCGTGCCGCGCGCGCTCCGCATCGCCGGCGCGGCGGGCGCGGTGGGGCTCGTCGCGTTCACCGTGGCCGCGAGCCGGCTCCTCCCGCTCCAGCAGCAGTTCGCGGCGCACGACCGCGTGATGGAGGACGACTGGGATCACCTCGCGCGCGCGAAGACGTGGGGCGACATGTACCTGCTCCGCACCCCGAGCTGGCGCGCGCGCGTCGAGGGGCAGCAGTACGTGTTCGGCGAGTACCAGGCGTACATCGGCTGGATCGGCCTCGCCGTCTTCGCGATCGGCTTCGCGTGCGCGGCGGGCGAGGCGTGGTCGCTCACCGTGGTCATGGTCGCGCTCGTGGTCCTGATGCTCGGGCACTTCGCGACGTGGGCGCCGTGGACGGTCCTCCACGCGCACGTGCCGCCGTTCAAGTCGATGCGCGTACCGGCGCGCTTCCGCCTCCTCCTCGCGCTGCCGATCGCCGCGTTCATGGCCTACGCGGTCGACCGCTTTCCGCGCGCGATCTCTCGCCTCGGCAAGCCGTCGTACGCCCGCGCGGCGCGCGTCGCGCTCTTCGGCATGGGCGTCTTCGCGGCGGGCGACAGCGCGGGGCTCTTCACGCAGATCCTCGAGTTTCGTTTCCTCGACGCCGCGCCGGTCGCGGTCGTGCCGTCGCCCCGCTTCCACTACGGCGGCCCCGACTTGAGCCCGGACTACGCGAACCAGCCGCGCCAGAACCACGCGTGGCTCGGCTGCCGCCTGACGTGGGCCTACAACGCGTCGGCCCCGGTGTGGTCCGGCGACGTCCCGCAGGCGCGCGCGAAGGACGGCGGCGCCGTCGTCGAGGCCGTGCACCGAACGCACAACACGTTCACGCTCGACGTCGAGGTGAGCCGGCCGAGCCGCGTGCTCCTCAACAGCGGCTTCGACCTCGGCTGGCGCACCGACGTCGGACAGGTCGTCTCGACGAACGACAACCTCCTCGCGCTCGACCTGCCGCCCGGACATCACCACGTGAAGATGAAGTACTGGCCCCGGAGGTTCACCGCCGGCATCTGGCTCTCCGTCGTCGGGATCGCGCTCTCGCTCGCCTTCCTCTTGCGGCGCGACCTCGCCGACCTCGTCCGAAAACCGCCCGCCAAGGTCTGAGTTGCTCGCTCGTCGCGAGCTGTACTAGAACGCGTGTGTGATCGCCAAGACGCGGCGATGGATCGACGGGCTCGTCGAGCTCCTGGTGCTGCGCCTCGTCGCGTGGTTCTACCTCGTCGTCACGACCTATCCGGGCGTCCTCCAGAACCCGCACAAGCTCGCCAACTGGTTCGACGATCACACGCTCTACGCGTTCGACGAGGCGGACCGGATCACGCTCCTGAAGTACGGGCAGCTCCCGGCGTGGAACCCGTACTGGTGCGGTGGATGCACCGGCATCGCCGAGCCGGAGGACTCGTTCTACAGCCCCGACTTCCTGCTCCGTTTGATCTTCGGATCGGAGCACGGGCGGCGGCTCGCGATCATCCTCTTCATGGTCGCCGGCTTCGAGGGGATGTACCGCCTCTGCCGCCGCTTCGACTCGACCCCGATCGCCTCCGCGCTCGGCGCAGTCGCGTTCATGACGTGCGACCGCTTCGTGTCCTTCATCCACGACGGCTGGGTCCACTTCATGAGCTTCGGGCTCGCGTCGTGGGTGCTCCTCGCGCTCCTCAACGGCGTCACCTCGGTCGGGTGGCGACTCTGGGGCGGCTTCTTCCTCGCGTGGCTCGTCCTCGCGCCCGGCACCTACCCCGCGCCGTACACCGCCGTCGCCTTCGGGTACCTGTTCGTCTGCCTATGCGCGCATCGGTTCTTCACTGGAGCACCGGCGCCGTTCAAAGGGCCGCTCCTCTCCGCGCTCACGATCGGAGGCGTCGCCTTCTTGCTCGCGGCGTGCAAGCTGATCCCGACGACGCTGTACATGCGTCAGTTCCCGCGCGTGTTCACGCCGACGGAGACGCACACCATCGTCGAGATGATCACGCCGTTCTTGATCCGGTACGGCATGCTGTTCTTCCTCGGGATCGTCGCCGTCGTCGCGGCCGACCTCGGGGGCGGCATCGCGCTCGGCGGCGCGCTCCTCTTCCTCCTTTTGTCGCTCGGCAACACCGGACCGTGGGCGCCGTTCAACCTGATGAAGAAGCTGCCGATGCTCTCGGCGCTGCGCTACCCGGACCGCTTCCACGTGATGGTCCTCTTCTTCATCTCGCTCGGAGCGAGCCGAGGCCTCTCGACGCTGGAGGACGCGTTCGCGCGCGCGATCGCGGCCGGCCATCGCTGGCTCCGGCGGCTCCCGCTGCGCGCCCTCGTCGCGCGCGTGACGAAGCGCGACATCGAGAAGCTCGACACGTGGATCCCGCCGAAGGTGCCGGTGGAGATGCTCTGGGCCGCCGTCCTCGTCGGCGCGATCTTCTCGTGGCGCATCACCTCCCCGCTGATCGAGGAGCTCGCCGCGCCGCAGCGCGCGCCGTCGATGCAGCTGTACGTCGAAGAGGCGCCGCGCAACTTCGAGCAGGAGTTCAAGCAGTCGCGCGGCAACCGCCGCGACTCGCACATCTTCCCGCACGTCAACATGGGGAGCATCAACTGCGTCGCCGGCATCCCGGTGCCCGAGTCGACGCGCCTCCGCGGCGATCTCCCGCAAGAGGAGTACCCCGCCGATCCGAACGTCGCGACCGTGAAGCGGATCTCGTGGTCGCCGAACGCGATCGTCCTCGACGTCGACGCGAAGGCCGCGACCACGATCCTCGTCAACCAGAACTGGGCGCCGGAGTGGCGCTCGAACGTCGGCACGGTGCGGAGCGAAGAGCTCCTCCTCGCCGTCGACGTCCCCGCCGGCAAGCACACGCTGCGCCTGAACTACACGAGCTGGGTCGTCTACCTCTCGGCGCTCCTCTCCCTCGTCACGCTCCTCGCCCTCCTCTGGTACGGCGGCCGGCACGTGGTCCGAGCGGCGAAGCGCGAGCGGGTCCGGTTCGAGACGCTTCCGCTCTGGCCGGTCGAGCGCGACGAGGAGGGGCCTCCCGAAGAGCCGCCTCCCGACATGAGCCCGACCACGAAGAAGGCGGTCGGGTGGCTCGCGCTCCTCGACTTCCGGCGGCTGCCGAGCACGAAGGCGGGCTGGGTCATCCGCGGGCTCGTCACCGTGCTCGTGGTGCTCTTCTTGTGGCGCCGCGTCGTGCGCGAGGTAAAGCCGATGGTGAGCGCGCGTCCGCCGACGCCGATCCCGAGCGAGGAGGTCGACGACTATCGCTTCCGGATGCCGGAGCGCACGCGGCGCGAGATCTTCACGGAGCTCGCGACGGCGGAGATCGCCGAGCGCCAGCGCGCGATCGCGGCGAACACGTGGAACGGGCACCAGTGGTCGCGCGAAGACGATCGCGGCCACTACGAGCGCGTCGCGGTCCGCGCCGCCGCGGCGAAGCACAAGGTGTCGATCACGCAGGTGTACCTCGTGCTCGACGAGGGGATCCGGAACCACTGGCCCGCGCCCGACGGCAAGCCGCTGCCGGCGACGAGCCCGCCGCTCGACCTCCGCAAGAACTCCTGGTGACCTCCGTCAGCCGCGGCGCTCCGCCCGGACGCGGCCGCGGAGGTCGACGAGCTCGCGCGCCATCTTGAGGCCGTCGCGAACGACGGAGACGGAGCTCGCGTGCGGGTGGTACTCGAACGCGATCGGCACCTCGACGATGCTCCCGCCGCGCTCGAGGTGCAGCGTCACGATCTCGAGCGACGAGAGGTAGTGGTCGTAGCGGAGATCGGGGAGCAGGCTCCGCGCCACCTCGGTGCGGACGATGAGCGAGCCTTGCGAGTCGCCCGGCGTGCTCCAGCCGAGGAGCAGGCGGCGGAGGAAGAGGAAGCCGAACGACGAGACGCGGCGCGAGATCGTGCGCGACTCGCCGGGGCGCTCCGAGTCGGGGTGCGCCTTCGAGCCGATCGCGAAGTCGGGGGAGCCGGCGCGCTCGAACGCCGCGAGGTCGGACCACCCGAACGGCAGATCGTCGGCGGAGAGGACCACGAACTCCGCCCGCGCGTGGCGGATGCCGACCTTGTAGCCGGCGCCGATCCCGGTCGCGGTCGTGTCGAGGAGGCGGACCTCGGGCCTGCCGTCGGCGGCGGGCGCGACGAGCGTCTCGATCTCCGCCCGCGCCGCCGCGTCGAGCGGGCGCCCGTTGTGCGCGAGGAGCACCTCCTCGACGCCGTGCGCGCCGCCCTCCGCGCGCGCGCGCGTGACCGTCTTTCCGATCGACGTCAGATCGGAGTGGAACGGGAGGACGAGGGAGTAGGCCATGACGAGCGGCCGCCAGCATACGTGAAGAGTGAAGACGTCGCCTGCGCGGGTGACATGCGCGCCGGAGACCGCTTGCTAGGCTGAAAGGATGCAAGCAGACGTCGAACGGCTCGCGCGCAGTCTCGTGCTCGGCGCGCTCCTCGACGACCTGCGCCAGCGCCATGGCACCTTCGACGTCGTCGCCCACTGGACGCAAGGCGAGTTCCACCACGACGTCGTCCTCGCGGCGGCGGGGACCGTCTTCGTCGTCGCGACCAACTGCAACGGCGGCGTGAAGGAGGTCCTCGCCTTCCCCGAGGTCCCCGATCGCTGGGCCCTCTGGCACTGGCGCTGCCCCGACGTCGCCGACTTCGCCGGCGACCTGCCGCCGCTCCTCGCCCGCGCGACGACGACGCACTACTTCGACCCGTGCGCTCTCCTCGCCTCGGACGCACGAAGCGAGCTCCGCCCCGAACACCGCCGCCGCCAGCGCGGCGGCGGGTGGGAGCAGCGGAAGCCGAGCTGCGGCTGAACTTTCAGATCACCGAGAGCAGCGCGGCGGCCGACTCCTCGCGCTCGTCGTCGCGGATGAAGGCGAAGAGCGGGAGGTTGATGACCGACTCGCAGAAGCGGGTCGAGACCGCGAGGTCGCCGTGGAGGATCGCGCCGCTCGCCTTGATCGGCGGCTGCACGTGCATCGGCTCCGGGTACGTGCGCGCGGTGCCGATGCCCTTCTGCTTCAGCGCGTCCGAAAGCTCGGCGCCGCTCTTCCCTTCGACCGTGACGACGTTGAGGTAACCGTTCTCGGTCACGCCCGCCGGCGGGCCGTAGACCTTGATCCGACGATCGCCGCCGAGCTGCTCGCGGTAGTAGGCCGCCGCGGCGCGGCGCGTCTCGAGGATCCCCGGTACCTCGTCGAGCATGCGGAGGATGAACGCCGCCTGCATCCCGCCCATGCGCGAGTTCCAGCCGACGTGCGCGTACGCGTAGTGGTCCGAGCGGCCGTGGTTGCAGAGCGACTTCACGTGCTGCTCGAGCTTCTCGGTCTGCATCGTCATCGCGCCGCCGTCCATCGCGCCGCCGACGACCTTCGCGGGATAGAACGACAGCGTCGCGAGGTTCGCCTTCGCGAGCACCGGCTCGCCGCCGACCTCGACGCCGAAGCACTGCGCGCCGTCCTCGAGGAGGATGAGCTCGCGCTCCTTGCAGAATGCACGAATCTCGGCGAGCCGCGCCGACGTCCAGCCGAACAGGTGGACGAGGATGACGCCGTCGATCCGGTGCTTCTCGTGCGCCGACTTCAGCTGCTCGAGGTCGAGCTGGAGGTCCTCCGCGTCGACGTCGACGAGGACGGGCACCGCGCCGAGCTGGACGATCGCCTCGAAGGTCGCCCAGAACGTGAGGTTCGGGAGCGCGATCTTCATCCCGCGCTTCACGCCGAGCGCCTGGAGGCCGATGACGAGCGCGTCGGTCCCGTTCGCGCACGTCGCCGCGCGCGGCACGCCGAGCGCCGACGCGAGCTTCTTCTCGAGGAGCGGGATGCGCGGTCCGCCGACGAGCTCGCACTTGTCGATGCACTCGGCGAAGGCCGGGAGGACGTCCTCGCGGACACGAGAGACGAGGCGCTTCAGATCGATGAACGGAACGGGCATGTAGAGGACCGGTATAGTGCCGGCTGCCCCGATGCTCAAGAAGCGGGATGGGCGTCGGCGGGCGGGCTCGGGCGCGGCTCCGCCAGCTTGACGGGCTCGCCGCGCATGTCGCCGAGGGCTGCGCGGATCGCCTCGCGCGCTTGCTCGCGGAGCTTCGGGACGTCGGCGAGCGTGAGGCCCGTCGTCGGGATCGGATCGAGGATCCGCGCGCGCGCGCGCGCCTTGCCGAACCAGTACGTCTTCGCCGGGCGCATCTCGCGCGTGCCCGTCAGCGCGACGGGGAGGATCGGCGCGCCGGTGCGGATCGCGAGCGAGAAGGCGCCGTCCTTGAACGGGAGCAGGCTGCCGTCGCGCGTGCGGGTGCCCTCGGGGAACAGCATCACCGAGATGCCCGCCTCGATCGCGCGCGCGCACTCGTCGAGCATCTTGCGGACGCTGTCGCCTTCGCCGCGGCGGAGCGGGATGTCGCCGCCCCACGTCATCGCCCAGCCCACGACCGGCGGCTTGAAGAGCTCCTCCTTCGCGACCCACCGCATGTCGAACGGGAGCCACGAGAGGAGGAACGGATCGGCCTGCGACTCGTGGTTCGCGATGACGACGTAGCCGCGCGTGTCGATGTCGGCCGGACGCTCGCCCTCGATCGTGAACTTCCAGAGCGGCGTGAAGCGGCTCGCGGTGCGCCCGAGGCGGCGCATCCACTGGCCGGGCGCGCGCATCGTCGGATCGCCCTTGTGCCGGAGGTACGAGACCGCCATCGGCGGCATGAACGCGAGCAGACACGCCGTGAACTCGGCGTACGTCCAGATGCCGGTGAAGACGTGCTTCGCCTGTTTTCCGTTCGACGACACGCCGCCATCGTAGCGGGGCCCGTGCGTCGTTCTGTCACGAGCTCGTCAGGAAGCGCGTCTAACGCGCTGCAGGAGGAGCGGGCGTCATCCACTCCGTCACCCAGCGACGCTGGGCCGCCTCGCGGAGCACCTCCTCCGACGGGAGCGGCGGGATCATCGACGATCGGCCGAGGCTCCCGCTCGTCGTGCCGATGATGTCGTCGAGCTCCCTCGAGCGCGCGCTCTTGCGCCGGTCTTCTCGGTCCATCACGAAGCCGGCGCATACGCCGATCGCCGTGCCGCAGATCGCGCCCACGATCATCCCCGGCGCAGGGCTCACCATCGCGCCGAGCGCGATGCCCGAGATCATCCCGCCGAAGGCGCCCGCCTTGATCAGCATGCTCATGCTTCGACCGGTATCGGATCGGCCGCGCCCGGGCCAACTTGCCAGCGTCAGCCTGGCCGGAGCGCGAGCGCGCGGGCCTGCGCGAGCACCGCCGCGGGGTCGCGATCGAGGAGGACCGACTCCTCGAGGCGCGGGTCGACGATGTCGCGCTCGATGCGGAACAGCATCGGCTCCCACGGCCACGGGTCGACGCTCGGGAGCTGCCGCTGCGCGACCTCGTCGTTCGGGTGCTGCGTGAAGAACCCGTCCGCCCGCATCTTCGCCGTCGCGCCCTCCGTGATCGGGAGATACCCCGTGCGCGCGGAGAGGAACGCGGCCTGCTCGGGCTCGCACACGAATTTCAGGAAGCGCGCGGCCGCGGCCTTCTCTTCTTCGGGCGCGTCCTTCACGACGACGAAGAAGGTGCCGCCGGTCGGGACCGACGCGCGCACGTCGCGCGGCAGCGGCGCCGCGACGACGGGGAAGCGCGCGTTGGTCTCGAGGTAACGGATGTACGCCGTCGACGTCCAGATGCAGGCCGCGCGCTCGCCGAGAAAGTCCTGGTTCACGACGTTCCACGCGTCGTAGTCGCGCCCGGGCGGCGGCCGCATCACGCGATCGCGGTGGATGAGGTCCTGCCAGAAGCGGAGCGCCTTCACGCCCTCGTCGCCGCCGAGCGTGGGCCGTCCCTCCGCGTCGAACACCGCGCCGCCCGCCTGCCCCACGAGCGCGACCCAGAACCACCACGAGATCGGGACCTCGTGACCCCAGCGCTCCCCGTTCGGCTTCGTGAGCGCCCGCGCGCACTCGCGGAGCTCCGCCCACGTCGCGGGCGGCGAGAAGCCGGCCGCCTCGAAGAGCCGGCCGTTGCAGTACATGAGCGGCGTCGAGCGGTTGAGCGGCACGCCGTAGAGCGGCTGCTCGCCTCCGCCGCGGAACGCCCCCGCCTGCCCGAGCGCGGGGACGAAGTCGATCTCCTTCATCCCGGGATACCCGTCGAGCGCCTCGAGCGCGTTCGCGCGGACGAGGTACGGCACGACCTCCGCGACGACGTGCGCGAGCGCGGGCGCCGCCCTCGCCGCGACCGCCGTGCGGAGCTTCGCGAGCGACTCGAAGTAGTCGCCCTGATGCACGGCCTCGACCCGCACGTCGTCCTGCACCGCGTGGAAGCGCCGCACGATCTCGAGCAGCGTCTCGCGGCTCTTCCCGCCGAGCGCGTACCAGAACCGGAGCCGCGTCCGCCCCTGCGCGTCCTTCGTCGATCGCCGGCACCCCACCAGCGACGCGGCCGCTCCGCCGACGAACGCGCGGCGCGAGAGCGCTCGGTGCTCCGTGCGCGTCCTGGCGAGCGCGCTCACGCGAGGCGCTCCCCACGATCGCCGGCGTCGAACACGTGGAAGCGCGCGGCGTCGAGCGAGACGTGGATCGCCGAGCCCGGCGGGCGCGGGTCGAAGCCGTGCGTGCGCGCGCGGAGCGTGAGGTCGCCCGCCTTCAAGACGAGGTTCGTCTCCGCGCCGAGCGGCTCCGCGATCACGACCTCGAGCGCGGCGCCGGCGTCGACGACCTTCACGTCCTCGGGGCGCACGCCGACGACGACCTTCGCCGGGAGCTCCACGCCCGCGGGCGCGGACAGCGTGAAGGGACCGCACGTGATCGCGCCGTCCGCCGCGACGCCCGGGAGCAGGTTCATCTTCGGCGCGCCGATGAACGTGCCGACGAAGCTGTTGGCGGGCTCCTCGTAGATCGCGCGCGGCGCCGCGACCTGCTGGATCTCGCCCTTCTTCATGAGGCAGATCCGATCGGCGAGCGTCATCGCTTCGACCTGGTCGTGGGTGACGTAGATCGCGGTGACGCCGAGCTCGCGCACGAGGACGCCGATCTGCACGCGCAGCTCCTGGCGCAGCGCGGCGTCGAGGTTCGAGAGCGGCTCGTCGAAGAGGAAGACGCGCGGCCGCCGCACGATCGCGCGGCCCATCGCGACGCGCTGACGCTCGCCGCCGGAGAGCTCCGCGGGCAGGCGGTCCATCAAGCGACCGAGCTCGAGGAGCGCGGCGGCCTCGTCGCTCCGCTTCTTCCGCTCCGCGGGATCGACCCTCCGCATCTTGAGCGGGAACTCGATGTTCTCGCGCACCGTCATCTGCGGGTAGAGCGCGTAGCCCTGGAACACCATCGCGACGTCGCGGTCCTGCGGCGCGACCCGCGTCATCGACTTGCCGCCGATGCGAACGTCGCCGCCGCTCGCCTCCTCGAGGCCGGCGATGATCCGGAGCATCGTCGACTTGCCGCAGCCCGACGGCCCGACGACGACGAGGAGCTCGCCCTTCTTCACCGCGAGGTCGATGCCGCGCAGCGTGAGGCCCCCGCCCTCCTCGAACCTCTTCGTGACCCCGGCGAGCTCGACCTCGATCTCGCTCGTCGCCGCGTTCATTGGCCGCCGTTCCACCAGGTCTCGGCCATCGAGAGGTCCTCGAGCGTGTCGAGCTCCATGTAGCCGCCCGGGGTGTCGACTTTGTGGAACACCGAGCCGCGCTCGATCATCCACTGCCACATGTGGATGAGGTACGCCTTCTTGAAGGGGCGATCGCCGAGCGTCGTCTCGGTCTTCTTCGCCTCTTCGTAGGCCTCGAGGAACTCCTTCGCGCCGTGTGGGCCGAGCTTCGCGACGCCGATGAACTCGCCGGACGCGCGCTCGCTCGCGATCGTGCGCGACAGCTCGACGACGCGATCGCCCTCCGCGCGCAGCTTCTCCGCGTCGCTCTCGGGGTGGTTCTTGCGGTTCACGTAGCGGCGGCGCCAGTCGGTGTCGGAGACGAGCACCTTCTCGTGCGGCGCGGCGACGACGTCCTTCACGCACGAGCCGCGGTAGACGATGTCCGTGTACGACGAGACGAAGCCGCTCCCGAGGTGGTCACGCGCGCAGACGAGCGACTCGAGGATGTTGTTGTGGGCCCAGTCCTCGTTCACGACGTAGGTGAACTCGGGGTAGCGCGCCTGGAGGACCTCCTTCTTGTAGCCGCAGACGTAGACGACGTCCTTCTTCGTGAAGCCCGCCTCCGCGAGCGCCTCGAGGATCCACTCCAGCATCGGGCGGCCCATGACGGGCACGAGGGTCTTCGGGATCTCCTCGGTGCGGTGCTCGAGCCGGCTGCCCCTACCGGCTCCGATGAGGACGGGACGCATGGGGGCACGCTACCATGCGGCCGTGAAGATTGGCTTCGTGACCGACATCCACATCGGGCCGGCGGCGTATCACGAAGGCAAGCTCCGGAAGCTCACCGAGCACGCGACGACGCTCCTCCGCGACGTCGTCCGGCGGATGAACGACGAGATCCGCCCCGATCTGCTCGTGAACCTCGGCGACGACGTCGAGGACGAGTCGCCCGCCGCCGACCTCGTGCGCTACCTCGAGTGCCAGTCGATCCTCCGCGAAGCGAAGGCCGAGGTCGTGAACGTCGCCGGCAACCACGACACGGTCCACCTCACGCGCGAGGACGTCACCGCGGCGTGGGACCATGACGGGAACCTCCACTACGCGATCGATCGCGGCGGCTTTCACCTCGCCGTCCTCCACACGATCGAACGGAAGGAGGTCGACGTGCGCATCCCGCGCGCGCAGCTCGAGTGGCTCGCGCGCGACCTCGCCGCGACGGACCTGCCCGTCATCGTGCTGATGCACCACTCCGCGAGCGAGCAGGACCTCGACGACTCGTTCTGGTTCCACGACCTGCCCCACCTCGCGCTGGTGAAGGAGCGCGCCGAGCTCCGCGCGATCCTGGAGGAGAGCGGCAAGGTCCGCGTCGTCGTGAACGGGCACGTGCACCGCAACCACCTCGACGTGATCCACGGCATCCCGTACGTGACGATCCAGAGCCTGATCGAGAACCTCGACGCCGACGCGCCCGGCCGCCCCGCCGCCGCCTACGGCGTGATGGACATCGACGACCGGCGCGCCGTCATCCGCGTCGGCGGCAACGATCCCGCGCGCTATCGGATCGACTTCTGAGGATCGTGCGGCAGCCACGCGCTCGACTCGAAGCGGTGCGGCAGCGCGAGGAGCTTTCCGCCGCCCACGTCCTGGAGGTCGCCGCGATCGGCGGGGACGCTCGGGCTCGCGACGCGGACCCACGCCTCCGGCGTCCAGCCGTAGACGTAGAGCCCGGCCGACGCGAGCGCGTGCGCCGAGCGCGAGCGCGGATCGTTCGGATCGTCGACCACGCGACAGCCCGCGCACGTCCCGTCGCGGTGGAGCTCCTCGGCGTCCTCGCGCCGCATCGAATCGACCCGCACCGCGAAGTGGTCCCCGCGCGTGAGCACCTCCGAGGCTCCGTCGAAGAACGCGCGGAGCGTGGTCTCGGCGCCGGGCCACGCGAAGACGAGGTGCGGATAGCCGCGCGCCGGCGGCTCGTGGAGCGGGCCGCGGCCGTTCGCGTAGGACGGGTCCCCGAACGACGCGGTGGGCACGTCGAAGACCGGCTCGCCCGCGCGCGACGCGGCGGCGCGGTACGCGAGCTCGGAGCGCGCCTCGGTCGCGAGCCGGCGCCGCATCGACTCCGCGATGCGCTCGAGCGCGGCCGACGTCGCGTCGGGATCGGCGCCGCTCGGCACCGGCGTTTCGTCACCTCCGAGAAAAACTGCGATCGCGCCGTTTTCGTCGATACCGAGCCAGTCGACGTCGAGCTCGGGCGCGGCGTGGCCCGCGAGCATCTTCGCCGCGGCCTTCAGTCCGACGCCGGCGAACGGCTTCTCCGGACGATTCACCATCCTTCAATGCTCCATCTTGAGGAGGCCATGCAACGCCTTCCGCTTCGCGTCCTCGACGCGGGTCTGGAGGTTCTTCGCCGCCGCGCCGGCGAACCACCGGAGCGGCGAGCCCTCCTTGCGCTTGAACACGACGAAGCCGCTGTCGGCCTCGAGCGCGGCCTCCTCGAGGTCGGGCCACGGCACGGTCGTCTCCTTCCCGTTGTCGTGGAAGAGGAGCCCCTCCTCCTTGATGAGGAGGTAGACGTTCTCGAAGAGGAGCATCGCCATCGCGCCGAAGCCGAGGACGAGCCCCGCGATCGTGACGCCCCCACCGAGGAGCGACAGAGCGCGCGCGACGCCCTCGCCGAAGTTGCTGACGAGGTGCGCGCCGATCGTGGTCGCGCCGGCGGTGACGAGCCCGCCCGCGACGATGAGGAGGCGACGTGTCGTGCCGGAGCGATCCACGCGGAAGAAGTCGACGCCGACCGTGGCCATCGTCACGACTCAGCGCATGGGCGCGGGGCCATGGCTCGGCGGCGGCGCCCAGTTGCCGCCCACGCCCGGGGTCTGCCCGGGGGCCGCCGTTCGCTGCGCGCCCTCCCAGCCGCTCGGCGCCCACGGCGTGCGCGGCGCGACGCCGACCCCCGTGCGTCCGTCGCCGCTCCGCGCGGCGCCGTAACCGCCGTAGCCGTAACCAAAGCCGCCGCCGTAGAACACGGGCGGGGACTGGACGACGATGTTGTTGTTCACCGTCACGTTGTTGCTCGTTCCTTGTCCCTGCGCCGCGGGCGCGGGCGGCGGACGCGGCGAGTAGTCGTCCTGCCCGAGCGTGATCGTCTGCGAGAGGCGCGGGCGCGGCGGTGGCGGCGGCGGCTCGGGCAACGCAGGCGCGGCTTCGGTGTTGCTCCACACCGCGGGCGAGGACGGCGCGGCCGCGGGACGCATGACCTCGTCCTCCGCGCACCCGGCGACGAAAACGGGGATCAGGAGGAGGAGATGGCGGCGCACCTCTTTATTCTGGACCCGATCCGCGCGCTTTTCCACGCCAGCGGAAGATCGCATAAACGGGCGCGCCCGCGAGCAGGACGCCCAGGCTCGCCAGGCATTCGCGCGGCTTGTCCTTCACGGTGGAGATCGCGATCGCGAGGTTCGCGACGATGTAGAGGAGGGGCACGATGGGGTACCCCGCCGCACGGTACGGCCGCGGTCGGTCGGGATCGCGCACGCGCAGCACGTAGAGCGCGATCGTGTCGGAGATCGTCGCGAGCGTGATCGCGAACGTCGTGTAGCGGAGGACCTCGTCGAGGCTGTCGCTGTTCGCCTTGAACGCGATGACGAGGGCCGACGCGACGCTCGCCTGCACGAGGACCGCGACGTGCGGCGTCTTCGCGGCGTTGAGCCGCGCGGCCGCGCGGAAGAACAAGCCGTCGGAGGCCATCGCGTACGCGATGCGCGGACCGACGAGGACGTTCGCGTTCACGGTCCCGAAGATGGACACCATCATGATGACGGCGAGGATCGCGCCGCCCTTCGCGCCGAAGAGGACGCCGCCGGCCTGGATGCCGACGACGGGCATCCCCGGAAGCGCCTGCATCCCCAGGGCGTAGACGTACGTGCCGGTGACGAGGACGTAGATCGACGTGCAGATGCCGAGCCCCCAGAAGAGCGAGCGCGGGAGGTTCCGCTCCGGCTTGTCGATCTCGCCCGCGACGAACACGCTCGCGTTCCAGCCGAGGTACGAGAAGAGGACGGGCTGGAGGCCGACGCCGAAGCCGGAGAGCGTCGTCTCCGCCTCCGTCACGAACGGCTCCGCGGGCGTGCGCGCGTGCCCGAGGATCGGCCCGAGCGCGACGAGCGCGAACATGGCGCCGAGCTTCAGGTACGCGGTCGACGTGTTGAGGGCGGCGCCCGCGCGCGTCGCGTACGCGTTCACGCCGGAGGCGACCCAGATGACCGTGATCGCGACCGCGACCTTGGCCGCGGGCGTGAGGACGAAGAACGTCGAGAGCGAGATCGTGAAGCCGACCGCGAGGGTCGCCACCGTGCCGGCGAAGATCGCGAAGAAGGAGAGCCAGCCCACGAGGAAGCCGGCCATCGGATGGTAAGCCGCGCGCAGGTAGACGTAGTTGCCGCCGGCGCGCGGGAACATCGCGCCGAGCTCGGCGTTCGCGAGCGCGCCGGCGAGGGCGAGCGCGCCGCCGAGCAGCCACGCGAAGAAGAACCACCCCGCGCTCGGAAACGCCTTCGCGACGCCGCCCGGTGTGAGGAAGATCCCCACTCCGATGACGGACGAGACGACGAGCATCGTCGCGTCCCGAAGCGACAAGACGCGCGGAAGCTCGCGTTTTTCCGTCGTCATGCCCCGGCCACCATACCCGCTCGGGAACTTCGCCTGTCAGAGATCGTCAAGCTCGAACGTTCGTAAGGAACCAAACCATGATGCAGAAGCTCCTCAGCGCGCTCGTGATCGGCGCCGTCCTCGTCGCTCCCGTCTTCCTGTCGTAGTACGGTCGCTCCTCGCGTGAGGGTGAAGATCAAAGACCTCGGCGAGTTTACGAGGCTCCTCGCGGCGGCGCGGGCCATCGTCGACGGAGACGTCCTCGCGCTCGAACGACTGCGCTCGCGCGGCCTCGATGTGAACGCGCCCATCAAGCTCGATCGATACGTATCGATCGAGCCGCTCGAGCTCGCCATCCGGCTGAAGCGGCGGCGTGTCATCGACTGCCTCATCGCGCACGGCGCCAACCTCAGCTCGAAAGAGAGTCCTTCCATCGTCGCGGCCGCGCGCTATGGCGATGAAAAGCTCCTTCGAAAGCTGGTGGCAGCCGGCGCGAACGTGCATGCGGTGAGCTGCGTGCGCACCGATGCGTTCGAGGCGGCGCTCCAAGGCAAGCGCCACCGGAACCTCCCCGTGCTCGAAGCGCTCGGTCACACGGCGAAGAAGTACGGTGGGCCAGCCTTCCGCTCCGCCGTGCTGTCCGGTGACGACGTGGCCGTGACGTTCTTCCTGAAACACGGTGTGGACCTCGACCACCGGAAGCCAGACCAGGTCTTTCCCAACCGCGAGACCCCGCTGTGCGTCGCGGCGCGGAACGGAGACCTGCCGATGGTGAGACGCCTCGTCGAGGCGGGCGCGGATCTCGCGCTCACCGATCGGGGCGGCCAGCGTCCTTACGACATCGCCGTCGAACGCAATGACGACGAGCTTCGCGCCTACATCCGTTCCGTCGAGCCTGCGAGGTTGCACGACGAGCCGGCGCGTCTGCGCGCGCTCTCCGCCTATGCGCTTCCATCGAGCGCCGTGGCGCTCATGAAGCCGGGTGCGCGTCGCATCGAGCTCCCGGACAGCCCGTTCCTTTCATCGAGCTCTACTCCCTCGCGGACGCAGTGCCGATGGTGTTCGAGCGCAAGAAACTATTGCGCCTCTCGCGCGTGACAGGCGACTACACCGACATCGTCTTCGTGTGGGATCCGAGAACCAGGAAGGTCGCCGCTTTCGATCAAGAACATCGCGAGCTGACGCCGCTCGCGTCCTTCGAGGACTTCATCGCACGCCCCGGGCGCTACATCGACGCCCTCGTCTGAGCCGCGCTACCAGAGGACGTCTTGGTCCTCGACGACGCCGGGGAGGTCGGCGACGGTGCGGCCGGCGATGGTGCCGTGGAAGTGGCCGACGGGCTGGAGGAAGTGGGAGCGGACGAGGAGGAGGTTTGTGTATTGTGCATGCACTTCGCCGACCTCGAAGCGAAGGTCGATGCCGTCGGCCTCGATGCGCCATGGGTCCGATGGGCGGGTGCGGTCGAAGGTGAAGCGGGGCTCCGCGAGCGGGTGGACCGCGCCGTCGGCGAAGAGGGCGCACTCGGCTTCGCCGACGAAGCCCTCGACGAGGTTGAACGCGAGGTCGCGGCCGAGGCCGAAGGCCCAGCGCCACTTCGTGTGACGCGGGAGGAGACCGTTCGTGTAGTCCCAGCCCGCGGTCGCGCCTTCGAGCGCGTAAGAGCGCCCCGACGCGGCGAAGCGTCCGCGGACGCTCATGAGCGCGCGCTTCTCGGTCGCGTTGCGGAGGCCGCCGCCGAGGTCGGCGATCGCGGCGACGCCGAGCGGCGCGACCGACTCGTCGCAGAGGACCTCGAGGTCGATGCCACCGAGCCGCGCGCGCACCTCGAGGTCGGGGCCGCTCCGCTCGAACGCGACGTGCGAGCCGGCGAAGTCGAAGCGCGCGAGGAGGCCGGGGGCGTGCGCGTCGTCGGTGACGTGCGCGGTGAAGGCGGGCGCCACGATCGTCTTGTCGACCACCATCGCGCGCGCACCGTGGTCGTAGACGAACGCGAGGACGTTCGCGGCGTAGCCCGTGCGCACGATCGCGAGCGAGAGCCACGCCTCCTTGCACGCGAGGCCGAGCCAGATCCAGCGCTTGCCGCGGAGCGCGCGCGTGGTCGCCGCGGCCCCCCAGTCGATGCGCGGCAGCGGCCCGACGAACGAGCCGAATGCGATATCTTTCTGCGCCGGTCCGAGCGTCCTCACCGGGTCATCGTCGCACGTGTTAGACAGGAGTCGATGCGGTTCTCGGTACCCGTCCTCGCCGCGCTCGCGGCCCTCGCCTGCGGACCTCCCAGCGACGCGAACGCGCCGGACGAGTCGGGCGTGCGGACCACGGGGAGGAACCGGACCGCCGTCGCCGCGCCGGAGTCGACGAAGGTGAGCGCGTTCTCGGTCGATCCCGAGAACCTCCTCGTCGACCGCATCGCGATGCGCGACGGCGGCATCCGGCCCGACGGCAACCGCGACCTCGTCTTCCGCGCCACGGTGGAAGGTCCCGCCGACGCGCTCTACCTCGTCACGACCTCGCAGAAGGGCGATCCGCAGTACGGCTTCCGCGCCGACACGATCAGCGGACACGAGGAGCTGCCGAGCGAGCTCGGGAGCGTCGTCGACGTCGGCCGCCTCACGGTGTGGATCGCGGTCGTCGAAAACGGGAAATTCATCAACGTCGAGGGAGGCGCGTTGGGCTACCTCGCCCCCGGCGCGCACGCGCTGAAGCTCTACGTGCCCAACCCCGGGAACCTCGCGCCCGGCGCGTTCCTGCGGCTCTACGCGCGCGCGCCCAACGGCGGCCTCGTTGCAGGGCCCGTGATCACGTACTAGGCTCCCAGCGCATGACGATTCGTGGCTGGAACGACGCATGGCAACCGCTGTTCGACAGCCTTGCCCGTATGAAGGCGTCGTGGCCCACGCGCGGATGGAGCTGGGACCCGCGCCTCATGTGCGTGACCTCTTCGTTCACCACCGAGCAGGAGCCGACCGCGCGCAAGGCGAGCCAGATCGCGCTTCAGAACGAGTGGACCGCCGCCACCATCGTCCGCGCGCCGCAGTCGCTCCGTGACGTCGTCGAGCGCGCGGGCGGCATCCGCCAGGGTCAGCTCGCGCTCTCGACCGGACCGATCAACGGCCTCCTCGTCTACGGCCTCTGGTGGCCGTGGGGCGACGGCGAGACCGTGTCGCTGCGCGTCGGGCTCGCAGACGTCGATCCGAACCGCGAGCCCTCCAACCGCTTCCGCGACGTCTTCGGCGTCACCTTCTAACGCGCGCGCCGCCGGCGCAGCGCGGCGAGCCCGACGAGGAACGCGAGGCCGAAGCCGAGCCCGCCCGAACGCGCGCCGCGCGCCGTCGCGCAGCTCGAAGACTCCGGCGACGGCGACGTCGGCCTCGATCCCTGCTCCGTCGATGACGTCTCCGCGCCCGGACGCTCCGTCGCCGGCTCGGACGTCCCGTCGCCGCTCGGCGTCCCGCTGCCGCTCGGCTTCTCGCTGCCCGTGTCGGTCGGATCCGGCGTGGCGGTGGAGCCGGCGGCGGGCAGCGACAGGATGCGCGCGGCGCAGGCCTCGCCCGGCAGGCCGCACGAGGCGACGACGACGCGCTGCTCGTCGAGCGGATGGAGCTGCGGAGCGATCGCTCGTATACGCTTGGTCAGGTCGCCCCGCGCGAGGCCGGCCGCGGAGACGACGCCGTCGAGCCGGCCGTCCGCGCCGAAGCGCAACAGCTCGGGCGCCAGCTGCTCACGCTTGCAGAACGGGGACATCGAGCCGTAGTACGCAAAGACGAACAGCGCGCCGTCGCGGCCGAAGAGGTGCGCGTTCGCGGCGTCGTGGCGGCACTCCGCGTGGGCCCAGTCTCCGGAGAGCGGACCGAACGGCCGGAGCGCCGACGACGTCGTGAGGGCGAGCGGCGTCGCGTTCGCGGTCGCGACGTCGACGAGGGTGTACTCCGGCTCGTACTCCTCACCGAGGACGCCGCGCTCGAAGCTGCGAACGAGGAAGCGCGCGCTGTCCTCGGACATGGCGGCGACGGTCGAGTGCTCGCGCTCGGTGGCGAAGACGAGCTTCGTCGCGCCCTTTCCGTCGGCGAAGCGGATGCCGCCCGTCGACGGATAGAGGAACGCCCCGTCGGTCCCGACCGGCGTGATCGCGCCCGCGCCGGGGTCGTACGCTCGCACGTCGGTCGCGACCACGACACTCCTCATTTCGGGGGCGCCTTCCTCGGCGTCGAGCGCGCGAACGAGGAGGTCGATCGGGCCCCCGTCCGTCGCCTCGCCCGGGAACATCACCGCCGGTTTGCCGTCGACCTGCGTCCACGTCGCGCCGCGGACCGCGGTCTCGCGGAGCAGGATCGTGTTCGTGAGGCGCGGCATCCGCGCGACGGTGGCGGAGTCGCGCGAGAGCTCCACCGTCGTCCCGTCCGCGTTGGCGATGACGTACCAGCCGCGGTCGCGCGAGGCGTCCGACTCGTCGCGCTCCCAGCGGAGGACGCGGGTGCCGTCGTAGCTGCCGGGGATGATCGTGTAGCGATCGGGCCCTTCCTTCGCCATCCAGGACGTGTCGACCAGCGCCGGCGTCGGCCCCAGCGAGACCACCTGCATCCTGACCTGGTTCTCGGAGACGATACGCGTCAAAACGACCTGCTCGCCCGACTCCATCCACGTCGCGCTCGCGCGCATCGACGGCGCCGCCAGGAGCGAGGTCTGCCCCTCGCGATCGAGCGGCGCGACGACGACGCGGCCGATGTTGGCTTCGTTCCACCGGTCGCGCTCGACGCCCGACGCGACCGCGGTCTTGCCGTCGGGAGAGACGCTCACGGCGGCCTTCCCGATCCGTCGAGCGAAGTAGAGCTCCTCCGGAGCGCTCTCCTCGAAGAACACGATCCGCTTCTTCACCGCGCCGTCGGTCGACTCGACGTGCGGCTGGAACGTGGCCGGCCCCGCGGCGCGATCGTAGGCGGAGTAGTGGACGAAGCGGCCGTCATCGGAGAAGCCGACCTCGTGGATCGCGGCGCCGTCGTCGATCGGCCGCGCGATGCCGGTCGCGACGTCGAGGAGCATGCCGCGCTGCTGGAGCCCGCCGGGCGCGCACGTCGTGAAGGCGACGTGCTTGCCGTCGGCGGCGACCGCGAGGTCGGGCGCCGTGAACGTGGCGGAGGCCATCGAGCACACGTTCGCGATGGTGGGCTCGGCGGCCTCCGTCACCGCGGCGTGATCGCTCGCGACGTCCTGGCGATCCGCGCTGCATCCAGCGACCGAACAAAGAAAGACGCTCGCGCCGAGGAGGCGCCGACGAAAGATAAGCATGTTGGTCCTTAGCAAGCCCCTGCGCACGGGCGAGCCCGAGGCTCGGATTTCAGACCAGCTTCGGCCATCGCGGCGTCATCTCGAGCTTCTTGCAGAGGGCCTCGAAGGAGGCCTTCGGCGCGCCCTCGTACTCGAGATCGGCGAGCGACTCCGCGAGCGGCACGTCCTTCACGAGCGTGGCGAGCTTCTTGTAGAGGAGCGCGTCGGCGCGGCGCTCCGCGAGCACGGCGGCGAGGCGGGGCGCGCCGGCGACCTTCACGTCCCAGTCTTCGGCGCGGTCGGGGATCGCCTCGATCGATCCCCAGCGCGCGAGGAGGACGGCCGAGGACTTCTCCCCGAATCCAGGCAAACCAGGGATCCCGTCCGCGGTGTCGCCGACGAGGCCGAGCCAGTCCGGGATGCACGCGGGCGGGATCCCGCGGCGCGCCGTCATCGCCTCCTCGTCGATGACCTTGCGCCGAATCCGATCGACCTGCACGACGCGGTCGCGGTCGAGGCACTGCCCGAGGTCCTTGTCCGGCGTGAGGATGCGCACCTGCACCGTGTCGCTCGCGAAGCGCGCCGCGCCGGTGGCGAGGGCGTCGTCGGCCTCCCACTCCTTCATCGACCACACCACGACGCCGATCGCGCGGCACGCCTCCTCGACGAGGTCGAACTGCGCCCGGAGCGGGGGCGCGATGCCGTCGCCGGTCTTGTAGTAGGGGAAGAGCTCGTTGCGGAAGCTCTCGATCGGGTTGTCGAAGGCGATCGCGAGGTGGGTCACCTCTTCGCTCCGGTCCTCCAGCAGCGCGCGGATCGAGGCGACGACGCCGGCGGTGGCCTTCACGTCGACGCCGCCCACGGTCTTGGGCGGTCGCGGGGCGTAGTGCGCGCGGAAAAGCTCGAAGGTCCCGTCGATGAGGTGAACTCGCATCGTTCGAGGAGCGGATGGTACGCTCGGAGCGCTTGGCTGCGGAGGAACAGCGCGCGCAGAGACGCGTCGGCTCGATGGTCCGGGGCAAGTACCGGATCGACAGCTTCATCGCGTCCGGCTCGATGGCCAACGTGTACGCGGCGACGCACCGCAACGGGAGCCGCGTCGCGCTGAAGGTCCTCCACAAGGACCTCGCCCGCGACACGACCCTCGCCGAGCGCTTCCGGCGCGAGGGGTACTTCGGCAACGCGGTGCTCCATCCCGGCATCGTCCGCGCGATCGACGACGACATGACCGACGACGGGTGCGCCTTCCTCGTCTTCGAGCTGCTCGAGGGCGAGACGCTCGAGCAGAAGCGCGAGCGCTGCGGCGGGACGCTCCCGCTGCGGGACGTGCTCGAGACCGCCGACCAGGTCCTCGACATCCTCTCCGCCGCGCACGACCACCAGATCCTCCACCGCGACCTGAAGCCCGATAACGTGTATCTTACACGCAAAGGCGAGACGAAGCTCCTCGACTTCGGGACCGCGCGCTTCAACGACGGCAAGCGGACGAGCGAGATGACCGGCGTCGGCATCGTGCTCGGGACGCCCGCGTTCATGGCGCCGGAGCAGGCGCACGGCAAGCGCGAGGAGGTCGACGCGCGGAGCGATCTCTGGGCGGTCGGCGCGATGGTCTTCACCTGCCTCACCGGGGAGGCGGTCCACGTCGGCGGCGACGTCAAGACGAAGTCGATCGCGGTCGCGCGGACGAAGGCGCGCACGCTGCGCGAGGTCATGCCGGAGGTCCCGCGCGTCGTCGCCTCCGTCATCGATCGCGCGCTCTCGTTCGATCGCGCCGAGCGCTACGCCGACGCGAAGTCGATGCGCGAGGCGCTCTCGTGGGCGCGCCGCTCGCTCACGAACGAAGGCAGCGGCGAGCTCGGCGAGCCGGACCCCGAGACCGCGCGGCCGGCGCGCGAGCCCGAGCGCGTGCGCGCGCCCGACGACGAGATGCCCACCGTGGCGGGGCGGCCGATGAGCCGCCCCGACTTCGAGGACGAGACCGAGAAGCGCACGCAGCACCTCCCGCCGAAGGCGATGGGGCTCCTTGGTAAGGCGCCCGAGATCAAGCGCGCAGCGCACGCGCCGTCGGAGGGCGTCATCACGAGCGCGCCACCGGTGACGCTGCGCGAGCGGCCGCCCTCGATGCCGCCATCGGAGGGACCGACCTTCTCCCTCCGGAACGATCCCGTGTTCTCGCTGCGCGAGCTGAAGCCCAAGCTCGGATCGCAGCCGAACGTCATCATCGAAGACGACGAAGAAGAGGGGAAACGCACCGTCGCGTCGCCCGTCACCGAGCGGCTCCCGCATCGCTTTGGCTCGGAGCCGATCACGCCGAAGATGGCGCCGGAGCCGGAGCCCACCCTCGACCGTATTCCGGAGCGCGTCCTGGAGCGTGTCCCGGAGCGTGGGCCCGAGCGCGTCGGCGACAACGTCGATCGCCTCCCCGATCCGGCGGCGCTGTTCCGCGCGGCGCTCGCGCAGGCGCAGGCCTCGACCGGCGGCGGTCCGTTCACCGAAGAGCAGACGCCGGCGACGGGGATCTCGCCGCGCATCGTCGAGCCGCCGTTCCCGAAGACGCGCTCCGACGAGCTGCCGATCACGCCGCCGCCGCGCACGATCGACGAGCTCCCGCGTGGCTCGCCGATCCTCGCGATGCCGACCCCGCAGCAGCCGGTGCCCGCCGCGCTCATGCCGGTCCCCTCCCCGCTCGCGCCGTCGGGCCCGCCCGCGCCGATGTTCCCGCCCGGCCCGCCCGGTCCGGTCATCGATCCGATCGCGGGGCACGCCGCGTTCCGGACGATGGAGGGCTCGTACCCCGGGCCGAGCAAGCCGACCGGCCCGCAGGGTCCGCTCATCGCGCAGGTGACGAAGCCGCGGAGGAGCCCGTTCCGCGTCTTGATCCCGTTCATCGTCGGCATCGGCTTCGCCGCCGCGACGTACTTCGTCGTCCAGAAGCGCGGCGGCTGGCGTCCGCCCTTTCCTGCGCCTACGCCAGCGCCTGCGCCGGAGGTCACGGCGTCGGCTTCGGCGGACGCGGACGCGGCGGTGCCGGAGGACGCGGGCTCGGAGACGGTTCCCACGGTGCTGCCGCCTCCTTCGGCGTCGGTGTCGGCCGCGCCGTCGGCGTCGGCTTCCGCGGCTCCGAAGCCCAAGCCCAAACCCAAGCCGAAGCCCAAGCCGCCGCCGGAGCCGGGCCTCGATCCGGGCCTGCCGGCGACGCAAGACTGACTCAGCGCCACTTGAAGAAGCGGACCGCGAGCACGAAGCAGACGACGCCCCACGCGCCGACGGAGGCGAGCTTGCCGCCGACGTCGGCGAGGCCGGCGCCGTCGATCATCGTGGCGCGGAGCGCGTCGTTCAGCGCGGTGAGCGGCATCCAGCGGATCACCGGCTGGACCGCGTCGGGGAAACGCGACGACGAGAAGAAGACGCCCGAGCAGAGGTACATCGGGAACGACACGACGTTGATGAGGCCGCTCACGATCTGCGGGTTCTCCGCGCGGCACGCGAGGAAGAGCCCCATCACCGCGAACGTGAGGCCGCCGACGAGCGCGGTCACGAGCAGCGTCGCGAGGCTGCCTTCCACGCCCACGCCGAACACGAAGCGCGCGAAGAGGAGGAGCGGCACGAGCTCGACCGGGAGGAGCACCGCGCGGACGAGGAGGAACGAGAGGAGGAAGTCGCTCCGCCGCATCGGCGTCGCGGTGAGCCGCTTGATGAGCTTCTTCGTCCGCATCTCGGCGAGGGAGAAGCCGATCCCCCAGAGGCCGGTCGACATGAGCCCGAGCCCGATGAGGCCCGGGATCAAGAAGTCGATGTAACGCGAGCCCGGCTCGGTGACGACCTTCGTCTCGGGCGTGAAGGTGTCCTTGCGGCCCTCGCCGCGCTGGAGCACGTCGTCGGTGACGGAGCGCGCGAGCCGGCTCTCCGGGCGCGTCGGATCGTAGCGGTAGGCGTAGCCGTCCTCGTCCGCGGCGACGACGAGGCTGACCTTCCCCGTCCGCAGCGCGGCGTTCGCATCGTCGCGCGGCAGGACCTTCACCTTCACGTCGTCGGCGGCGGCGAGGAGCGCGCGTGCATGCTCCGCGCGCGCGGAGGCCTCGACCGCGACGACGACCGGCTCCGGATCGCGGTTCCGGAACGCGATGCCGAGGACGATCGAGAGGACGAGCGGGAACCCGAACGTCCAGAACATCGAGCCGGGCTCGCGGTAAAAGAGGCGGAACCGCGCGAGCGCGAGCTGCACGATCGCGTTGACGCGCGCGTTCTTCGTCAGGCCGCTCACTCGCGCAGCGCCCTTCCCGTCAGCGTGACGAAGACGTCCTCGAGCGTCGCGTGGTGGGTCGAGAGGTGCGCGAGGACGATCGCGCGCTCGCGCAGCGCCTCGAGGACCGAGGGCAACGCGAGGTGGAGGTGCTCGACCGTGAGGACGACGCGGCCGGTGAAGAAGCGCGCCGCGACGACGCCGGGCAACGTCGCCATGCTCGTCGCGATCGCGTCGTTGTCCTCGTCGGTGCGAGCGCCCTCGAGCGTGAGCTCGACGATCTGGCTGCCGCCGAGCGAGTCGATGAGCTCCTTCGGCGTGCCGAGCGCGATCATCTTGCCGTGGTCGATGACGCAGACGCGATCGCAGAGGCGCTCCGCCTCGTCCATGTAGTGCGTGGTCAAGAGCACGCTGTTGCCCTGCTCCTTGAACTTGAGGACGACGTCCCAGAGCATGCGGCGCGACTGCGGATCGAGCCCCGTCGTCGGCTCGTCGAGGAAGAGGAGCTTCGGGTCCCCCACCAGCGCGCACGCGACCGCGAGGCGTTGCCGCTGCCCGCCCGAGAGCGTGTCGTACTTCGCGTGCTCCTTCTCGCGGAGGGCGACGAGGTCGATCGTGGCGTCGACGTCGCGCCCGGTGACGAAGAAGGAGCGAAAGAGCTCGATCGTCTCGCGCACGGTGAGCTTGTCGGGGAGGTGGGTCTGCTGGAGCGACACGCCGAGGCGCTCGCGGAGCCAGCGCTCGTCGGCCTCCCAGGTCTTGCCGAGGATCTCGACCTTGCCGCTCGTCGGCGCGAGGAGCCCCTCGAGGATCTCGCAGGTCGTCGTCTTCCCCGCGCCGTTGGGGCCGAGGAGCCCGAAGCACTCGCCGACGCGCACCTCGAGGTCGAGGCCCGCCACTGCGATCACTTCGTCGTCGTCGTAGGTTTTCCGCAGCGATTCGCAACGGATCGACAGCTCGGGCACGGCTTGCGCACCTTATCACGGAGAAAATATGCTGGCGCGCATGGCGTCCTCCCTCGTCTCGACTCCCGCCTGGCAAGCCCTCACGAAGCACAAGGAAGAGATGGCGCGCGTGCACATGCGCGACCTCTTCGCGAAGGACCCAGAGCGCTTCGATCGCATGAGCGTCGAGGCGTGCGGGATCTTCCTCGACTACTCGAAGCACCGCACGACCGACGAGACGCTCCGCCTCCTCGTCGCGCTCGCGAAGCAGGCCGACGTCGAGGGCTGGCGCGACAAGATGTTCGCGGGCGAGAAGATCAACGGGACCGAGGGCCGCGCGGTGCTGCACGTCGCGCTGCGGAACCGATCGAACCGGCCGATCCTCGTCGACGGCAAGGACGTGATGCCGGACGTGAACGCGGTCCTCGCGAAGATGCGCTCCTTCACGGAGCGGCTGCGGAGCGGCGAGTGGAAGGGCCACACCGGCAAGACGATCGAGCACATCGTCAACATCGGCATCGGCGGCTCGGACCTCGGGCCGGTGATGGTGACGGAGGCGCTGAAGCACTATTCGAAGCGCGACCTCCACGCGCACTTCGTCTCCAACGTCGACGGCACGCACATCGCGGAGACGCTGCGCCTCGTCGATCCCGAGCGCACGCTCTTCATCGTCGCGTCGAAGACGTTCACGACGCAGGAGACGCTCGCGAACGCGCACAGCGCGCGCGACTGGCTCTTGAAGCAGCCGGGGATGGACGCGAGCGCGGTCGCGAAGCACTTCGTCGCGCTCTCGACCAACGAGAAGGCGGTCGCCGCGTTCGGGATCGACACGGAGAACATGTTCCCGTTCTGGGACTGGGTCGGCGGGCGCTACTCGCTGTGGAGCGCGATCGGCCTCTCGATCGCCTGCTGCGTGGGGATGGACGCGTTCGAGGAGCTCCTCGCCGGCGCGCACGAGATGGACGAGCACTTCCGGACCGCGCCGCTCGACGAGAACATCCCGGTGCTGCTCGCGCTCCACGGCGTCTGGTACGCGAACTTCTTCGGCGCCGAGACGCAGGCGATCCTCCCCTACGACCAGTACTTGCACCGCTTCGCCGCCTACTTCCAGCAGGGCGACATGGAGTCGAACGGCAAGCGGGTCACGCGCGACGGCACGCCGATCCGCGAGGCGGGGAACTACACGACGGGCCCGATCATCTGGGGCGAGCCGGGCACGAACGGGCAGCACGCGTTCTACCAGCTCATCCATCAGGGGACGCGCCTCATCCCGTGCGACTTCATCGCGCCGATCGAGACGTTGAACCCGCTCGGCAAGCACCACGACCTCCTCCTCGCGAACTTCTTCGCGCAGACGGAGGCGCTGATGCGCGGCAAGACGGCGGACGAGGCGCGGAAGGAGCTCGCGTCCCTCGAGCCGGCGAAGCTCGAGGCCTTGCTCCCGCACAAGGTCTTCAGCGGCAACCGGCCCACGAACAGCATCCTGGTGCAGAAGCTCGGACCGAAGACGCTCGGCGCGCTCATCGCGGCCTACGAGCACAAGATCTTCGTCCAGGGCATCGTCTGGAACGTCTACAGCTTCGACCAGTGGGGCGTGGAGCTCGGCAAGCAGCTCGCGAACGCGATCCTCCCAGAGCTCGAATCGAAGGCCCCAGTCACGACCCACGACGCCTCGACCAACGGCCTCATCAACCTGTACAAACAACGACGGCCCGCGCGATGACAACACCGCTCGCGAAGCCGAAGGCGTGGGACGACGTCGCGGAGGCGTACGCCGCGGAGCTGTCGGAGTCGTTCGAGCACTTCGCGCGGACGGCGCTCGCGCTCGCGGCGCTCGACGCTCCGGCGCACGTCGTCGACGTCGCGTGCGGCGCCGGCGCGCTCACGCGCATCGCGGTCGAGGCAGGCCATCGCGTGTCGGCGCTCGACCAATCGGAGGGAATGCTCACGCAGCTTCGCCGCCGCGTCCCCGCCCCCGCCGCGACGCGGGGCGCGGACTCTCCCCATGCGGCGGGCGTCGATGTGACGCTCGGCGACGGGATGGCGCTGCCCTACGCGGACGCGACGTTCGACGCTGGCTTCTCGATGTTCGGGCTGATGTTCTTTCCCGATCGCGCCAAGGGGTTCCGCGAGCTTCGTCGCGTGCTGAAGCCGGGTGCGCCCGCGATCGTGGCGAGCTGGGCGCCGCTCTCCGAGGTGCCGGTGCTCGCGACGGTGCTCGGCGCGCTGGCGGAGCGCTTCCCGCCGCCGCCGGGCGCGCCGGCGTTCCAGCCGCCGCTCGCGGATCCGGCGGAGTGCGTCGCCGAGATGAGCGCGGCGGGCTTCCGCGACGTCGTGTGCCACGCGGACGTGCAGCGCGTCGAGACCACGCCGAACGTCGAGGCGATGTGGACCTCGATGCAACGCACGAACGCGATCGTCGTCCTGCGCAAGAACGCGGTCGACCCGGAGACCTGGACCGACGCCGCGCGCTTCGTCCTCGCCCGCCTGCGCGAGCGCCACGGCACGGGCGAGCAGACCATCACGATGACCGCGCGCCTCACCGTTGGTCGCGCGTAGGCCTTCACGGACTCAGGAGTCGAGCGCCTTCGTCTTGTCGAGGAGGCTCGGGAGCTCGCCCTTGAGGCGCCGCTGCCAGTCGCGGCTCTCCGCGACGTGGGCGCCTTCGGGGAGGACCTCGCGGTAGCGATCGAGCCGCGCGAGCGCCTTCTTCAGGTCGGTCTTCGCCTCCGCGCGGGCGCACGCGAGGGCGGCGCTGAAGTAGGCGTCGTCGAGCAAGAACGGGTCGAGCTCCTTCTCCGCGACGTTCTTCGCGATCGCCTGCTCGAAGTCGGCGACCGCTTCGGCGTGTCGCTCGAGGAGGTCGTACGCGGTCGCGCGATCGACGAGCGGCTCGGGGCCGGCGTCGCCGCCCGCGATCGCCTCGGACGCGGCCGTGACCGCCTCCTCGTACTCCCCGTCTTCGATGTGCTTCTTCGCGAACGACATTCCGTAGCGGCCGGCCATGGCGGGGGACGCTAGCACGGCTCTCGTCTACGCTCGCGCGCATGAAGTCGATCTTCGTCACAGGCGCGGCCTCGGGCATCGGCCGCGCGAGCGCGCTCCTCTTCGGCCGCCGCGGCTTCGCGGTCGGGTGCTGGGACATCGACGTCGAGGGCGCGCGCAAGACGGCGGAGTCGCTCCCGAACGCATCGCACGGCCGCATCGACGTCGCGAACGAGGAGTCGTGGACCGCGGCCGTCGCCGACTTCGAGTCCGCGTACGGCCGGATGGACGTCCTCTTCAACTGCGCGGGCATCCTGCGGATGGGCCGCTTCGAGGACGTCGCGCCGGCGGAGTGCCGGAAGCAGCTCGAGGTGAACGTGATGGGCGTCATCCTCGGGATCCAGCGGAGCCTGCCGCTCCTCGAGCGCACGGCGCGGGCCCACGGCTCGAGCGCGATCGTGAACATGTCGAGCGCGTCGGCCGTCTACGGGCAACCCGAGCTCGCCGCGTACTCCGCGACGAAGTTCGCCGTCCGCGCGCTCACGGAGGCGCTCGACATCGAGCTCCGCCCCCGCGGCGTGCGCGTCTGCGACGTGATGCCGAGCTACGTCGACACGCCGATGGTCTCGTCGCAGACGCACCGCTCGAAGACGCTCGACCGCTTCGGCGTCAAGCTCACCGCCGACGACGTCGCCGAGGTCGTATGGAAGGCGGCCCACGGTCGCGGCCTCCACCACGTCCCCCAACCCGACGTCGCCCTCCTCGGCCGCCTCGGCGGCCTCCTCCCGAGCGTGAGCCGCGCCATCATGCACCGCCTCGCCCGCCGGTAGCGCGCGCTCGCGGCCGACTGCGGCGCAGCGCGGTGAGGAGGGCCGCCGCGAGCCACGCGAGCTCGGCGCGCGAGGCGCTGCCCGCCGGCGCGGCGCGGCAGGTGCAGCCGCCTGTGTCGGCCTGCGGCGGGGGCTCGACGCACTTGCCGTCGACGTCGCAGACGAAGCCGGTCACGCAGTCGGCGACGGACTTGCATGGGTTCACGCAGCTCGAGCCCGCGCACGCGTAGGGCGTGCAGTCGGTCACGAGGCCGCTCGGCGCCTTGATCGTCTTCGTGTCGATGCACGTCGGCGCCGTGAGCGGCTCGCACCTCCCGCCCGGCAGGCAGACGTTCGGGCGCGCGCACGCGATGTCGCTCTCGCACGACGTCGGGCATTGGTCGCTCTTGCCGTCGCACGCGAAGGGGACGCAGTTCACCGGCGCGGTGCCGGCGAGGAGCGCCGTGCACGTGCCGGGCGCCTCCTTCGACTTGCACGTGTTGCACTCGCCGTCGCACGCGCGGTCGCAGCACACGCCGTCGTCGCGATCGCACACGCCGCTCGCGCACTCGCTCGCGGCTTGGCACGGCTGGCCGTTCGCGCGATGGCACTCGCCCGTCGCGCTGCACGAGCTGATGCCGCTGCAGCGATCGTCCTGCCCGCTCGTCACCAGCGCGCACGTGCCCGTCCCGCAGGCGCGGCACGGCGCGTCGCAGCGATCGTCGCAGCACGCGCCGTCGGTGCAGAAGCGCGTCGCGCAGTCGGCGTCGCTCGTGCACGCGCCCGCGCGCAGGCCGGTGGAGAGGACACGTGACCGCGCGCGCGCGACGCCGAACGGCGAGAGCGGATCGAGGCGCGAATACGCGACGAGCATCTCGCCGTTGGCGCCGGCGGCGATCGAGGGCGCCGACTTGTCGCCCCGCTCGAGCGCGATCCCGAGCGCGCTCGGCTCGCGCACGAGGCCGTCGCCGCGGACGAGCGCGCCGAAGACGTCCCATTGTCCGCTCCGCTCCTCGCGCCAGACGACCTCGAGGTTTCCGCCCGGCGCTCCGTCGCGCGCGTCCACCACCGCCGGCGTCTCGCGGCGGGACGCGCCGGCGGCGATCGGGACGTCGGCGCCGGCCGGCGGGCCGCTCGAAGGCACGCGCCGCCCGTAGATCTCGCCGGCCGCGCCGTGCGACCGGTGATCTTCCCAAGCGACGAAGAACTCCGAGCCGCTCCACGCCGCGCTCGGGCCGAGCTGGTTCGCGTTCCCTTGCGACACCGCGAAGCCGCCCGCGTCGCCGTCGCGGACCTTGCCGGTGGTGTCCACGCGCGCCGCGTACGTCCGGAACTGGACGCCGTCGCGGAAGTCTTCCCACGCGATCAAGAACGTCTGCGCGCCGTCGCCGGCGACGCTCGGCGCGGTGCTCGCGTTCGGGCCGAGCCCGATCCGCGCCTCGGCGCCGAGCTGGAGCGCGCTCGCGCCCACGCGAACGGTCCGCGCGTACACGTTGTCGGGGCCGTTCCGGCCGTCACGCCAGGCCGCGAGGAAGGTGCCGCCCGTGAACGCGAGCGCAGGCGCGGTCTGCTGGACGCCGCTCCCCACGACGCCGCTCACGCGCACGCCGGTCCCGTCCGCCGCCACCGGCCGCCCCGTCGACGGATCGACGCGGAGCGCGTACACCGCGGTGACGAGGCCACCGTCCGGCGGCGAAGGCGGACGGCGATCGGTCCACGCGACGAGGTACGTGCCTCCGCCGAACGCGATCGCCGGCTGGACGCGCCGGAGCGGCGACGCGCTCCCGGGCGGCGAGGCCGCGGCGACGAGGACGCCGGCTTGATCCTCGACCGGCACCGTCCCGTTCGCGCGCACGCGCACGCCGTACACGTCGCCAGGCGACGCGTTCCGCCAGTCCTCCCAGACGACGAAGTAGTCGGTGCCGTCGCTCGCGACCGCGGGCGCGAGCTCCGCGTTCGCGTGGCCGGTGATGACGTTGCGCGGCTCGTCGCGCGGCGCCGCCGTCGTCGGATCGACGCGCGTGCCGTGGATGTCCGACGGCGCGGTCGAGCTCTGCTCGCTCCACGCGACGTAGAAGCCCGCGCTCCCGCCCGCGACCGCGCTGCCCGTTTCGAGCACCGTCGCGGCGCCGATCGGGACGCCTTGCGCCGCCGGCGTGATGCGCGCGCCGTCGCCGCCTATGAGCGCGCCGAAGATCGTCGCCGGCGGCACCGCGTTCGTCCACGTCACGAGGAAGCGCGTGCCGTCGAACGCCACCGCCGAGCCGCGCTGCGCCTGCGCGCCGGTGGCGATCGCGATCGGCGTCGGGTCGAGGGACGCGCCGGTCGCGCGATCGATCCGCCGGCCGCGGATGTCGGGCTCCGGTCCCGCGGTGAAGTCGTCCCACGCGACGAGGTAGGCGCCGCGCACGGAGTCGTAAGCGATCGACGGCGTCGTCTGCGAGCCCGCTCCCGTCGCGACGGGGAGCGGCGACGCCTCGGCGTCCACGACCTCGCCCGTCGCCGCGACGACGCGCGCGCCGAGGACGTCGAGGTTGCCCGCGCCCGCGCGGTTGTCGGTCCACACGACGAGGCACCTCGTCCCGTCGCACGCGACGCGAGGGCGCGTCTGGGCCGACGGCGCCGCGGTCGCGATCGCGATCCCGTTCGCGTCGGCGGCGAGCGGAGCTCCGTCCGTGCCCACGCGGACGCCGAACACGTCGGCGCTCGGGTTGCGCCCGTCCTCCCAGACGACGAAGTAGCGCGCGCCGTCCCACGCCACGTGCGGCGAGCGCTGCGTGAACCCACCTCCGCCGAGCGCGAAGCCGCCCGCGTCCGCGGCGACGACCTGCCCCGTCGCCCCCGTCACGCGCGCGCCGTAGGTCTTCGCGCTCCCGTCGCGCGAGTCCTGCCAGACGACGAAGAAGTCCGTGCCGTTCGACGCGACGGCGGGGAGCTGCTGGCTCCCGCCCGTCACCGCGACCGGGACGCCGCTCGCGTCGGCGGCCAGCACCTGACCCGACGCCGGATCGATGCGCGCGCCGTAGACGTCCCAGTCGCCGTTGCGGAGATCGTCCCATACGACGAAATAGTTTCTACCGTCGAAGGCGATGGAAGCGTGTTCTTGCGTGGAAGGCACGCGGACGACGAAGGGCTCGTCGAGATCGAGCTCGGGACCGACGAGCGGGTCGAGCGTCGCCGGGAAGGTGGAGCGACGGACGACGTCCGCGGGCACGCGCAGCGTGATCGTGCCGTCGGCCCACTCCGGTCGCACGGGCGTGCGGACGCCGCGCGCGTCGATCCACGTCGCGGCGCCGTACCGGATCCCCGCGCCGCCGTCGCGGAAGAGGAGGCCGCGCTCGTCGCTCGAGGCGAACACGGCTCCGCTCGCCGCGACGCGCACGACGACGTCGCCCTCCGCGGCGGGAGCGCAGTCGAAGACCCAGCTCTGCTCGACGCCGCCGTCGGTCCCGACCGCGTGTTCGGTCACACACACGCCGCGCGCGATCGCGACGCCGCCATCGACGGCGACGCGGGCCGCACCCTCGCCCTCGCCCTCGCCCTCGCGCGAAACCGGCGCCGACGCCGATGCCGGCGCCGACGCTGATGCCGGCGCCGATGCTGATGCCGACGCCGACGCCGATGCCGGCGCTGACGCGATCGTCGTCGACAGCACGAGCGGCGTTCCGCGCGCCGCGACGGAGAGCGCGCCCGCCGCGTCGACGCGCGCCTCGTACGCGGACTGGCGCGCGACGAAGCCGGCGCCGTCGGGCCGGAACCGGAAATGCGCGCGCCGCATCACCGACGGGAGATCGAGCGCCGTCGCGACACCTTTCGAGACCGCACCTTCCGGCGCCACACCTTCCGGCGCCACACCTTTCGGCGCCACACCTTCCGGAGCCACACCTTCCGGAGCCACACCTTCCGGAGCCACACCTTCCGGAGCCACACCTTCCGAAGCGGGCGGGGGCGCGGGGGCGCGCTCGGTGTCGCCCGGCCGCGTCGTGCACGCGGCCGCGACGGCGCACACGATCGCCGCCCAGACCTTCGCCGTGTTGGTTCGTGCTGTCTTCATCGTCCCGCCGAATCGTCCCGCCGCATCGTCCCGCCGAATCGTCCCGCCGGCCTCAAAAGTCCCATCGCAGCCCGAGGCTCGGCGCGGCGAGCGCGATCACCGAGCCAGTCAGCTTCTGCGCGCCGTACGTCGCGAGCCCCAGCGGCGGCGCGTGCGTCCGTCGCTCGTCCTTCCACTCCGGGACGGAGAGCGCGAGGAGCACCATCGCCTGCACGCCGAAGCTCGCCTCGAAGCGCGGCAAGAACCGCCAGCCGACCCGCGCCTCGGGTGCAATGTACACGTAACTCGCGGTCGCCGACTCCTCCGCCGGCGAGGCCGAGGCCGCGCCGCCGCTCGCGGCGAAGGTGCCGGACCGCGCGGCCCGCACCGAGCCGAGGAGGATGCCCGAGTCGAGGCGCACGAGGAGCGGAAAGCGCGCGCCGCGATGGAGCCACGCCGCGCCGCCGAGCGTGGCGCCCGAGAGGACGACGCGGTTCTCCGCCGCGCCCTCCGCGCTCGGCAGCCCCACCGGCTGGAGGCGCGCCGGCTGCTGCTCGACGCTCTGGCGCACGTTCACGTAGCCCGCGCCGAGGCCGATCCCGATCCCGGAGCTGAATTCGTAGCCGCCGTGCGCGCGCACCGCCGCGCCGGTCGCGAGCGCGCGGCTGCACGCGCCGTCGCACGAGCCGACGAGGTCTCCGCCGAGCGACGGACCGAGCGCGAGCCCCGCGTCCGCGTCGAACACCACGCGCGGCGGCACCACCGCGCGCCACATCGGCGAGGTCGTGTCGCGCTCGAGCGGCACGGCGACGACCGCGCGCTGCCCGCTCGTCGTCGCCACGTCGCGGGCCTGGACCATGAAGCCCTCCGACGCGACCTCGAGGCGGTGAGGGCTCGCCCGCAGTCGCCCTTCCCAGACGCCGCGTCCGACGACGACGCCGTCGATCGCGACGCTCGCGCCGCGCGGCTCGGGCTCGACGCGCAGCACCGAGTCGAGCGGCTCGGCGTTGAGCGTCACCGGCACGGTCTTGTCGCGCTCCACCGGCACGCTGACGGGCTGCGTCCCGAGGTCCCCTTCCCCGCGCAAGAACACCGTGTGCGGCCCGAGCGAGAGCGGCCCTTCCCACGGCGTCTTGCCGACGACGACGCCGTCGACGATGACGTCGAGCGTGCGCCCGCTCTGCTCGGCGACGCGCAGCTTCCCGAACGCGTCGAGCCGGCGAAGCGACGCGACGACCTCCACCGTCTGCCCGCTCGCGACCTCGACGCGCTTCTCGAACGGGAGGAACCCCTCCCTGAAGACGCGCACGACGTGCGAGCCGACGAGGACGCGGAGCGGCGCGGCGGGAGGCCAGACGCCGCGATCGCGCCCGTCGACGAGGATCGCCGCGCCGGGCTCGGCCTGCTGCACGTCGACCGCGCCGACGTGCGCGCGAAGCTCGACGAGGTCACGCTGCGCCTCGCGTTTGTCCTCTTCCGGGAGATTCGGGAAAGACCTCAAAAGCGTCTCGAACATCTCGAGCGCCTCGTCGTAGCGGCCGAGCTGCTTCAAGCAGAGCGCCGCGTCGTACGTCGCCGAGCGCGTCGGATAGAGCTCGCGCGATCGCAGGAACTCCGCGAGCGCGGCGTCCCACTGCTGCGCGCCGAAGCTCTTCACGCCGCGCTGGAAATGCTCCTGCGCCTCCTGCTTGCGCGCGTCGTCGCTCGCGCGGGCGCTCGCCGGCGACACGACCGCGATGGCGAGCACCGCGATGGCGAGCCGGCGCAGAGGAGACCCCACGCGATGATGCTACACGCCTGCGGCGCTACTCGAAGTTCGTCTTGAGCCGGGACGACGGTGGGGGCGCCGGCGCGGGGGTGGGGGCGGGGCTCGACGGCGCGGACGAACGAGCGGCGGTGCGGCCGGCGCTCGTGACGGAGTGCGGGTGCGGGTGCTGCGGGGTCGGCGTCATCGGCGGCGCGGACGCGGACACGGACGCGACGGCGACCGCCGGCGGCGCCGGCACCTCGGAGGGCGGAGGCGCCACGCCGAGCGCGTCGTTCGGGACGTGCGCCGCGGACGCGACCGACGCGACCGACGCGCTCGGTGTCGCGCTCGGCGGGGTGCGGCCCCACGAGGCTCGGAGGAAGAACGCGCCGGCGCCGAGGCCGGCGATCGTCGTGACCGCGAAGGTGCTCGCGAGGAGCCAGCCGCGGCCGCGGCGCGGCACGACGACGGTGGGCTCCACGCGCGCGGCGCTGGTCGCCACGCTCGGGGCGCTCTCGGCCGCGAGGATGGCCTGCTCGATCGACGGCGGCGGATCCGACCGTCCGGTCTTCGCGAGGACGCGTGAGATCCGAGCCGCGGATCCGCGCGCGTCGTCGAGCGCGAACGGCTCGAGCGCGCTCGCGAGCTCGAACACCGACGAGAAGCGGCGCGCGGGGTCCTTCTCGAGGCACTTCATGATCGTCGCGACGAGACCGGGCGACAGATCGGGCCGCCATCGCTGGATCGGGATCGGCGGATCCCTGAGGACGAGCACGTAGAGCTCCGGCACGGCCGACGCCTGGAACGGCGTCTGCCCGCTGACGAGCTCGTAGAGGCAGACGCCGAGCGACCAGATGTCCGTCCGTTGATCGACGTCGCGCGAGGAGCGCAGCTGCTCCGGCGACATGTACCTCGGCGAGCCCATGACGGCGCCGGTCCCGGTCAGCTTGTCGCTCCCCTCGTGCCGGATCATCTTCGCGATGCCGAAGTCGAGCACCTTGATGAGGGGCTGTCCGTCGGCGCGCTCGGTGAGGAACAGGTTGGACGGCTTCAGGTCGCGATGCACGATGCCGAGGGCGTGCGCTTCGGCGACGGCCTCGCAAGCCTGAAGGACGTACGCGACGGCGAGCGGCGCAGGCAGCGGCCGCGCCGCGCAGAGCTCGCCGAGGTCCGTGCCGGCGAGCAGCTCCATCACCATGTACGGCGCGCCGGACTCGAGGCGCCCGACGTCGACGACCTTCGCGGCGTGGTCGCTCTTCAGGCGAACGGACGCGCGCGCCTCGCGGAGGAAGCGGTGGACGTGCTCTTCGTCGTCGACGTTCTGAAGGAGCTTCAGCGCCACGCGCTGCCCGAGCTCGATGTGTCGAGCCTCGTACACGACGCCCATGCCGCCGGTCCCGAGCGTCCGCACGATCCGGTACTTGTCCCCGAGCACGCTGCCCGGCTCTGCGACGTGGCCCTTCTTCATGACGCCCCGCTGCCACGATAGCGGGTCAGACCGCCGTCATGGATCATCGCACCCTCACCTACAGGTAGGTTTTACCCCCGTGAGCGTGTAGTTTTGCGCAATTAGCGCCGTGTTCTGCGCGGCACACGATGTGCGCCAAGGTAGGCATGATCGCCCCATCGCTTCGCCGCCTCACGCTCCTTCTCGGTCTCGCCCTCGCGGCCGCGCCTGCCCTCGCCGGCTGCGCGACGGACACCGGCGACGACGAGGATGTCGAGAGCGTCGAGGAGCCGGTCACCACGGTGACGAACGCGGAGCTCTCCGCCGTCGCGCGGACCCGCATCGACCCGAACCTCCGCTTCGACCTCCTCACTCGCACCGGCCAGAACATCATGCGCGCCTCGACCTACTGGGGCGGCGTGCAGGACGACTACCCGCGCTTCCCGAAGGCCCGCATGTGCGCGACCAACGTGTCGAAGGTGCTCTTCCTCGCGGGCATCACGAGCTACGACCAGGAGGGCGTCCGCAACCTCATCGCCGACGTCCGCAGCGGAGGCGGCGCGACCTACAAGATGCCGCAGAAGAAGGCCGAGTTCATCGCGAAGCTGAACACGATCTACGGCGGTCACATCCCCGCCGGCACGCTGCTCGCGGGCATGAGCATCCACTCGAGCAACCCCGGCGATCAGCACGTCGGCTTCATCGGCCACACCGATCGCGACGGCGTCGTCTGGATCTACCACAACAACTGGTACCGCCCGGACAACGAGGGCGGCGCGCGCAAGCCGCACATGGTCTCGGAGGCGAACCTCCGCCGCGGCTTCCCGCGCGAGTGGATGGCGACCCCATGGATCAAGATCAAGCGCAACGCGAGCGGCACCGTCACCGACGTCACCTCGATGCTCCCCGCCCTCGACGACATGGACCCCCTCAACAAGGACTTCCAGTCGACCCTCGCCATCCCGAAGGAGATCGTCGCCGAGCTTTGAGAGCCGCGAACGGGTCCCCTCCGGCGGCTCGTGCTCCGAACGGGCCCCCGGAATGCGACCGCCACAGCAGCGCGTACCGCCCGCCCCTTCGGCGGCTCATGTTCCGCGAACGGCCCCCGGAAAGCGACCGCCACAGCAGCGCGTAGCGCCCACCCCTCCGGCGACTCGTGCTCCGCGAACGGCCCCCGGAAAGCGACCGCCACAACAGCGCGTACCGCCCACCGCTTCGACGGCTCGTGCTCCGCGAACGGGGCCCCGGAATGCGACCGCCACAGCGGCGCGTAGCGCCCGCCGCTTCGGCGGGTCGTGTTCCGGGGTGGGGTCTTAGGGGCGAAGCCCCTAAACCTGCAGCGCCTCGAGCTGCATGCGCGTGCGGCCGACGATGATTTCGTCGCCGGCGACGAGCTCCTGTTCGCCCTTGATGCGGACGAAGACGCCGGTGCGCGAGCCGAGGTCCGAGAGGACGATCGAGCCGGCCTGCTCTTCGACGAGGCAGTGCTGATCCTCGACGAGCGGATCCGCGGTGAACACGAAGTCGCCGATCGCGGAGCCGATCTGCATCGTCGTCCCGCGCGCGACG
Source organism: Labilithrix sp. (assembly GCA_019637155.1). Lineage (NCBI taxonomy): Bacteria > Pseudomonadati > Myxococcota > Polyangiales > Labilitrichaceae > Labilithrix > Labilithrix sp. The sequence continues at coordinate 245,447 of JAHBWE010000013.1, read as the reverse complement.
ACGCACGCGCCCTTCGCGCCGCCCTCGAAGAGCTGCACGACGCGGAACGACGAAGGCCACTTCGGCGACGAGTAGAAGTACGTCGGGCCCGGACCCGGGCCGTCGTTCGGCTCGGGGTTGCGCTCGATGAGGAGCACCTGATCGCCGACCATGAACTCGTCGCCGATCTCGAGCTCGACCGGCTGGCGAATGCGCAAGAAGACGCCGTTGCCCTCCTCGAGATCGTTCAGCCAGATGCGCCCCTGCTTCCAGTTGATCTCCGCCTCGCGCGGATGGCAGAAGCGCTCCGCCTCGAGCGAGATCGGCCCCAGCCGCCCGATGACCGCGTTCTCGCCCTTCGGCTCGTAGAACGCCGGACCGCCGGTGAGGCTGCGCACGACGTTGAGGCGGAAATACGACTTCTGCACCGGCGCCTGCGCGACGAGGCGCGAGAGCTCCGACGTGTCCGCGACCGGCGGCGGAGGCGCGGGCGGCGGGATCGAGCGCGCGGCCGGCGCGGCCTCGACGCGCTCCTCCTTCTTCGTCGCGAGCTTCTCCGCCGTGCGCGGCGGCTCCTCCAGCGTGTGCATGCCGCCGATCGCGCGGCCGGCGATGACCTCGTCGAACTTGCCCTCGCGCAGCATGAGGGCCATCTCCATGTGCTGGCCCTTCATCAGCGCGCGCACGAACTTCGCGACGTCGTCGCGCTTCACCTCGCTCGCGTAGATGCGCTTGTGGCTCTTGATGATGCGGCCGCCGTCCGCGAAGAGGTGCGTGATGATGTGCGGCTTGTCGAGGCCGGAGTCCTCCGTCTGGATGTGGAAGACGAGGCCGTTGTACTTGACGTTGTTGTTGAAGCCGACCTGCGCGCGAATGAAGTTCGGGCGGACGATCTGCTTCTCGAGCTTCGCGATCTCGTCGGCGGTCCACGTCGCGATCGCTTGCTCGAGCGGCGCGTGGTCCTTCGCCGCGATGCCTTCCATGCGCTCGAACGCGAGCTGCGCGAGCTGCGACCCCGGATCGAGACGGAACGCCTCCGCAAGGAGCTCCTGCCCCTCCTTGTCGTTCGGCCCGTTCGCCGCCCACGCACAGAGGAGGGCGACCGCTTCGTCGCGTCTCTCTTTTCCTGCTAGCCAGCGCCCGACTTTGGCCGCCGAAGTCCGAGACATGTCCGCGTCATCATCGACGGCGCATCATCCCGGCGCAAGGCCCATTTTACCGTGGCTGGATCGGCGCATAGAGCGACACGCCGCGCACGTTCTGATCGACCCGGAGCGGCACGCGGAGCGACGGCAACGCGCGCTGCTCGCAGTCGGTGCGCTCGCACAGCCGGCACGTGACGCCGACCGGCACGCACGTGTCGACGCTCGTGACGTCGATGCCGTCCGAATACACGAGCTCACGCGCGTACTCGACCCGGCAGCCGAGCCCGATCGCCTGGACGGGATGCTGCGCGTGATAGCCGCCGGAGTCCTTCTGGATCGTGCGCGCGAGGCAGAAGAACACGTTGCCGTCCGGCATCCGCGACACCTGGATGCGGATCATGCCCGGCGTGAGGAACGCGCTGAACACGTTCCAGCGCGGGCACGCGCCGGAGAACCGCGCGAACCGGATCCCCGAGGCGCTGAAGCGCTTCGAGATGTTCCCCGCCACGTCGATCCGCATCATGTGGAACGGCACGCCCTCCGCCCCGGGTCGCCGCAGCGTCGTCAAGCGATGACAGACCTGTTCGAAGCCGACGCGGAAGCGACGCCCGAGCACGTCGATGTCGTAGCGCTCCTGCTTCGCCGCCTCGAGGAACGGCGCGTACGGCATGAGCATCGCGCCGGCGAAGTAGTTCGCGAGCGTCACGCGCGCGAGCCCGCGCGACTCCTCGGTCGTGAGGCGCGCGTCGGCCGTGATCCGGTCCATCACCGCGCCCTGCGTCATCACCGCGATCTGGTGCGCGAGCTGGAACGTGCGGCTGCGCGTGGGCAGGAGCTCCGAGAGCACGAGCACGTTGCGGTTCGGATCGAAGCGGCGAAGGACGCCGCGCTCCGAGCCCCACCGCGCGATCTGCACCTGCGTACCGAGCTGCTTGTCGAGGTAGCGGACGAGCCCGGCGTAGAGATCGTCGAGCCCGAGCTTCGCCCGCGCCGCGATCTGCTCCGCCGCCGCCTCGAGCTCGGGGAAGTGGTTCGACGCGCGCTGGATGAGATCGGTCACCTCCTCGCTCGGGAGGTGCGCCGCCGCGGGCGCGGCCTCCTCGCCGTCGGAGAGGCGCGAGGAGAGATCGTCCGCCTGCGCGCGGCTCGCCTGGTACGCGCGGTAGAGCGTGAGCACCGCGCGCGCCGCGCTCGGGCTCGCCGCCGCCATCTCGCGGAGGTCGACCGAGGTGAGGTCGTGGTCCTCGAAGATGGGATCCGCGAACGCCTCCGTGAGATCGCTCATCAGGCGCGCGTCCTCGTCGGTCGCGAACGAGTGGACGTCGACCGAGAAGAGCTGCGCGAGCTTGATGAGGAGGTTCGCCGGGAGGGGCCGGCGGTTGTTCTCGATCAGGTTGAGGTAGCTCGGCGAGATCCCGATCTTGTCCGCGAGCTGCACCTGCGACAGCCCTTCACGCCGCCGCAACGCCCGCACTTTCGCGCCGAATTTCGGAGCCTCGCTGGTTTGACGCAGTGGCGTCTTGGTCTCGGTCGCGAGCGCCTGTGGCGGCCGTGTCATTGACATACTGTTACAACCTTACAGGTTGTCATTGACAACCTAAAACGCCTGTTTCTTGGCCCGTGCACTCCACATCTTGACTGCAAAGCCTATTACCAGCAAGGTCTAACACGTCGCATCATGACGGCGCCCATCACCCTCTCAGGAGCTCACGTCGACGGCCAGGAAGGGATCCTGACCGACGCCGCCCTCGCCTTCGTCGCGGACCTCGTCCGGACGTTCCGCCCCCGCGTGAAGGAGCTGCTCGCTCGCCGCGCCGAGCGGCAGAAGGCCTTCGACGGCGGGGCCCTCCCCGACTTCCTCCCCGAGACCGCGAGCGTGCGCGCCGGCGACTGGACGTGCGCGCCCGAGCCGGCCGTCCTCCTCGATCGCCGCGTCGAGATCACGGGGCCGGTCGATCGGAAGATGATCATCAACGCGCTGAACTCCGGCGCGAGCGTCTTCATGGCGGACTTCGAGGACGCGACCACGCCGACGTGGTCGAACCTGATCGAAGGACAGAAGAACCTCTTCGACGCGGTCCGCCGCACGATCACCTTCCAGCAAGGCGAGAAGCGCTACGCGCTGAACGACGCGACGGCGATCCTCTTCGTCCGCCCCCGCGGCTGGCACCTCCCCGAGAAGCACGTCCAGGTCGACGGCGAGATCGCGCCCGGCGCGCTCGTCGACTTCGGTCTCTTCTTCTTCCACAACGCGAAGGAGCAGATCGCGCGCGGCCTCGGCCCGTTCTTCTACCTCCCGAAGATGGAGAGCCACCTCGAGGCGCGGCTCTGGAACGACGTCTTCAATCACGCGCAAGACAAGCTCGGGATCCCGCGCGGCACGATCAAGGGCACCTGCCTCATCGAGACGCTGCCGGCCGCGTTCGAGATGGACGAGATCCTCTACGAGCTCCGCGAGCACTCCGCCGGCCTCAACTGCGGGCGCTGGGACTACATCTTCAGCTTCATCAAGAAGCGCGCGAACGACGAGTCGGCGCTCCTCCCCGACCGCGGTCAGGTCACGATGGACAAGGCGTTCCTCGACGCCTACGTCACGCTCCTGATCGAGACGTGCCACCGCCGCGGCGTGCACGCGATGGGCGGCATGGCCGCGCAGATCCCGATCAAGAACGATCCGGCGAAGAACGAGGCCGCGCTCGCGAAGGTGAAGGCCGACAAGCTCCGCGAGGTGACGAAGGGCCACGACGGCACCTGGGTCGCGCACCCGGGCCTCGTCCCGATCGCGAAGGCGATCTTCGACGAGCACATGCCGGCGAAGAACCAGCTCGACAAACGCATCGCCGCGAAGGTGACGCGCGAAGACCTGCTCCGGCCGCACGAGGGCACGCGCACGGAGGAGGGCCTCCGCCACAACGTGCGCGTCGGCATCCTCTACCTCGAGGCCTGGCTCCGCGGTCAGGGCTGCGTCCCGATCTACGACCTCATGGAGGACGCCGCGACGGCGGAGATCGCGCGCGCGCAGGTCTGGCAATGGATCCACCACGCCGCCCCCCTCGCCGACGGCTCCGTCGTCGACGCAGCGCGCTTCGAGACGGTCGTGTCCGAAGAGACGCCGAAGCTCGACGGCTCCGGCCGCCCCAAGCTCGCCGAAGCGCGCGACCTCTTCGTGCGCCTCACCCTCGCTCCTCGCTTCGAGGAGTTCTTGACCCTCCCCGCCTACGAGCTCGTGACCACCCAGGAGAATGCCCGATGAGCGCAGCCCGCACCGTTGAACTGCACGAACCCATCTCGGCCGAGCGCGAGGCGCGCTGGGCGGGCATCAAGCGCAACTACACCGACGCGGACGTCGCGAAGCTCCGCGGCTCGTTCAAGATCGACTACACGCTCGCGCGCCTCGGCGCCGAGCGGCTGTGGAAGCTCCTCCACGAACGCGACTACGTCGCCGCCCTCGGCGCCCTCACCGGCAACATGGCGGTGCAGCAGGTGCGCGCCGGCCTCGAGGCGATCTACCTCTCGGGCTGGCAGGTCGCCGCCGACGCGAACAGCGCCGGCCAGATGTACCCCGACCAGAGCCTCTACCCCGCGGACTCGGTCCCGAAGGTCGTGAAGAAGATCAACGACGCGCTCCTCCGCGCCGATCAGATCGAGCACGCCGAGGGCAAGGCGCAGCGCTACTGGCTCGCGCCGATCATGGCCGACGCCGAGGCCGGCTTCGGCGGCCCCCTCAACGCGTACGAGCTCATGAAGGGCATGATCGAGGCCGGCGCGGCGGGCGTTCACTTCGAGGACCAGCTCGCGAGCGAGAAGAAGTGCGGGCACATGGGCGGCAAGGTCCTCATCCCGACCTCCGCGTTCCTCCGCACCCTCACCGCCGCGCGGCTCGCCGCCGACGTCGCCGGCGTCCCCACCCTCCTCGTCGCCCGCACCGACGCCGACAGCGCGAAGCTCCTCACGAGCGACGTCGACGAGCGCGACCACCCCTTCATCCAGAAGGGCGAGCGCACGGCGGAGGGCTTCTTCCGCATCAAGAGCGGCGTCGACACCGCGATCGCGCGCGGCCTCGCCTACGCGCCGTACGCGGACCTCGTCTGGTGCGAGACGTCGACGCCCGACCTCGCGCAGGCGAAGAAGTTCGCGGAGGGGATCCGGAAGGAGTTCCCGAACAAGATGCTCGCGTACAACTGCTCGCCGAGCTTCAACTGGAAGAAGCACCTCGACGACGCGACGATCGCCAAGTTCCAGCGCGAGCTCGGCGCGATGGGCTACAAGTTCCAGTTCGTCACCCTCGCCGGCTTCCACGCGCTGAACTTCGGGATGTTCGAGCTCGCGCGGAAATACAAGGACGCCGGGATGGCGGCGTACTCCGAGCTCCAGCAGGCGGAGTTCGCCGCGGAGAAGGTCGGGTACACCGCCACGCGCCACCAGCGCGAGGTCGGCACCGGCTACTTCGATCAGGTCGCGGAGGTGATCTCCGGCGGCAAGGCGTCGACCCTCGCGCTCGAGGACTCGACCGAGAAGCACCAGTTCTGATCCGCTCCGCTCAGTCGCGGCAGCCGAGCGAGGCGTCGTTCGCGATCGTCCGGTAGACGACGCACGACGCTCGCTCGACCATGCTCGCCTCGGCGCCGTAGTTGCGGCCGTAGCGCGCGAGGAGCGCGATCGCGTAGCGATCGCCGCCCGGCACCTGGACGATGCCGACGTCGTTGAGCGTGCTGTACTGCGCGTAGTCGGGCGGCGGGAGCCAGCCGGCCTTGTGCATCATCGACGCGCGCGCGTTCGCGGGGAGGAGCGTACCCATCCAGCCGCCCCACCCGCTCCGCGGCGACCACGTCATGTACGTCTCGAGCTCGTCGGTGCGATCGCCGAGGAGCTCGCCCGCGTCGAGCTTCGAGAGGAACGTGATCACGTTGCGCGGCGTGAAGTAGTTGTCGCCGCCGAGGAGCCCCTGCTCGCGCGCGACGCGGCGCGCGCCGAAGCTCCAGTTCGCGGTGATGCTCTTGTCCATCCCGAAGACGTTCCAGTACGTCTCGTTGACCGCGTCGATGCCGCCCGCGCGATCGATCGCGGTGCCGGAGAGGTGGTTGTCCGAGCTCTGGAAGATCGGCCCCGCGATGTCGCCGACGCCGGCGCCCGCGCGCATCGCGGCCGCGACCCACATCACCTTGGCCGAGCTCGCCGAGACGTGGCGCACGTCGTCACCGGCGCCCGCGTACTCGCCGGTCGACAGGTTCATCACCGCGATGCCGAGCTCGGTGCCGGGCGATCGCCGCGGCGCCTCGCTCGCGAGCTCTGCGACGGCGTCGGCGAGCGATCCGATCGGCGCAGGCGCGCCCGTCGCGCGGAGGTACTCCTCGTAGGCCCAGCCCTCGATGCCGTCGTACGTGACGGGGACGAAGCCGTTCTCGTTGCCGCCGCGCACGCGCACGCGTTCGCCGCCGACCATGACGGCGAGGACGGCGTGGTCCGTCGACGGACCGCCGCGCAGGTTCAAGTGATCGACGGCCACGACCGCGTCCTGTCCGGCGGTGAGGTCCGACGTCGAGTCGCCGACGTCCTCCTCCGACGTCTGGGCAGAGCAGCCGGACAGGCATGTGACCGCCGAGAGGCAACCGGCGACGAAAGCGAGAGGAAGGAGCTTCATGTCCGCCGGGTCGAGCAGCTGTCGTGCCACATCCACCCACCTTCAGGACGACCCAATTTCGCGGGATTTTGCGCGTGCCGTTCGGATCGATCGCGATCCGTGAGGCGCCGGCTTGCTAGGATCGCGGGGTTCGATGTCCAAGACGGAGCGCCCGAAACCGCCGGACGAAGGGGTGACGCGCAAGCTGCGGGCGGGCGGGGCTTTGGACCTGCCCGACAGCACGGCGGCGAGGCGAGCCACGCTTCAGATACACGCGGCGGTACCTCCCCCCTCGAGCAGCGTCCCCATGCCGTCGACCGGGATCGAGATGGTCATCGTCGAGGAGTCGCAGGTCGCCGGCGGCGAGCGCAAGCCGTGGCGCGCGGCGGAGGTCTGGACCAAGCGGCGCGTCTACGGCCTCGACTCCACCTTCAAGTGCGTGGAGATCGTCGACCGCGAGAGCGGCAAGCCGGAGCCTGGGCACGACATGCTCGGCGCGCGGCTCGGCGGCGGCCGCCTCCGCGACAAGGACAAGGTCCGCTTCAGCTACCCGCTCCCGCTCCCGGGGATGGAAGCGATGTTCATGAAGGCGAAGAAGCACGGGTACACCTCGCCGGTCGAGCGCATGATCGTGCGCGTGCGCGTCCTCGTCACCTCGGCGGACGAGACCGCGCCGAGCTGGGACGAGATCGCGAGCCGCTGGTCGGAGCCGCCGCCGCGATGACGCGACGACTCGTGGTGCTGGCGCTCGCCGCCGTCGTCGCGTGCACGCGGACGGAGAAGGAGCCTGTCCCGGAGCCTCCGGCCAAGACGAGCGGCTCGCCGCTGGTCCTCGCGCCGCCGGGCGTCCGCATCGTGAAGGCGCCGGCGGGCGACAACGCGGCGACCCTCATCAAGGCGGAGCGCGAGCGCACGATGGCGGAGAGCCGCGACCTCCTCGTCTACGTGGGGGCCAAGTGGTGCGAGCCCTGCCAGCGCTTCCATCACGCGGCAGCGGAGGGGAAGCTCGACAACGAGTTCCCGAACCTCACCGTGATGGAGTTCGATCTCGACGTCGATCGCGATCGCATCGTCGCGGCGGGCTACGCGTCCCAGTTCATCCCGCTCTTCGTCGTGCCCGACGCGGACGGCCACCCGACCGACAAGCGCGTCGAGGGCGGCATCAAGGGCGAGGCCGCCGTCCTGGACCTGACCAAGAAGCTACGTCCCCTCTTCGCGCAGAAGTAACGTCACGCGAGGCCGAACGCCGCGACGCCGCGCGTGCGGAGCTCCTGGCGGAGGCGCGGCGCGGCCGCGTGCGCGTCGAGGAGGCGCGCGAGGAGCTCGCTCGCCCACTCGTCGAGCATCTCACCGCAGGCGGAGAAGTCGTCGCTCGTGCCGCGGAGGATGCCGCGCCACGCGTTCACCGTCTCGACGAACGAAGGCGCGACCTGCTCGCCGTTCCAGACTCCCGAGGCCTTCAGCGTCGCGGCGCTCGCGTCGTCGAGGACGTCGGGCACGCGCGCGTCGAAGAGGAGACCGGGGAGCAGCGAAGCGACGAGCGGCGAGCCCGCGCCGATCGCGACGTCCGCGAGCGTGCACACGAGCGTGGTGAACGGATCCTCGCTCGGCGGCGGCAACGCGCTCGACTCGTTCGCGCACGCCGGCGGCGCCACCGACTCGAACACGACGACAGGCGCCGCGCCCTCGACGCCGATCGCCGGATCGATCGGCGTGAGCTCCTCGACGATCACCGGCTCCTCCGAGTCCGCATCGGCATCCATGTCCATCTCCGCCGACCGCACCGTCTCCACCGGCACCACCGATCCGAACGCGCCCTCCAACGCGAGCGCGGCAGGTTCGACGACTTCGGCGACTTCGGCGACTTCGGTGGCGAGGACCGCGGGCTCGAGCGCCTCCGCAGCAGCGTCCGACAGCACCACGCTCTGCGCATCCGACGCCGCCGTCGCGTCAACGACGCACGCGGCGCTCCGTTCGACATGTTCGATCGCGACCTCGTCACGACTCGCGAGCTCGATCGGCGGGACCGCGAGCGGCAGAATGCGCTCCTCGCACGAAGACGCGGCGACGGCGGCTGCGAGCGGCGAGCGAGCCTCGCCCGAGCGCGTGCTCGCGAGAGCGCACGAGGGCGCGAGCAGCTCCTCGCACGAACGCGCGGCGATGGCCTCTGCAGGTAGCGAGAGATCCTCGCCCGAACGTGCAGTCCCCCCCTCCGCGATCGGAGAGAGAGCCTCGCCCGAACGCATGTCCGCGAGAGCGCGCGAGGGCGCGACGGACGGGAGCGGCTCCTCGCACGAACGCGCCGCGACACCATCTGCGAGCCCGCCCGACGGCACGAGCGGCAGCTCCTCACTCGAACACGCCGCGACACCATCTGCGAGCCCGCCCGACGGCACGAGCGCCGGCTCCTCACACGAACGCGCCGCGACCGACGGCACGAGCGGCAGCTCCTCACTCGAACGCGCCGCGACACCGTTCGCAAGCGTGCGTGAGGGCGGAAGCGGCTCCTCGACCGAATGCGCCGCGACAGCGAGCGTGCGTGCGATTGGTGAGGGCGCGGGCGGGGGGACGAGCTCTGGGGTTGGGGGGGACGTCGGCTCGAGGCAGACCCAGATGACGCCGCCGTGCAGCGCCGGGTTGTCGTTCGGGAACTCGGACGCGAGAAAAACTACATCCACCGACATGCGCCCACGTTAGGCGCATGCCTGGAATACGCCCAATTTTCGGCCGGCGGCCTACTCGGGACGCGGGCCGGCGCCCGGGATCTCGGCCTGGGCGGGCGTTTCTTCGCCGAGGAGCTGCATCGCCGGATTCTCGACGTCGATCTGCATCTTCGCGGGATCGGCGGGGAAGAAGACGTTCGTGAGCGTGATCACGGCGGGGTTCTTCTTGAAGTCGAGCCAGGCCACGGAACCGCCCAGGTTCGAGTCCTTGATCGTGACCTCGTTCGCGTCGAACACCGTGATGCCGTAGATGATGTCGTCTCGGCTCGTGATGTGATCGAACTCGGCGGTCGTCACGCCCTGAAGATGCGGGCCGCAGTGCGCGCCGCTGAAGGTCGTGTAGCTCACCTTCAGAGACTTCGGGCGCCCCTCCTCCGGTGTCTGGCCGGTGAAGTACGTCGAGACGAGGTCCTGGCCGTTCGTTCCCTTCAGCGTCGAGTCCGTGATCGTCGCCTCCGCCTCGGCGCCCTTCAGCATGATGCCTTCGTTCCCCTTCGCGTCGTACTCGAGGTACGAAGCTTCGAGCGTGCCGAAGACCTCGGCGACGCTCGAGTCGTACGGTCCGACGGTCTCCGGCGTCGTCGCGACGACGTGATCGAGCACGAGCTTCGAGCCCGGTCCGACCTTGAACGGACGCGACGCGTTCGTTATTTTGGCGTTTTTCACGATACAGGAGCCGTTCGCGCGCGTCGTCTCGTAGCCCGCGCCCTCGAGATCGAGACCGTCGATGTCGAGGACGCCGTTCTGCCCGACGACGACGCCGAGCCACTTCGCGCACGAGATCGACGCGTGCGTCGCCGCCGAGCTCACCTTCAGCGTGCCGCCGATGATGATCTCCGCCGAGTCCTTGCAGGAGAGCTTCGCGCCGGGCGCGATCTCCACCGTCGCGCCCTCGAGGATGCGGATCTTGCCGCCGAGCACGGTGCCGTCCGTCCACGTCACGCTCTGGCTGACGTCCCCGACGAGGCTGCCGTCGTCGACGGGCGGAGGAGTCGGCGAATCCTTCGGGTCCGACGAGGACGAGCAAGCGGTGAGAACGAGGAGCGAAGCGACGGAGAACGGAGCCAGACGCAGAAGCATGAGTGTGATGCTACCAAAACGCGTCGTCGTCACGCGCGGTTCCATGCGACGAATCGTGCTCGAGCTCGTCCGAGCTGCACACCTACATCGTATGCCTCCGCGCGAAGCGCTATCGTGCGCGCGTGCCGAACGCCTTCATCTCGGGAACCGGGTTCTACGTCCCTCCGCGTCGCGTGACGAACGACGACCTCGTCAAGGAGTACGGGATCGAGACCACGAACGAGTGGATCCTCCAGCGCACCGGCATCGAAGAACGTCGCTTCGCCGAGGAGGGCGTTCGCACGAGCGACCTCGGGCTCTACGCCGCCGAGAAGGCGATCGCGCGCGCCGGGATCGCGAAGACCGATCTCGACATGATCCTCTTCGCGACGCTCTCGCCGGACCACTGCTTTCCAGGCTCCGGCGTGTACCTGCAGAGGAAGCTGGGTCTCTGCGACGGACCGAACGCGAAGTTCGTCCCCGCGCTCGACGTGCGAAACCAGTGCTCCGGGTTCGTCTACTCGCTCGGCACGGCCGTCTCGATGGTGAAGTCGGGCGCGTGCAAACACGTCCTCGTCGTCGGCGCCGAGGTCCACTCTGCCGCGATCGACCTCACCACGCGCGGACGCGGCGTGTCCTCGCTCTTCGGCGACGGCGCCGGCGCCGTCATCGTCAGCGCGACCGACGAAGACCGCGGCGTCCGTTCGTGGAAGCTCGGCGCCGACGGGCGCGGCGCCGACGCGCTCTGCCAGAAGGTCTGGGACATCGGCCGCCGCCCCTTCCTCCCGCAGGACGAGAAGGGCCGCGGCATCGTCGAGCCCGACGTGATGTGGGCTCACATGGAAGGGAAACACGTGTTCAAGAACGCCGTGGAGCGCATGCTCGGCGTCTTGATGGAAGTCTGTCTCGCCGCGGGCTGCACCGGCGATCAGATCGATCTCTTCTGCTTCCACCAGGCGAACCTGCGCATCAACCAGTACATCCAGGAAGCGCTGAAGATCCCGAACGAGAAGATCGTCCACAACATCCAGCGCTACGGAAACACGACCGCCGCGACGATCCCGATCCTCCTCGCCGAGGCGGAGGAGAGCGGGAAGCTGCGTCGCGGGATGAAGGTCGCGATGATCGCCTTCGGCTCCGGCTTCACCTGGGGCGGCGCGATCGCCGACTGGTGAGCCTCAGGGCTTGAGGCAGGACAGCTTGATGATGTTGAGGAAGAACGGCTTGCGCCCGTTCCCGGCGAAGCACTCCGGCGCGCCGCCGTCCGCGACCTTGTAGCCCTTCTTGAAGCAGTTGTCGTCGAACTCGTCCGCGCGGCGCTTGCACTCGCCCGAGTCGTCCGCCTTGTCGAGGCAGTCCGTGTAGTCCTGGAACACGGAGCCCTTCACGTCGAAGCACGAATCGCACGACTGGCGAACGCACTCCTCGTACTCGAAGTACTTCTGACCGCAGGTCTCGTCGCGGCCCTTCTCCTTCTGGATCAGCGCGACGCAGTGCGGGTAGTTCTGCTCGTAGTAGTAGCGATCGCGGAACGTCTTCACCGGCCCGGTGTTGTCGTCACGCTCGATGCAGTCCGCGCAGGCCTTGTTCTCGGCGTGGAAGTCCTTGCACGACTGCGAAGCGAGCGTCTTGTCGTTGTCGAGATCGAGGCACCCGTCGAAGTACTTCGTGATCTGATCTTCGCTGCACGCCTCCTGCTTCGACGGCGACTTCCAGACAGGGTCGAATTGTCCAGGGAGCGAAGGCTTGCACTCCACCGGCGCTCCGCCTTCGGGCGGCGTCGCGCCGTCGATGTTGAACAGGTCGCGATCGGGGACGTCGGCGTCCGCGAGCTTCTGGTCGTCGAACTCGCTGGACTTGTCTTCTTCGCAGGCGACGGCGGTGAGGGCGAGCACGATGCTCGAAGCAATGACCGAGAAGATGGCGCGACGGTTCCGCATGAAAAGCTCCTCGCAGGCTAGCAAAGCGAAGTCTAGCGAGTGGCGTACCGCTCCCGCCACAACTCTCCATTCCTACAAGAATCCGCATGTCTGGAAGACGGTGCGCAAGGTGCGCGAGTGGATCGAACGGGGGGAAAAACTTTGTCCATCGTGAGGTCCGGGCCAAGCATGGAGCCAAACCTCCCACCCATGGAAAACGCGGTCATACGAGCTGTTCCGTTCCGAGAAGGCTTTGGCAAGGCATGTGCACGTGAGAGAGTTGCCCGACAGGGTAGTAAGCGACAGCGGATTGGGGCGCTGACGCGGCAACCTTAGTCGACGCGGAGGTTCAGTCATGATCGGATATCGGGTTCTCGGAGCAGCGGCAGCGGCCATCCTCGTCGGAAGCCTCGGCGCACTTGCAGGTTGTTCGGCGGAGGAGAAGGCGGACGCCCCCCTCACCGCGCAGCAGGTGCAGGCGGCCAGCGTGACGCTGACCGTTCACGACGCCACGGGCGCGAACGTCGGCGAAGGCGCCGGCATTCTCATCGCGCCGCGCGTCGTCCTCACGTCGGGTCACCTCGTCGCGGGCAAGGCCCGCTGGTCGGTCACGTCGGCCGACGGCAAGACGAAGGTGAACGGCATCCGCGGTCTCACGTATGACTGGATGAACTACGACATCAAGGCGGACGGCGAGGGCAAGGCCCACCCGCGCAAGCACGACGTCGCGGTCATCTATCTCGACCGCCCGATCAACCTCGACGCGTACCCGAAGGTCTCTTCGGAGAAGCTCGCCAACGGCGCGGCCGGCGCTCGCCTCCGCAGCAACGGCGCTTCGTTCCAGACGATCCCGGCGACCTTCACGAAGGTGAAGACGTTCCCGCACGCGTACCTCACCGACTTCCCGGCGAACGAGCGCGTCGAGCCGGGTAACGCGGTCCTCAACGATCGCAACGAGATCGTCGGTCTCGTGACCGGCCGCGGCACCACGACGGGCAAGCTCTACGTCGCCCGCACGAACGGCGTCGCCGACTGGATCGCGCCGAAGGGCGTCTGCGGCGGTGCCGCGAAGAAGTCGACCTACGCTCCCCCGCCCCCGAAGCCGGGCTGCGATGACAACGGCAACGGCTCGTCGTCGGGCGGCTCGTCCGGCACCTCGTCGGGCGGTTCGAGCGGCACGTCGTCGGGCGGTTCGAGCGGCACGTCGTCGGGTGGCTCGTCGGGCACCTCGTCGGGTGGCTCGAGCGGCACCTCCGGCTCCACGACGGTCAACAGCTCTTCGGGCGACGTCGACAACCCGAGCTGCGATGACGGCGGTGGCCGCTGCAGCGGCTCCTGCTCCGACTACCCGCACAACAACTCGTCCTCGTCGTCGTCGGGCTCCTCGGGCTCGTCGGGCTCGAACACCAACTCGAGCGGCGGCAGCAGCGGCGACAACAACAGCAGCGGCGGCTCCTCGGGCGACAACCCGGGCTCCTCGTCGGGCGGCGACAACGGCGGCAGCAGCAACGGCGGCCCCGGCTCCTCCGGCTCGAACCCGAACAGCAGCAACGGCGGCCCCGGCTCCTCGGGCGACCAGGGCGGCAGCAGCAACGGCGGCCCCGGCTCCTCGTCGGGCGGCGACAACGGCGGCAGCAGCAACGGCGGCCCCGGCTCCTCCGGCTCGAACCCGAACGCCTCCTCGGGCGGCGGCAACGGTAACGGCGGCGGCAATGGCAACGGCGGCGGCGGCGGTGGTGGAAGCAGCGACAGCGCGCAGTCCGGCTCGGGCGGCAGCGGTGGCGATGCGGACGAAGAGGTTTGCGAAGGTCCGACCGACGATCCCGAGTCCTGCCCCGTCGAGCTCGACGGCTGCGAGGGCGCGGCCTGCGGCGGCGCCCACACGCCGGACAAGAACATCAACTACGGCGCCAGCCGCACCAGCGACAGCAGCGAGGACACCCTCGTCGTCCGCTGAGCCAACGACAACAACCGAGCGCAGTACCCGCGATGCCGCCCCTCCCCAAGGGCGGCATCGCCGCATTTAACGCGCCCGCTGGCTCGCAGTCAGACGAAGCAGCGGAGGATGCGCGCGTCTTCGCGCGCGTCCTACGGCTGCGAGGGGGTGCAGGGGCGAAGCCCCTGCGTTGAAGAGGCGCGCGTCTTCGCGCGCGTCCTACGGCTGCGAGGGGGTGCAGGGGCGAAGCCCCTGCGTTGAAGACGATGCGCGCGTCTTCGCGCGCGTCCTACGGCTGCGAGGGGGTGCAGGGGCGAAGCCCCTGCGTCGAAGAGCTGAGCTGTTGCCAGGCGGTGGCGACGGCGCGGAGGATGCCGAGGGCGTCGATGTCGTCGTCGGCGAGGACGTCGGCCTCGTCGGCGAGGACGTCGGCGGGCACGAGGAGCGGCGCGTTCATGATCGCTTCGTCGGCGAGGCGCGGCGCCTCGGCGCCTCGCCTCAGCGCCGCGCGCGGTCCGCGGCGCGGGAGCGGCTCGCGACGGCCGTGGAGATAGCCGGCGAGCGCAGAGCGCGCCGACGGGGAGAGCGGGTCGAAGACGAGGCCGGCTGCGATGCCGTCGTCGCCGGGGCGGCGGCCGTGGACGATGCGCGCGACGGTCGCCTCCGCGTCGATCCACATCCCGCCGATCGAGAACGACACGATGATCGGCTCGCCGGTCAGCACCTGCCGCCGAAGTGGGACGAGCATGCCGTCGGTCGAGAGGTCGAGCATCCGATCGGCGATGAGCTTAAAGTCGTGCTCGCGCACGGCCTGACAGGGCAGGAGGACCTCGCGCCGCGTGACGTTGCGGCGGGCGTAGTCGAAGAGCGCCTTCACGACTCGAGCCCGATCACGGTGGCGGACCAGTCGATGCGCTGGGTGCGGCGCGGCACCGGCGGCGGAACGCGTCGCAGGTGATTGCGAAGGATGAGCCGCTTCACCCGCGACATCGTCGAGAAGGTGATCCCGACTCCCCTTCCCTTGTCGCCCGGCCGCCGCCCACGGATCACGCGCGCGACCTTCGCTTCGCTGTCGAACCAGATCCCGAGCTCGGTCGCACGGAACGAGACGAACACGTTCTCGCCGGGCTCGAGGTCCATCTCGGTCGCGAGGAGCATCCCATCCGGCGAGACGTCGAGCGCCGTCTCGGCGACGAGCCGAAAATCCTTCTCCCGAACGATCTGACAGGGCATCGAAATCGAGCGCCGAACCTCACGCCGGTCATTCTTACGAACGAGATGAGCCATGTGCGCAACTGTAGGCAGCCCCCATCCGCATCGTCAAAAAAGCGGCGTGCTCAGAGCCGCACGAAGCCGGGAATGCACGTATGGAGGATGCGTTCCGGCCGACGGATGCCTCGCGCGGCGAGCTTGATGAGCACGTTTTCAATGATATCCATGTCTCCGCGAAGACGCGCGAGGTGTGTCCGAGCAGCGAGCGCGTACTCTCGTCGTCCCGTGCGCTTCGAGCGTCGTTGCCGCCGACTCCAGGCAAACGAGCGCGCGCGCGCGGCCGCCGGCGACGAGCGCCGCGCCCGCCTCCAGCGCATCCGCGAGCCCGCGGAAGCCGACGACTCCCGACTTCCGGATCACCTTCGCGCCCTCGAGCACGCGTCGACCGAGCTTCGTCCTCGTGGTCGCCTCCGCAGTCATGTCCGCCGCTCCGAGGGCGGCGAGCCCGCGTGACAGGTGAAGGAGACATCGGAAGAAGCCCGTGAGGTCCTGCGGCGCGGACGGATCGATCGAGCGCGCGCTCGGCGCGAGCCGGTCGGTCGCCTTCGCCGAGAGGATCGTGTGGAGCTCGTTCCCGAACGGGAGCCGCCCCGTCAGCGCTTCGAACAGCATCGTTCCCACCGCGTACCCACGCCCCGTGCGCGCGCAGCTGCTCCGACGCCATGTAGCCGGGCGTACCCGCGATGCCGTCGCGTGTCCGCTATGCCGGGAGCGCCGACTGGCCGAAATCGAATAGGGTATTACGATATTTAAGATTGTATCGATTAATACGTTTAATTGATCAGATCGAGGTGCATCTTGCCCGCGTCGTGGATCGCGCGGACGCCTCCACGAGCTGGGCGAACGCACGCCGAACGGTGTGCTCTCGCTCCGGCGACCACGGTCGGAGACACCGCTTCGTCCGCGAGCGCGTCGGGTGCGCCGCGAACGTGCGCGCTGAACGGCACGCCGTGGACGCGCGCCATCGTGAAGAACCAGCGCCCGTGCAAACGAACCAGCCGCGGGTGAACGAGATCGACGAGCGCGCGGAACTCCTTCTTGAGGTCGTAGACGGCGATCGTCTTCAGCGCGACGACCTCGCCACGCTGTTCGTCGCGGGCCTCGTACACGAGACGCCTTCGCCGAAGCCGCTCGACGACGAAGCGATCCGCGAGTCGACGGCCAGGCGCCCCCTGACCGTGCAGGGACGCGGAAGCGCGCAGCGCGAGGTTGGCTCGACTCAGCGCTTCTTCTTCTTGATCTTCTTCTTCGGCTTCGCGCGCGCGGGGGTGGGCTCGCTCTTCGGCGGGTCGGAGGCGGGGGAGACGGTGACGGAGGACTCGCCGCCGGGGAAGTCGGCGCAGCAGCGGAAGCCCGTCGAGTAGTCGTGATAGCTCTGGTTGTGCGCGGTCGTCTTGTAGCTGCAGCCCTCGCCGTGGCCCGTGCTCGCCACGTCCTGGTAGTAGCCGCCGTAGAAGCTGCCGTGCGGGTCCGCGACCCACTCGTGCAGGTTGCCGACCATGTCGTGGACGCCGTAGCCGTTCACGCAGCCCGGCTTCTCGCCCGTCTTCGAGAGCGTCCCATCCATCTGGTTGAGCTCGGGCTTGTTCATCGTCGTCGCGTCGTAGCGCGGGCCGTAATACGTCATCACGGGGTTCTTCCCGTTGTCGTTGCAGCGCCCGACCTCGCGGTTGTCGCCGTAGCCCCACTGCTTCTTCTCCGGGCCGCGACACGCCTTCTGCCACTCCGCGACATCGCAGAGACGCTTGCCCGACGCCATGCACGCCTTCTCGGCCTGGTTCCGGCTGATGTAGCCCTGCGGCACGACGTGCGCGAAGCTCACCGCCCGCACGTGCTGCGCGTCGCTCACGACCGCGTACGGCGAGAACGGCTTCTCCTCTCCGTTCACGATCTCGAGGAGCGCCGCCTCGTACTTGTCGATGCAGAACTTGTCGTCGATCGAGACCATGCCCGGACGGCACCTGCCCTGCGCCTCCTCCGCTGCGTGCGCGCCGAGCGCCGCCGCGACGAAGCCCACGCTCGACGCCGACTCGTCCGGCCTCATCTCCGAGCGCGCGTTCTTCGGCTCGGCCTTGCCCCGCATGTCGCCGAGCGCGCTCTTCGGCTGCAAGCTCCCGCCGTCCCGCGGTTCGGCGGAAGACGCACCACACCCCACGAGGACGCACGCCACAAGAAGCGCGCTCGTCGAGGCGATGCTGGGTGCACGCAAGGCGCCCTATTCCGTGCAACGTTCGAGCCCGGCTGGAAGCGCCTGGAGGGCCACAATTCGCCGCTAATTTCAGGGGTTGGCGCCGCGCGGCTGCCCTGCTGGAGCAACGACTGGTGGAAGGATTATCCATCACCCCATTGACGGCACGCTCGCCGACCGCGACGCTTTACGTCGACGATGCGGGCACCTGCCGATCGAGCACGAGCCGCGGCGCGAATGGCGCGTCGATTGCGTTCTTGGGGGGTCGATGTCCCGCCTCGTCCGTGAGGTGCGCGCGCCACGACCGCAAGCCGATGACGCGAAGTACGCGGCACCGGACGGCAGTGTCTTGAGCGTGCCCAAGGACTTTGCGTTCGCGGACACGGTCGTCGCCCTCGACGAAGAGATCCCCACGGCGCCGCTCTCACGACCGCCGCCGTCGCAACGGCCGCGCGAAGAGCGCCGGACCGGCCCGCCTCCGCCGCGCCTTCACAACCTCGCCGATCCGCCGACGCTCCCCGTCCCCGTTCATCCGAACGATCCGCACGCGATGGCGATGCAGGCCGACCCGCACGCGATGGCGATGCAGGCCGACCCGCACGCGATGCACGCGATGCCGATGGATGATCCGCACGCGATGCCGGTCGACGCGTACGGTCAACCGATCGATCCCTACGGCCAGCCCGTCGACGCGTACGGTCAGCCGATCGATCCCTACGGCCACGCGCTGCCGATGATCGCGGCGGCGCCGGACCCGATGCACGATCCCGGGCTCGTCACGCGCAGCCGCAGCGCGTTCGAGCGCGCGCGCAACAACGTCGCGACGGCGCGCCACGAGATGAAAGAGCTCTGGGGCGCCACCTACGACGAGACCCGCGACGCGCGTCTGGCCAACGAGGAAGACCCCTTCGTTCGCCTCGCGGGCAAGCTCCGCCGCCTCCGCAGCATGTGGGCGTTCTTCGAGTGGGACCAGGACGACAAGATGAAGGCGCTCGGCATCGGCATCGTCGTCTTCGCGATCGTCGCGCTCGCGTTCTTCCTCACGCGCCCCTGAGCGAAGCGCCCCGAGCGGCGCACCGGAGCGCCCCGAGCGGCGCACCGGAGCGCCCCGAGCGGCGCGCGCACACCTGCGCAGAGTTGGACAGTCAGCACCTGGGGGTGCGCAGCAACAATTGGCGCCACGAGGATCCACCCCGACGTCACGGATCGCCGTCGCGAGATCCCGAAAAACCGCCTTGTTTTCCCGCATGTTGCACGCTCCACAACGACGGTGCGAATGGCGTGGAGCTTGCGAGTGAGACGGTCGTGGGACCCGTTGAAAAGTCGTCGACCTTGCCGCTGAACGCTCCGATCGCACCCGTGCCGCCGCCGCCGGCGACCACATCGGTCGACCTCGTAGCGGCCGACGACGCGACGACCGAGGACCACGCGCCCTCGCGGCAGTCGCTCCTCATGCGCGCCGCCGAGCTCGGCCCGCAGCGCCTCACGCTCGACAACATCATGATGGCGCCGACGGACCCGATCCTCGCGCAGAAGATCCAGCCGCGCGTCGCCGAGCGCCGCGCGCGCTTCCGCACCGTCGTGAAGGTCGCGCTCGGCGTGTGCGCCGGCCTCTGCCTCATCGGCACCGCCGCGACCGCGCTCTCCTCGAGCGGCCCCGCGCCCGCGACCAAGTCGGTCTCGACCCACAGCGTCGTCCCCGCCGCCGCGATCGTCCCGAAGGAGCCGCTCGAGCTCCCGACCGTCACGAAGGCCGCCAAGATCGAGAAGCCGGCCGCGGTCGCCCCCGCGCCGCGCCGCCGCGCGAGGCGCTAGACCATCTCGTAGAAGCGCGAGTGGATCGCGACCGCGGACAATAGGCCGACCTGGAAAGGCACGTCCTCGCTCGTCTTCACCGAGAACGTGTCGCGGATCGAGAGTTCCTTCGCGATCTCGAGCACGACGTCGCCGCTCTTCGTCTTGCACTGGAAGACGCCGCGGAAGACGCCGCCGTCCGCCTCGTAGGTGTCGTCACCGACCGTGAGCGAGAGCGTCTTCTTGAACGCGACCGCAGGGAACGTCAGCGACGCGACCGTCTTCGACTCGTCCGCGATGTCGTATTTCGTCTTGATGAAGTTGCCGGTGAGGGTGCCGACCTCTTTGCCCTCGTCGCCCTCGACGAGCCGGAACTTCGGGGTCGCGCTCATGAGCACGCCGCGCACGGTGTACAGCACCGCCTCTTCACGCGGCTTTCGCACGTGATAAACGGTGCCGACGCTGAGCAGCGCCTGCGTGAGCTCGTACGCGACCATCGCCATGGACGTGCCGAGGGTAGATTACTTCTTCTCGGTCTTCGACTTCTCGCCTGAGCCCGACGCGGCCTTCTTCTCGCGCCACTCGAGGAGCTGCTTGGTACGACGGGCCTTCTGCTTGCGGCGCTTCGGAGAATCCTGCGGAGTCGACATGTTGGTCGCGCCACCCTAGTGGGTCAGCCCGGGCGAGACAAGCGCGGCGAGGTCGGCCAGCGCGACGACACCGACTCGTCCGGGTTCGCGTTCTCCACCACCTCGAGCCATTGCTCGATCTTCCCGGCGGACGGCCCGAGCCAGTCCATCTTCGCGAAGCGCTTCAATAGCTGAGGGGTGTGGTCGC
Source organism: Labilithrix sp. (assembly GCA_019637155.1). Lineage (NCBI taxonomy): Bacteria > Pseudomonadati > Myxococcota > Polyangiales > Labilitrichaceae > Labilithrix > Labilithrix sp. The sequence continues at coordinate 224,975 of JAHBWE010000013.1, read as the reverse complement.
CGCAGCGCGCCTTGTCCCCGAACGCCGCGCGCGCGCGGTCGATCTCGTCGGACGCGTCCTGCCAGCGCTGCTCGAGCTGCGCGAGCCACGCGAGGGTGAGGTGCCGGTGCTGGCGCGGCTCGGCCTCGTCGAGGACGATGCGCTCGCACTCGGCGACGAGCTCCTTCGCCTCCGCGTCCCCCTTCGCGAGCGCGACCTGCGCGAGGAGGAGCCGCGCCTCGAGGTCGCCCCACGGGTCCTGGAGGCGCTCGAAGATCTTCGCCGCCACGGAGGCGTGCGCGCCGCCGGCGGCGAAGTCGTCGGTGTCGATCGCGATGAGCGCGAGGAGCCGCTCGCACGCCGCCTCGCCGCGCGGGTTCAGGAGCTCGCGGAACGCCGCCCGCGCCGAGAGCGCGCGCGCCCGCGACGCGTCCATCTCGTTCGCGCGGTGATCGGCGTGCCCGAGCACGACGTCGCACTGCGCGATGCCGAGCCGGTAGCCGATCGCGTCGAACGCCGCGCGCGCGTGGACGAGGAGATCGCGCGCGCGACGGAAGCCGCCGACCGCGGTCTCGATCATCGCGAGGAGGATGAAGCACTGTGCGCCGCCGAGCATGTCGCCGACCGCGTCGCAGCGCTGCGACGCCTCGAGGAGGACCTCGCGCGCGCGCGCGTGCTCGCCGAGGAGGTAGTCGATCTCGCCGAGCACCACGAGCGCCGCCGCGAGGCCGCGGTCGTCCTTGAGCTCCTCGAAGCGCGTGATCGCGAGCGCGACCTGGAGGCGGCCCTGCGCCGGCGCGCCGGTGTCGCTCGCGAGGTGGCCGAGCAACCGCAGCGCGTGCGCCTCGCGCGACTTGTCGCCGGCCTGCTCGAACGCGCGCCGCGCGGTCTCCGCCTGCTCGCGCGCCTCCTCGAGCTTGCCGATGTGCCGGAGCGCCTCCGCGCGCCAGTAGGCGTACTCCGCCGCCGCCGCGCCCGAGACGCGCCCTTCGAGGAGCGCGAGGTCCTTGAGCGTCGCGGCCGTGTCGCGGCCGCGCGCCCAGGCGCCCTCGATGAACGAGAACATCAGCGACGCCGCGACGTCGTCGTCGCCCGCGCGGAGCAGGTTCCGCACGCGGTGCTTCATGATGCGGCGCGACCCGACCTCGGGGTGCTTCGCGAGCGCGTTGGCCGCGAGCCGGAAGATCGCGGGCGCGTCGTTGCGCTCGTGGAGGCGGCCGAGCAAATGCTCCTGCAACAGCGCGTGCGGCCAGCGGAACTGATCGTTGCCGGAGGCGAGGAGGATCTGCGCGCGCGTGAGCGCCACGAGCGCGTCGCGCGAGTCCATGCCGAGCGCGGCGACGAGGGCCTTCAGGACGACGCCGCGGACGTCGTCGCCGAGCGCCGCCGCCGCGTACGCCGCGAGCCGCAGGTCGGTCGGGACCGCGCGGAGCCGCTCGTCCCAGAGGTCCGCGGTCGTGATCGCGCGGCCGTGGAGCGCCTCCTCGGGGACCTTGTACTTTCCACCTTCCAGGGTGAGGTAGCCGCCGCCCGCCCAGGCGTGCAGGAGCTGCAGCGCGAAGAGCGGGTTGCCGCGGCTCTGCTGCACCGCCGCCGTGATCGCCTGCGAGGTGAGCGGCAAGGTCGCGCGGAGGAGCACCTCGGTCTCTTCCTGTCCGAGCGGAGAGAGGTCGAGGACGCGGCCGTTCCAGTCCGCGCGCAGCGCCTCCATCCGCACCGCCGCGTCGAGATCGGTCTCGAGCGACTCGCTCCGCGCGGTCGCGAGGATGAACATGCGCAGCTTCGTCGCGTCGCGATGCAGGCGCGCGAGGGTCTCGAACGTGTTCGCGCTCGTGAGGTGGAGATCGTCGAACCAGATGAAGACGGGACGATCGTGGCCGATGCGCTCGAGGATGCGGCGCGCGACGGCGAAGCGGAGCTCCGGCGTGTCGAGCACGAAGCGCTTGCCGGTGGGACCGACTGGCGCGACCACGCCGGGCGGCGTCGGGCGGAGCCACTCCGCCGCGGCCGCGACCCACGCGAGCTCCTCGTTGTCGGTCTTGTCGACCTCCCACCGATCGAGGAGCGTCTGCTCCACCGTCTCGCGGTCGGCGCCTTGAAGCCCGTAGAACGAGTTCACCGCGCCGGTGAGGCCGTCGAGCGGCGAGGGCGTGCGGCCGTAGCGCGCGCGGAGCGGCCACATCAACCCGCGCTCGTGGACCTGCTCGCAGAGCCACTCCGCGAGGCGGCTCTTGCCGACTCCGGCCTCGCCGATCAGGGCGACCATGCGGTGGCTCGGCGGCTGGCCCTGCGCGACGGACATGACGAGGTCCATCAGCTCCTGGCGCTCCGCTTCGCGCGCGACCATCGGCGACGGCCGCAGCGAGAGCAGGCCGGGCGCGAGCGATCGCGCGGCGGCGACGGCGCGGCCCATGTCGGGCGAGCTCGAGGGCTCCGGCGGCGGCGCAGGCGCGCTCGCGACCGTCTCCTCGAGCGTGGGCGCGTGGCGCGGACGGAACTGCGCCCAGACGCGACGCGCGTCGGCGGCGAGCTCGAAGCGATGCCACGGCTTCTTCGCGAGGAGGCGCTGCACGAAGAGCCCGACCTGATGCGGGATCCCCTCCGGCAGCACGGGCGCGGGGACGGGCGTGCGCTTGTGCGCGCGGAGCACCTCCTGCGCGGTGCCCTCGAAGACCTCCTTGCCCGTGAGGACGCGGTACATGATGCAACCGAGCGCATAGAGATCCGTCGCCGGGCCGACGAGCGTGGCTTGCTTCCGGATCTGCTCGGGCGCGACCCAGCCCACCGTGCCCGCGCCGGCGTGCACCGCGAGCTCGGGCTCGGGCGCGCCGTCGAGACGCGAGTCGTGGCGCGACTCGCGGAGCCACGCGAGACCGAGGTCGAGCACGTACGCGCGCGGTCCCCTCCCCGCCCCCGCGAGATCGAGCATCACGTTCGAGGGCTTGAGGTCGCCGTGGATGATGTGCCGCGCGTGCGCGTGCGCCATCCCGGCGAGGACCTGATCGACGAGCGCCCAGATGACCGACCACGGCATCGTGGTCGTGTGCATCCACTCGTGCACGCTGCGCCCCGGCAGCGCGTCCATGACGAGGTACGGCGAGGCGTCGTGGAGCGTGCCGAAGTCGCGCGCTCGCACGATCGCGGGGTGCTCGAGCGACGCGACCGCGCGCGCCTCCTGCTGGAACCACCAGCTCTCCTCCGCGCGCGTGGCCTTCGCCTCCTCCGGCGGACGCAGTCGCTTCAACGCGACGCGCTCGTGCGAGACGATGTCCTTGCACAGGTAGACGACACCCATGCCGCCGCGTCCGAGCTCGCGAAGCACCTCGTATCGGTTGGCGAGCACGGTCCCGATCTCGGACTTCTTCGCCTCGTCGCCGCTCTTGGGCGTCTTTTGGGTCATCGCGTGTCTCTGAAGTTAGACCAAGAATCCCGAAGGTTCAGCCAACTGCGTCACCCTAGCATTCCGGTATGCGAAAGCACGATGCTGTGCGCGCGTCTCCTACCCGTCCCACCGAATTAGGGTCGAGCTCGATCTTCAACGATGCAGGACGGAGGAGGGTCGCTAAGCTGACTCCTGCGCGCGGTCTCAGCAGTACCCTCCGCCGTTTCTTCTTCGCTTTTCATCGACGGCATCGCTGGGAGGTCTCATGGGAAGCAGCAAGGTGGCATCGAAGTCCGCGGTCCTCGGCATCGCCGTCGTGGGCACGGTGCTCGCGTTCGTGATCGGTGCGCAGGCCGGGGCGCTGCTCAACGGGCGGGTCATGAACCAGTCCGTCGGCGCCGTGCCGATGCCGGTCATGGGGAGTGCGGGCTCCTCGCCCGTGCATACGCACGTTCGTTGACGTCGGGGGCTTCGCCCCCGACACCCCCACCCCAGACACGGCCCTCGCGCTGCGCGCGAGGGTTGCTTCGCAACCGCTGGAGCGGCCGCTTCTGGGGCCCCGTTTTGCCCTCAAACCTCGCCGAGCCCAAGCGGGCTGCCGAGCCCACGCCCCGCCGAGCCCTTCCTCTCCATGCCCGAGCCGGCTGCGCCGCCGGGGCGGTTAGGTGGGTTTGCGGGTGGTGGCTAGTTTTTTTACTTGGGGCATCGTGCCGAAGACGAGGTCCCAGAGGGGGGAGGAGACGCCGAAGCCGCCGGAGTGATCGGCGTGGTGGTGCAGCATGTGGTGCCGCTTGATCCACTTGCCGAGGCGGGTGGTCTGCTTGAAGTGGTGGACGGCGTAGTGCGTGCCGTCGTAGGCGAGGTAGCCGAGGCCGAAGCCGATGAAGAACGGCTCGGCGAGGCGCGGACCGCCGAAGACGAGGTTGAACAGCGTGTAGAAGATGACCGCGAGGGGCACGCTCGTGAGGAGCGGCATCACGAGGCGATCGCTGTCGTTCGGGAACTCGTGGTGGACGCCGTGCGCGAGGAAGTGGAAGCGGCGGCCGAACGCGGTGTCGTTGGTCCAGTGGAAGATCGACCGGTGGAGGCCGTACTCCGCGAGCGTCCACGAGAACAGGCCTGCGACGACCATGCCCACCGCGGGCAGGAGGGCGATGTCGTGGCGCGCCCAGGAGCGGTACCCGGCCGTCGCGAGGATCGGCAGGTACACGACGAAGGGCGTGATCGGATGGATCCGCGAGAACTTCTCGAGGAGCTCGTTCTCGAACATCCGGCACGTCGTGGGGCGGGCCGATGTCGCGGGCTTGGGAGCTACGTCGTTCACGTCGATGGCTTCCGGTTCGGGGGTTAGCACGCACCGCGCCGAGGGGCGAGCTTTCTTATGATGCCGAGATCACGAAAGACGATGCACGCCAGCGCGGCTCCGCGCGCGCCGCGCGGCGCGAACGGTCCTGCGCGGCGAACGATCGTGCACGTCAGAAAATGACGCCCCTTTGTTCGGCAGATCCGGGCTCTTGTCCGGTCGAGGCAACTCGACCCTTGACGCGAGACGAAGACTTGTAGAGTACAGGGTCCTCCATGGCCGACCAGGACAGGTTTGCACGTGCCCTCCTTGCCATTGCTCGTGGTCTCGGACGCATCGCGCGGGAGCGGGCGCGCAGTGGGGACGTGACTCCGCAGCAGGCGGAGACGCTGCAGCTCATCGCCGAGCGTGGCGCCCTCTCGACGTCGACGCTCGCGACGCTGCTCGGCATCGACCCTTCGACCGCGAGCCGCAACCTCTCGGGGCTCGAGCGCGCCGGCCTCATCGCGCGCCAGAAGGGCTCCGACGACGGCCGTCAGACCGACGTGCGCCTGACGCCCCGCGGCCGCCGCTCCGCCCAGACCGTGAGCAGCGGCGCCGGCGCCGCGTTCGGCGCGCTCCTCGACAAGGTCCCGCGCGGCGAACGCGCCCGCGTCCTCGACGCCCTCGAGAGCCTGGTCAAGATCCTCGAAGCCAGCTGAGAACCCGGGGCGCGAGCCCCTCGTCACTGAAGCGAGAAGCTCTTGCCGACGCGGACGGGGGCGCCGGTGAAGGCGGGGACGCGGGCGTTGAAGAACGACGTCTGAACGCAGCGGCCGGCCGGGGTGCCGCTGAAGGTCGGATCGTCGACGACGACCTGCGAGACGCCGCCGGTCGGCGAGAACGTGATCGTCGCGTGGCCGGTGCCGACCTGCCCGCTCGCGCTGCAGTGACGCAGCGAGACCGCGCTGAGCGACGCGTTGGCGGCGGCGCGATCGAACTGCGCCCCGCCGACCTGCACGTTCGCGTTCGCGATCTCGTCCGGGTTCGTGACGGGCACGAGCTCCTGCTCCCACCGCACGTCGACGCGGCCGACCTGCGCCCGCGCGCCGGTGAGCGTGAACGGCACCGTGCGCGTCTGCCCGAAGGCCTTGATCGTCACGTTGCCGCTGACCGGCGTCGTCTCTGCCGCGTTCGCGCGGACGACCTCGACCGCGAACGAGCCGCCGTCGCTCGACGTCATCGCGAGCGTCTCGCGATCGCGCGCGGTCGCGCCTTCGACGCGCGCGCCCTTCAGCCGCGTGACCGCCGCGCAGCGACGACCCGACGGATCGACGATCGCGAGATCGAGATCGACGCCGCCGCTCCAGGTCGCGTTCACGACGATGTCGCCGCGCGCGCTCTCGGTCCGCTTCTGCTCGAGCGTGGCGAGCATGTTCGTGACCGCGGTGCGCTGCGCGTCCTTGAGCCCGACGAGCCAGCGCTCGGCCGAGGCCGAACGGCCCTCCGCGCGCTCGCAGCTGATCGCCCACCCGAGCGCCTCGGGATCGGCCGGCTTCATCTCCGCCGCCGCGATGTGGAAGGCGCAGCCCTCCGGTCGTCCCATCCGCTCGAACGAGCGCGCCACCGTCTGCGCCATCGTGTACGCGTCCGCGTTCGAGAGCGCGTTCGCCGCGAGCGCGCCGCCCATGATGCGGAGCGCGGTGTCGCGGTTGCCGCGGCGCGCGGCGATCTCCGCGCGGCCGACGATGACGTCGAAGTCGAGCGGGTCGCGCTCGGACCACTTCGCGAGGGTCTCCTCCAGCTCGTCGAGCTGACCCGAGAGCGCGAGCAGCTTCGCGAGGTCCTTGTGCTTCGATCGCTCGTCCGGCGCGGCGGCGACGGCCGCGCGCGCGGCGGCGACCTTCTCCGCGGAGACCGCCGGCGTCGCGTCGGCGGTGAGCGTCGCGCGGCGCACGAACACCTTCTTCATGAACTGCCCGCCGCGATCGCCGCGCCAGCGCCGCGACGCGGTCGCGTCGCTGAACGGATCCACCAGGTCGGCGGCCGGCCGCCGCTTCGCCGGCCCCGCCTTCTGCTCTTGCGAGAGCGTCGGAGCGGCGGCCGGCGCGGGCGCGGGCGGAGCTGCTTCCGCGCGACCGAAGCCGCCGCCTCCGCTCCCGGCGCCGAGGCTGCCGAGGCCGAGGCCCTTGTCGGCCTTCGACTTCTCCTCCCCGTCCTCGTCGGAGAACGCGCTCGCGAGCCCGTCCGAATCGTCGCCGCCCGCGATCGCGCGCGGGATCGCGGCGACGGTGGTGCCCTGCGCGACCGTCTCGCCCGTCCAGCGCGGGCCGTGCTCGGTGCGATCGATCCCGAACGCCTCGAACATCTTGTCGCTCTCGAGGACGATGAGCGAGGTCTGGCGCGCCGGCACCGCGAAGCGATGCGAGAGCGCGACGATCTCGGCCTGGTTCGCGCCCGGCGTGCGCTCGCGATCGGCGATCCGCGCCGCCGCGAAGAGACGCGGCACGAACGCGTTGCCCGCGTCGTCGCTCGCGCGGACCTCGATCGGGTACTTCGCCTCGAACGGATCGCCGCCGACCTTGCCGCGGAGGACGATGTCGCCCTTCACCGCGTCGCCGCTCATACGCGCGGTGACGATCGTCTCCGAGCCCGCGCGCATCGGCGCGACCGTCGCCGGCGCCATCTCGCGGAGCCCGTCCGGGAGCACGACCTCGACGTCGCGGAGCGTGGTGCCGTAGGTCGCGTTGAGGACCTCGAGCGCCGACGCCTCGAGCCTCTGGCCGGGCTGGTACGGCACGACCACGCCGCCGCCGCCGCGCGCGAGATCGCCGAGGAGCCCGGTGTCGGCGTCGGCGCCGATCGGCACCGTGACGACGAGCGCGCGCGGATCGCCGAGCGCGTCGCCGACCTCGCTCGCGACCCGCGCCGGCGAGCGATAACCCGCCGTCGCGACGCCGTCGGAGAGCAACGCGACGCGGAGATCGCGCGCGGAGTCGCGCCCGCCCAGCTTCGCGGCGGCCCGCACCGCGCCGACGAGATCGCTCGCGCCGTCGGGCGTCACGCTCGTCAGGAACGCGTCGACGTCGTGCGCGCTCGGCGCGCCCGGCGCGACGAAGCCGCCCGGCAGCGCCCTGCAGCCGACGTCGCACGCGATGACGGTGACGCGATCGCGGCGGTCCATCTCCTGCGTCATCTGCACCGCGAGCCGCTTCGCGCGCGCGAAGCGCTCGCCGTACATCGTGCGGCCGGCGTCGACGACGATGACCTGATCGCGCGGCTTGCTCTCGGACCACTTCGGGAGCTTGGGCCGCAGCGCGATCGCGACGAACGGATCGGACCCGATCGGATCCGGCTTCTTCGGATCCGGCGGCGGCGCGTCGGCGCGGTAGCCCCACGCCGTGACGTCGGTCGCCTTGTCGTTCATCGCGTATTCGATCGCGAGATCGCCCGACGGGACGAAGCCCTGCATCGACGTCGCGAGGCGATCGATCCCGCCCTCGCTCTTCTTCTCGAGCTCGTAGCCGCGCGCGCGCACCGGCGTCGCCGCGTCGTGGCCGACGACCTGCGCGTCGACGCTGAAGTCGTCGATCGTGATCTTGCTCGAGGCGCCCTGCGGCAGCGGATAGACGTAGCGGCGGACGCCCGAGACCGGCTCGATCGTCTCCGTGTACGCGATGACGACGCGCCGCGCGCCCTTCTTCGGGATCGGGAAGATGCGGAGCTCGAAGCGGCCGCCGCGCTGCCACTCGAGGAGCGCGGGGTCGTGCCACGGGCCGGGGACCCAGATGATCTGCTCCTTCGGCTTCGGGGCCTTCGGCGCCGCGTTCTGGATCGCGCCGCGCCAGATCGCGGCGCTCTTCGCCTTGTCGACGAACTCGCCGTCGATGAGCTTCCCGTCGACCTCGAGCGCGAGCCGCTCGATGAGCGCGCCCGGCGGGAGCGGGAAGCGGTAGATGCCCTCGAGCACGGCGTCGGTGTCGTTCGCGAACGTCTCGTCGATCTCCGTGCGCGCGACGTTGCCCGCGATGCGGACCTTCACCGCGTGCCGCGCGAGCCGGACGGCGTGGTCCTTCTCGTCGTTCTTGCCGGGCTGCTTCGCGCGGAGCTCGCCGAGGCCGCTCGCCGGCGCCTCGGTGTCCTCGTTGTGCGTCGCGATGAGCTGCTCGCCGAACGCCGCGCGCTGCGCGAGGTCGTTCGCCGGCGCGACGTCGACCTTCCCGTCCTTGCCGACGACGCCCTCCTGCCCCGCCGCCACCCGCTTCGCCTCGCCGCCGGCCGCGACCTCGACCTCGCCGCGGAGCACCTCGACGTTGGTCCGCTCCGGCGTCGCGGTGAGCGAGAGCTTCGTCCCGAGGACGCGGACCTCGCCGTTCGGCGTCTGGACCCTCGCCGGCGCCGCGCCCGCGATGTGGGCGACGTCGGCGAGGAGCGCGCCGTCGTGCAAGGTCAGCGTGCGCGGCTCGCTCCCGACCGTCACGTCGGTCGCGCGATCGAGCACCACCGTCGTCCCGTCCTCGAGCCAGATGCGCGCGCGCGTCTTGCCGTCGGTCGCGACGTGCATGCCGGCCTTCACCTCGGCGCCTTCGAGGAGCGGCCTCTTGTCCTTGCCGTCGACGACGAAGATGCCCGGCTCGGCCGCCGCGTCCGCGCCGGCGCGCGCGATCTTCGCGACCTTGCCGTGCCACGCGCGCGTCGCCGCCATCGCGGGCGAGCGCTGGCGATCGGCGAGCGAGAAGCCGATCACCGCGCTCGCGGAGACGCTCAAGCACGCCGCGACGAGGAGCCAGATCGAGCGGCGGCTCGGGCGGCTCTTCGCGCTCGCGGCCGGCGCGCTCTTCGGCGTGACCGGCACCTCCGTGCGCACGCGCGTGACGCTCACGCGCTCGGCCTCGGCCGCGATCTCGGCGAGGCGATCGGCGAGCACGTCGCTCACGACGAAGTCGTCGCCCGCGGGGGCGACCTTCGCCGTGACCTGCTCGATCGTGTGGACCGCGTCGCGACAGTCGTCGCACTGCGCGACGTGATCGCGGAGCGCCTCGTCGCCCTCGAGGATCCCGACGATGTCCGCCCGCGCCCGACCACAAACCGCAGCGCTCATCGTGCGCCTCCTTCCGTCAGTTGCTGGAGCCCGCGCTCGAGGCGCGTCTTCGCCGTCGCGACGTCGATGCTGCACGCGGTCGCGATCTCCTCGACCCCGAGCCCGCCCACGATCGACAGCACCACCGCCTCGCGCTCGGTCGGCCGCAGCGCCGCGAGCGCGCTCCGCGCCGACGCCGCCGCCCCGCCGACGCGCTCCGTCGTCGGCGCCGACTCGAACCCGCGCGTCTTGAGCGGCAGCCTCGACTGCTGCTTCGCGCAGGCGGCGCGCACGAGACCGAGCAGCCACGCCTTCGCGGCCTTCGGCGGCGCGTCGCTGCGCGCGGCTTCGCGCGCGACCTCCTCGAGCACGTCGGCGACCCTCGCGGCGTCGCCGACGAGCGCCATCGCCACCTTGCCCATCAGGGCCACGTGCTCTCTCGACAGCGCGGACGCGCCCCCATCGTTCTCGGTCATTGCGCGCTCGGCGGCTCCCATGATCGGACATGGGACGCCTTCGGCGGCGAAAAGTTCTACGCGTGCCTGCTCGCGCCGCGTGTCCTACTTCTTCGCACCACCGAACGGGAGGGTCGTCTGGTCCATGCGGCCGGGGACTTTTTCGGGCTCGGACTCGAGGAGCGCGCGCTCGCGGTCGAGGTCGGCTTCGACCAGCTCTTCGTTGTCGTACGCGAACGCGAGGCCGCCGAGGACCTTGGCCCAGCCGAGCGACGGGTAGCGCTTCACCAGCGTCTCGACCGAGACGCCCTTCCGGTGCCACGCCCACAAACGGCGGACCGGGACGCGCGTACCGCGGACGACGGGGCTCCCCCCCAACAGGTCGTCCCGCACCTCGACGTGCGGATGTGGAACGCGGACGGGCGGAAGGCTCACGCGCGTTCGTTCTGCGCCCTCTTCGAGCAAAGGTCAACGATCGGCGAGGCCCGGGTGGACCTCGCCGACCGTCGTCGGAACGAGGAGAGCTCGGTGCTGCGGTGCGGCCTGTGGCCGTCACGCAGACTTCGCCTCCTCCTTCGCGCCGGCGGGCGCGGGCGTCGCGGTCGGGACCGTCGCCGACTGGCGCGGGCCACGACCACGGCGGACGTGCGGAGCGACTCCGCCCTTCTTGCCGGCCGCGCGAGCTTCCTCGCTCGTGAACTGGTGCGCGGTGCCCGCGGCGTGCGCGGCCTTGCCGCCCTTGCTCGCGATCTCGCTCACCTTCGAACGGTCCATCGCCGCGAAGCCTCGCGGACGGCGGACCTTCACCGGGGCGGCCTCGGTCGCCTTGGTCTCCTCGGTCTTGGTTTCGGTCGGGGGGTTGTTCGTCTCGTTGGGCTCGAAATTCATGACTGACTGCTCTCCTCGATGTGGGACCGCGCACACGTCCCCCCGGCGAGCGGAGAAGAGTCTCCACTCAGCGACGAGACGTCCGAGCTGTCCGGTTTGTTCCGATGCGACGAGCTCGATGCGCGTCGCTGACGCAATGATTCTGTGTGAGCTGAGGGGGTTAACGGCTCAGCCCGACCGAAGTTCAGTTGAGGTACTTCCTCGAGAGGTGGCGGACGGCCTCGGCGGTCCCGGCCTCGATTTGAGCCTGGACCTGCGCGGCGGTGGCGGCGTCGTCGACGAGAATGCCGAGCTGATCGCCTTGGACGAAGAAACCTCCCGCGGCGCGCTGGCCGTCGGAGTCGAACGGCACCGACTGCACGGCGAGATCGCAGACGTGGCCGCCGACGACCACGCGCACGATGCCGAGCAGACGGCCAGAGACCTCTGTGCTGTGGGCGTCGTTTTGCATGACGGAGAACCTAAGCACCTGACTCTTCAGCGCAAGGCCTCGTAAAGTCCGCGAAATTCTGTGCACACGTGTCGTGATCCCGACACGCATGACACCGCGGTCACGGTCCGGGTTGGGATCGTTTCGAATGGCAACACCGTCTCCTCTCTAGTACGCGGCGACACGACTCGGGTTTATCCTCGCCGCGCCATGCAGATCGCGATCGTCGGGCTCGGCAAGATGGGGGGCAACATGGTGCGGCGCCTCGTCAAAGGTGGACACGAGGTCGTCGGCTACGACCGCGACCCGGCCGTCGTCGCCGCGCTCGCGAAGGAAGGGATGGTCGCGGCGGGGTCGCTCGCCGAGGTCGTCGCGAAGCTCAGCGGTCCGCGCGCGGTGTGGATCATGGTCCCCGCCGGCGCGCCGACCGAGGACACCATCGTCGAGCTCTCGCAGCTCCTCGCGCCGAACGACATCCTCATCGACGGCGGCAACTCGAACTTCAAGGACTCGGTCCGCCGCGCGAAGGAGCTCGCCGACAAGCAGATCCGTTTCCTCGACGCGGGGACGAGCGGCGGGGTGTGGGGGCTCGCGAACGGGTACTGCCTCATGATCGGCGGCGACGAGAGCGCGTACGAGGCGGTGCTCCCGGCGCTGACGACGCTCGCGCCGAAGGACGGGCTCGCCTACTTCGGCTCCGCCGGCGCGGGACACTACGTGAAGATGGTCCACAACGGGATCGAGTACGCGATGATGCAGGCGTACGCGGAGGGCTTCGAGCTCCTCAAGGAGTGCGACTACAAATTCGACCTCCGCAAGGTCACGCGGGTGTGGAACCGCGGGAGCGTGGTGCGCTCGTGGTTGTGCGAGCTCGCCGAGAACGCGTTCAACGAGGACCCGGAGCTCTCGAAGCTCAAGGCCTACGTCAACGACTCGGGCGAGGGACGCTGGACGGTCGACGAGGCGGTGCGCCTCGGCGTCGCGCTCCCCACGATCGCGCTCAGCCTCTTCGCCCGCTTCGACTCGCGCAAGGACAACCCCTTCGGGCTCCGTGTCCTTGCCGCGCTCCGCAACCAGTTCGGCGGCCACGCCGTCACGAAGGCTTGAGGACCCACCATGACCGCTCCCGCCAATCCGCTTCGTAAGGGCCTCGTGGAAGACCGCACCGGCGACGCGTGCGCGCTCGTCATCTTCGGCGCCTCCGGCGACCTCACGCGACGCAAGCTGATGCCTGCGATCTACAACCTCGGCCTCTCGCGCTCGCTCCCGAGCGGCTTCGCCACCGTCGGCGTCGCGCGGCGCGAGAAGTCGAACGAGCAGTTCCGCGCCGAGATGAAGGAGGGCGTCTCGCAGTTCTCGCGCCGGAAGCCGATCGACGCGGCGGTCTGGGAGGACTTCGAGCGCGGCATCTCCTACGTGCGCGGCTCCTTCGACCAGGCCCAGACCTACGTCGACCTCAAGAAGCACCTCGAGGAGCTCGACGCAGAGCGCGGCACGCGCGGCAACCGCCTCTACTACCTCGCCGTCCCGCCCGCCGAGTTCGAGACGATCGTGAAGCACCTGAAGGACGGCGGCCTCGTCAACGACGCCGCCGCCGAGCGCACCGGCGGCGCGTGGACGCGCGTCATCATCGAGAAGCCGTTCGGCGACGACCTCGAGAGCTCGATCGAGCTGAACGACGTCATCGCGCACGCTTTCGCGGAGTCGCAGGTGTTCCGCATCGATCACTACCTCGGCAAGGAGACGGTCCAGAACCTCCTCGTCTTCCGCTTCGCGAACTCCCTCTTCGAGCCGATCTGGAGCCGCGAGCACGTCGACCACGTGCAGATCACGGTCGCGGAGGAGATCGGGGTCGAGGGGCGCGGCAAGTTCTACGAGCAGACCGGCGTCACGAAGGACATCGTCGAGAACCACCTGATGCAGCTCCTCTGCCTCACCGCGATGGAGCCGCCGATCTCGCTCTCGGCCGACGCGGTGCGCGACGAGAAGGTGAAGGTCCTCAAGTCGCTCCGCCGGATGGAGCGCACGATGGTGCGCGAGGGCGTGGTGCGCGGCCAGTACGGGCGCGGCTTCGTGAAGGGCGACGAGGTGAAGGCCTACCGCGAGGAGCCGGACGTCGCGAAGGACTCCAAGATCGACACGTTCGTCGCGATGAAGCTCTTCGTCGACAACTGGCGCTGGGGCGGGGTCCCCTTCTACGTGCGCGCCGGCAAGCGCCTCGCGCGCCGCGTGACCGAGATCGCGATCCAGTTCAAGAAGGTGCCGCACTCGCTCTTCAACGCGCCCGACGGCGGCATCTCGCAGAACGTCCTCGCCGTGCGCGTCCAGCCCGACGAAGGCATCTCGCTCCGCTTCACGACGAAGGAGCCGGGGAACGCCACCATCCTCCGCGACGTCGCGATGGACTTCCGCTACGGGAGCGCGTTCGGATCGAACACGCCCGAGGCCTACGAGCGCCTCCTCCTCGACGCGATGCGCGGCGACGCCACGCTCTTCACCCGGCGCGACGAGGTCGAGGAGCAGTGGGCGTTCATGGATCCCGTCATCGACGCGTGGGCGGAGCAGTCGACCGCGCCGCCGACGTACAGCTCGGGATCGTGGGGCCCCGAGCAGGCCGACGACCTCCTCGCGCGCGACGGGCGGCGCTGGAGGAAGCCGTGAGCACCACCTCCGCCGGCGTCATCGCGAAGCTCGACAAGGAGCTGCGCGCGCTCTGGACCGCGCCGGAGGACCCGGCCGACGTGCCGCTCTCGCGCGTCTGCACGATGAACATCGAGGTCGTCGCGCCGACGAGCGAGCTCCTCGATCGCTACACCCCCGTCGTCGACGAGGTGACCGCGAGCATCCCCGCGCGCGCGATCCTCGCGTCGATCGAGCCGGACGCGAGCGGCGACGAGCTCTCCGGCTCCGCGACCGCGGTCTGCTCGCTCGAGGGCGGCAAGAAGATCTGCTCCGAGCGCATCGTCCTCAAGTGCCGCGGCGACGGCGCCGCCCGCGCCGCGAGCGCGATGGAGGCGTTCCTCGTCCCCGAGATCCCGACCGCGCTCGTGTGGCTCGGGAAGGTGCACGTCGAGGATCCCGTCTTCGAGGACCTCGCCAACGACGCGCACCGCATCATCCTCGACAGCGAGTACACCTCCATCACGAGCGTCATCCAGGTCGCAGCGTGGGCGCGCAAGCAGCCGAACGCGCCGCGGATCATGGACCTCGCCTGGACGCGCGTCGCGGCGTGGCAGGAGCTCCTCGCGCGCTTCTTCGACGCGACCGAGCACCGCGAGCTCGCGCCGAAGATCAGCCGCGTGAAGCTGAAGCAGGCCGGCGATCACGGCGCGCGCATCGGACCGGAGGCCGCGCTCATGCTCGGGTGGCTGGGCACGCGGCTCGGGTGGAAGATCGCGCGCCTCGGCGGCGCGGTGCGGGTGAAGAACGCCGACGGCGGCAACGTCGCGATCGAGCTCGGCGCGGTCCCCCGCCCCGCCGGGACCGCGCCGCAGATCCTCGCCGCGCTCGAGGTCGAGGTCGCCGACGGCGACACGAAGCTCCTCGGCGCGATCGAGCGCGAGCTCGCGACCGGACCGTCGCACTCGTCCGCGACCACGGTCGACGCCGACGTGCTCGTCTGGCGCCTCACCCTCGGCGCGCACGCGCCGATCGAGCATCGCGTGCGCCTCGGCTCGAACAAGGCGGCGAAGTGGCTCGAGCGCACGCTCCACCGCCCCGCCCACGACGTCGCGTTCGACGAGTCGGTCGCGTTCGCGGAGGCCCTCGTCGAAGACGGGCTCACGGTGTCCTGATGGTGACCAAGGTCGTCCCCGGCGTCCTCATCGCGGCGCCGACGCTGGAGGAGGTCGCGCGCGAGGCCTCTGCGCGGATGACGCGCGCGATCCACGAGGCGATCAAGGAGCGCGCCGTCGCCACGATCGCGCTCTCGGGCGGCAGCTCCCCCGTCCTCGCGTACCAGCTCCTCGCGAAGCAGGCGATCGACTGGAACAAGGTCCACGTCTACTGGGTCGACGAGCGCTGCGTGCCGCCCGATCACGAGCGCAGCAACTACCTGCTCGCGAAGAAGGCGCTCCTCGACGCGATCGCGATCCCGCCCGCCAACGTGCATCGCATGCGCGGTGAAGACGATCCCGGCGCGGCGGCGGCGGCGTACGACGAGGAGCTGCGGAACACGGTCGCGAGCAAGGTCGCCGGTCTTCCCGCGCTCGATCTCCTCGTGATGGGCGTCGGCGACGACGGGCACACCGCCTCGCTCTTCCCCGGCGACGACGCGCACACGATCACCGATCGCCTCGTCGCCGCGATCCCGGAGGCGAAGGACAAGGGCCGCGAGGCGCGCCTCACCCTCACCGTGCCGGTCCTCGAGAACGCGAAGGCGACCGTGGTCATCGTCACCGGCAAGTCGAAGCACGAGCCGCTCGAGCGCATCTGGGCGACGAGCGGCGACGTCCGCCAGACACCGGGCCGCGTCATCCGCGACTTCCGCGGCTCGATCACGTGGGCGATCGACAAGGCCGCGGGCGGGATGACCTGAGGCGCGTCACTCCGGGCACGATCGATCGTGCACGATCGCGACGTCGTCGAGGTGGAGGCTCGCGCTGGTGCAGCCCGTGTCGCCCAAGAGCGAGAAGGAGAGCGAATACGGTCGGTCGGACGCCTTGGGATCGAGGCACGCCGTCGCGAGCGTCCACGTGCTCGCCGGCGCCATCTCGGCGGGTCCGGAGAACTTCACCGGGCCGCTCTGGAACGCCTTGTACCAGTAGCGGAGCTGAGGGCCGCCCATCCCGGGCGCCGGGTCGGGGATCGTGACCATCTGCGTCAGCGACGCGCTGCTGCAGTCGCTCTGGAGGACGCCGTATCCGGCGCCGGAGCGCGGATTGGATCGTTCGCGCACGAACGAGCCCATGCCGGAGAACGACGTCCGCCACGGAGAGAACGAGCTCGTGCGCTCGAAGCCGCCGTCGTCGACGAGGTCCGCGCACGTGGGATCGGACACGACCTCGACGTCGTCGATGAGGAACTCGGCGTCGTTCGGCGCGTCGCACGCCGCTCCGTTCGCGCGGATCGGCGAGAAGCGGAGCGGGAGCGTGAGGCCGCGCGACCACTCCGGCAGGCACGCGTTCAAGGTCTCGAAGACGTTCTTCCCCGTCGCGGCGCCGATCGACGTGCCGCCGACCTCGACCGCCATCCGATCCCCCGTCGTTCCTCGCAGCGTGAAGCGCAGCGCCGGGTTCGCCATGCTCGCGCCGGGCACCGAGAGCGTGGCCGCCAGCGTGGGAGCGTCGCAGGCCTTCGCGGGTCGAAGCCGCCCCGCGCGCCCGCCGCCCGTCCCGCCCGAGAGCGTCACCTCCGCGCCTTCGCCGCTCGCGACCCAGCCGCCGGTGCTCTCGAAGTCGCCGTTGACCACGACGCCGGGGAGCGGACAGTCGGGCGCGGGCTCGATCGCGACGTTGTCGAGCCCCATCATCGCTCCGGACGGGAACGCGACGCTCCCCGCCGACAGACGGAGGCGCAAGACCCCGCCGTACCCGCGATCGCCGAGGCACGTGCGGCTCGGCGCGGTGATCCGGCCGAGGGAGTGGCGGCGGCCGTCGAGGTGGACGGTGATCAGCGGGAAGTTGCAGCCCGAGTCGCAGAACGGAGAGACGACGAGCGCGAAGGGCTCGGCGTCCGCATACGCCGGCATCGCGAAGGACTGCTCCGCGCCGCCTTGTGGCGAGGAGAGGAGCGTCTGATTGAACCGCAGGATCCCGGGGTCGACGCGGCCGGCGATCGACGGATCGACCGTCGCGCCGTCGAACGTCGTCCACGCTCCGGCGGGATCGTTCTGGAAGCCCGGATCGCGCGGGCCGCCGGTCCACGCGCACGGCGCGCCCTCGTCCGCGCGCGTGTAGCCCGTCGCGCACGAGCAGACCGGCGCGCCGCTCGATTCGTCGCAGGTCTCGTGCGGGCCGCACCCGCACGGACGCGACGACGACGCCTCGAGGGTCGTGGACGCGTCCCCCTTCACCTCCGGCGCCGGCGCGATCCGATCGGAGTCCTCGCCGTAGACGCCGCAAGCGGCGACGACGACCACGACAACCCCGAACGCGGCACCTCTCCGCCCCATCGCTCTCGACGAGGCTAACTCCCGCCGAAACGTGGCGCTACTGGCGGCGCGCGTCGAGGACCTTTTCGTTCATGTACGCGACGACCGCAGCGGTCTCGTTGACGGTGCGCTGGTGGACGCCGGCGTCGGTGCCCTTGTAGCTGAACATGTGGACGTTGATGCCGGGCGCGCCGGCGCTCGTGAGCGCGGTCTCGGCGGCGGGGACGAAGAGATCGTCGGCGACGAAGGCCGCGTCGCGGCTGGCGGTGAGCTTCAGCTTCTTCTCGCCGACGAGGCGCCGCGCCGGCTCCGCGGCGTGGCAGCTCGCGCAGTCGACCGTGTCGGGCGAGTGCAGGGTCGGGTTCTCGATCCGCACCGCGGCGTCGATCGCGCGCTGGCGGTCCTCGGCCTTCACCGAAGCGCGCGACGCCCACGTGCCGTTGCCGAGGAGCTGCATGTTGTCCTCCGCCTTCGCGTCCTTGACCGCCGGCGTGAACGGGGGCTCGCCCGAGAGCTCGCCGGGGCGAAAGCCGGCGAAGAAGGCGACCATCTCCGCGCCGGGGATGTTCGGGATCGGCATCCGCGTCGCCGCGCCGTCCGCGAGATCGAAGCCGGTGAAGTTCCAGGCCGTGCCGAGGCCGCTCGTCGTGAACACCGTCATCCGCGTGAGGCGCTCGGGCGTCGCGGCCTCCTCGAGGATCGCGCGGAGCGCCTTGCTCGTCTTGCCGAGGAGGCCTTCCTTCTTCATGAGCGGGTGCGGGCCGAGCGCGCCGAGCCGCGCGTCGCCGGCGTTCGCGCGGCGGACCGCGATGACGCTCTCTACGGTGTCCTTCAGCTCGTCGCGCGACATCGGGTAGAACGCGTGGATCGCGGTGTCGTCCGCACCGCCGCTCACCTTCACCGGCTGGAGGACGAGGCGGACCTGGCTCTCGCACGCGTCGCCGAAGCAGGGATCGAAGCGCGCCGCGACGACCTTGAGGCTCGCGTGGGGCGGCGCGGCGGGCGTGCCGCCGACGAGGAGGGTGCCCGGCGCGCCGAAGGCCTTCTCGTACGACTCGGCCGCGATGACCTTGCTCGCCGGGATGAGGCCCGCGAGCTCGCCGTCGTCCTTCGCGAGCGGGAAGAGGATCGAGACGTCGTTCATCTGCGCGAGCTCGGGCCGCAGGTCCGGGGTGCGCTCCGTCTGCGCGGAGTCGCTCGAGGCCGCGTCGTCTTCGAGCGCGGGCGCGCACGCGGCGGCGGCGGCGGCGAGGAGGAGGGCGAGCAGACGAGAGGTCTTCATCGCTCGATCACTCGGGGAACGTGACGTCGACGGGCGACACCGCGACGGTGTAGGGGCCGTCGGTCTTCTGGCGCGCGCCGTTCACGAGGAGCGAGTTCTCCTGCGACGTGACGATGACGTCGTAGTACGTGCCCTTCGTCACCGGGACGATGACCTCGCAGAGGTTCGTCCGCTTGTTGCCGACGCTCGCCCAGATCTCGTTGTTGTTGGAGGGGTTCACGATGCGGAGGTACGACCAGAGGTTCGGGTGCCCCGCCGGCGCCTGCATCTGGAACGTGACGATGCCGTCCTCCTTCGCGGTGAAGTGATAGACGTGCCAGCCCTCGCCGGGGACGAGCTTGTTGTCGTGCCAGAGGCCCGGCTCGAGGTCGACCTTCGTGTCGGTCGGCCGGTCGAGCGAGTCCTGGCCGCGGACCGCCTCTTCGGTGCCGGCGACGTCCTCGTCCGACGGATCGGCGCAAGCGGCGAATACGGTGAAGGCGAGAAAGAGGGGAGCGAGCCGCGTTTTCATTGGGCCACCTCGGTCACGATCAGCTTGTAGTTCGCGACCGCGTCCGGCCGCTTCACGACGAAGTTCTGGGCCATGCTCGCGATGACGGTGAACTTCTCACCGGCCTTCACGCGGAGGACGAGCTGGGCGCGCCCCGTCGAGCGATCGTTCTGCTGGCCGTTCGTCGACCAGGCCTCGCCGTGGCGGTCCTCGTTCGAGTGGCTGATGACGCGGAGGTACGGGCGCCACGCCTTCCCGCCGTTGTCGCGCGGGTTCACGTTCGTCGTCTCCATCTGGATCCGCACGAAGCCGTCCGTCTTGGCCGTGTACACGTGGTAGGGGAACCCGACCGTCTTCGACGTCGCGCCGGTGGTCTCCGAGGTGCCGTCGAGCGGCTTGTCGCGCACGAGGGTCGGGCGGTCGATGTCGTCGGCGAAGGCGGGGGTGGCCCACGTCGCGGCGGCGACGAGGGCGCCGAAGGCGAGGTTCCGAGCGGTCGAGAAACGCATGAAAACCCATGGTTGCAACCGCGGTGCCGCTGTGCGCCAGTTGCGTACCCTTCCCCATATGCGAGGGATTTCAGAATCTTGCGGCGATCCACGGGCCGCCGTTCCCCCAGTGAGGACGGTGGTGTCGCGTCGAGGCTTCGGATCCGGTCCTAGCCGGGGTGATCGGGATCAGAAGACGACGGCCGAGCCGAGGTACGGCATCAGCTCGAAGTACGTGACGTCGGAGCGGTCGTCGCGCTGGGCGTTCGGATCGTCGAGGTCGATCGTCGCCGCGCGGGCCTGCCCGAAGCCGATCGAGGAGCGGAGCGAGAAGGTCGTGACGAGGACGAGCGCCTCGGGCGACGGGTCCTGCCGGAGCGAGAGCGGCGTCCGCTTGCTCACGCCCGCGGTCAGCCCGTAGTAGTCGACGCGGTCCCCGACGACGAGCTCGCCGAGGCGCGCCCTCGTCGCGAAATCGGTGAAGACGCCGCCGCCGACGATCCAGGCCGGCGAGAGCATGTATCTTACACCGACCCGGCCGTTGACCGCCGGCTGCCGCGCGTCGGCGAGCTCCGAGGCGGGGAGGCCGTGCGCGAAGTCGACGCCGAACTCGACCCAGCTCTGCGGCGGCCCGAGCGCGTACGCGACGCCGGCGAGGACGCGGGTGGGCGCGACGAAGGTGCCGGCCGCGTTGGCGCGCTGCGCCGGCTCGCGGACGAGGTCGGCGACGCCGGGATCAGTCGTGCTCACCGCGCCGGTGCCGATCACCGCCCCGCCCTCGACCGACTGCGAGAGCGCGACCTCGGGGAGGCGCACGGTGAGGCCGGCCGCGACCTTCGGCGTGACCTCGTACTGCGCGCCGAGCGACGCGGTGACGCCGATGGCGCTGCTCGTCTCGCGGCCCGCCGCGAGCACGAAGACGCGCTCGGTCGACGGCTCGGTCGTGTTCGTCGCGCCGAACGCGTACGACGCGCCCACGGCCGCCTTCGTGTACGTGCCGTAGAGCGCGGCGCCGAGGCGGAGCTGGGCGAGGAGCTGCGTCGCGAACGCCGCGCCGACGTGGTACTTCGCCGTGTCGGCCTGGATGTCGAGCCGCTGCGACGTGACGAGCGGCGCGCCGTCGAGCGAGCGGCCGGGCTGATCGGTCGTCGCGCCGAACGCGGAGCGGAGGTCGCGCTCGGTCATGAGGAGGCCGCCCGCGAGCGCGGACTTCTCGCCGATCTGCGTCGCGGCGACGACGGCGTTGGGCACGCTGATGATGTCGGCGGACGAGAGATCGATCCCCGAGTCTTGTCCGCCGACCCGCAGCCGCAGCGCGTTCGGCACCGTGCGGAGCCGGATCCCGAACGTCGACGCGCTCGCGCTGACGAGCCCGCGCTTCAGGCCGCCGAAGCCGGCGGGGTTGTACCAGAACGCGCCCGAGTCCCGCCCCGACGCGACGACCGCGCCGCTGCCGAGCGCCGCCTCGTCACCGAAGAAGAAGGGGTCCGCGTTCTGCGCCGACGCGCGACCGCCGGCGAGCAGCGTCACCGTCACGATCGCGCACGCAGCGAGGCGCGGAGTCGGCGAACGGTGCGGCGCTCCCGAACGGGTCATCGCGAGGGGCTCACGTCTCGGCGGAGGACGTCGTCCACCGCGGGGAGGAGCGCGTCGCAGCGGCGGCGCTCGGAGGGATCGAGGCTCGCGTTGGCGCAGACCTCGAGGACCCACCCCGTCGCGTCCGCGAGCGGCCGGCGCAGCCCGACGCGCGTCGCGTCGACGAAGCTCGGCTGGTCGCCGCGACGTCGCGCGATCGGCTCCGCCGCCGCGGCGGCCTGGAGCGCGGCGTGCGCGAACGCGGTCCACGCCTCCGCCGACCAGAGCTTCGCCGCGAACACCATCGACGCGCGCTCGGTCCCCCGCCCCGCCGCTTCGACGCGCTCGTCGCCCGCGCGGAGCCCTTCCTCGCGCCACGTGTACCACTCGCGGAAGCAGGTCCGGAGCCACGCGATACGCGCGCCCGTCGTCGTCACGTCCGCGCCGGGCTTCGGCTCCACCGCGAGCGACGCGTAGATGCGCTTCGCGGCCTGGACGTTCGCGTCGTAGGCGACGACCTTGCCCGCCGGCAGCCCGCTCGTCACGCGCGGCGGCAGCTTCGCGCACGTCACCGCGTCCTCGTCGGGCGCGGGCGCGGGCTCGGGCTCGGGAGGCGGCGGGGTCGCGGCTGCGGTCGCGACCGGAGCGGGCTCGACGACGCGCGCGCTCGCGGGCGCCGAGCGGATCGGCGCGCCGCAAGCGAGGAGGAGAACCGCCGCGACGGCGCGGCTCACCCGAGCCAGGTGGTGAGCTTCTCCGTGACCGCGTCGACGGTGAAGCCGAGCTTCTGCGCGATGATCTTGTCGGGCGCGCTCGCGCCGTAGCGATCGATGCCGATCGTGAGACCGCCGTCGCCGACCCACGCGCGCCACGGCAGCGTGATGCCCGCCTCGATCGACGCGCGCTTCGTCCCCGGCGGGAGGACCTTGTCGCGGTACGCCTTGTCCTGCTCCTCGAAGACGTCGAGGCAGGGCGCGCTCACGACGCGCACCTTCTTCCCCGCCTTCTCGAGCCGCTCGCGCGCCCCGACCGCGAGCTGCACCTCGCTCCCCGTCGCGATGAGGACGACGTCGGGCTTCCCGCCCGTCGCCTCCTGCGCGATGTACGCGCCCTTCAGCACGTCCTTCGGATCGAAGCCGTCGTCGCGCTTGAAGTGCGGGAGCTTCTGGCGCGTGAGAGAGAACGCGGTCGGCGCCTTCTTGCGTGAAAGCGCGAGCGCCCACGCCGCCGCGGTCTCGAGCGCGTCGGCGGGACGGACGACGGCGAGGTGCGGGATGTGGCGGAGCGCCCAGAGCTGCTCGACCGGCTGGTGGGTCGGACCGTCTTCGCCGAGGAAGACCGAGTCGTGGGTGAAGATCCACAAGACTTGCATGTCGCCGAGCGCGGAGAGGCGGATGCTCGGGCGCATGTAGTCGCTGAAGATGAGGAACGTCGCGCCGTAGGGGATGATGCCGCCCGAGAGCGCGAGCGCGTTGCAGACCGCGCCCATGCCGTGCTCGCGGATGCCGAAGTGGAGGTTCCGTCCTTCGAACGAGCTCTTCGCGATGCTGCCGCTCTTCTTGATGAGCGTCTTCGTCGACGGGGCGAGGTCGGCGGAGCCGCCGATGAGCGAGGGCACCTTCTCCGCGACGATCTGCTGGATCGCGTTCGAGATGTTGCGCGTCGCGTCCTCCTTCTCCGGCAGCGCTTTCAGGAGCTGCTCGTAGAGATCCTCCGGCACGTAGCGCGCCTCGAACTTGTCGAGCTGCGCCGCGAGCTCCGCGTTCGCCTTCTTCCACGCGTCGACGTCGGCCTGCCACGCCGCCTTGTCCTTCTGGTTGTCGGCCGCGCGGTCCTTGAAGAGCGCGTACACCTCGTCCGGGACGTGGAAGTGCTTGTTCTCGTCCCAGCCCATCCCCTTCTTCGTGAGGGCGATCTCCTCCTTGCCGAGCGGCGCGCCGTGCGCCTCCGCGGTGTCGTGCGCGTTCGGGGCGCCGTTCGCGATGTGCGTGCGCGCGACGATGAAGGAGGGCTTGTCCTTCTGCGCGAGGGCGGCGTCGATCGCCTTCCGGATCTGGACGTGGTCGTGGCCGTCGATGCGCTGCACGAACCAGCCGTACGACTCGTAGCGCTTGCCGACGTCCTCGCTGAACGCGAGATCGGTCTCGCCCTCGATCGTGATCTTGTTGTCGTCGTAGATCATGACGAGGTTCGCGAGGCCGAGGTGGCCGGCGAGGCTCGACGCCTCCGCCGCGACGCCTTCCATCACGTCGCCGTCGGAGCAGAGCGCGAAGACGCGCACCGCGTCGTAGGCCTTGCCGAAGCGCGCGGCCTTGAGGTGCGCGCCGAGCGCGAAGCCGACCGCGTTGCCGATCCCCTGCCCGAGCGGGCCCGTCGTCGTCTCCACCCCCGGCGTGTGGGTGTGCTCGGGGTGGCCCGGCGTCTTCGAGTCCCACTGCCGGAAGTTCTTCAGGTCGTCGAGCGACAGGTCGTACCCCGCGAGGTGCAGCATCGAGTAGACGAGCATCGACGCGTGGCCGCACGAGAGCACGAAGCGGTCGCGACCGATCCAACTCGGGTCTTTCGGGTCGTAGCGGAGGTAGCGCGAGAAGATCTCGAACGAGATGTCCGCGAGCCCCATCGGCGTCCCGGGGTGTCCGCTGTTCGCTTTCTCGACGCCGTCGATCGACAGCGTCTTGATCGCGTTGACGGCCAGCTCGACTTCTTTCGGAGAGTATTCGCGCGCCATGGGCCGCACGCTAAACTGCCACCCTCGTGTCGTCTACAGACGCAGACGGAGCTCGCCCCGCCGCTGTAGTCAACTGCAACACCTCAGCGTGAGCGTGTCTTCTTCTTCTTGTCCGCGAGCGCGGCGCTCGCGGCGTGGGTCGCGGCGCCGAGGAGGCCCGCCTTCTTCTCCATGCACACCGCGACCGGGATCGCCTCGACGACGGGGCGGAGGCGGCCCTTGTCGAGGAACGCCTCGATGAAGGGGCTCGCGCCCTTGCGCTTCTTGCGTGAAGGGAGGCCGCTCGCGAGCACGGAGGCGAGCGAGCCGGAGACGCCTCCGCAGAGGAACACGCCCGCGGTCGAGAGGGACTTGAGCGCGAGGTTGCCCGCCTCCGAGCCGTAGACGCTGCACCAGAGATCGAGCGCGCGCGTCGCCGCCTCGCTCTTTCCGCTCAGCGCGAGCTCGACGATCGCGACGTTCGGATCCTCCGCGTTCGCCACCTTCGCCGCCGCGTCCTTCGACTCCTTGACCCGCTGCTCCTGGACGAAGAAGCGATGGACGACGGAGATGGTGGACCCCGACGCGATGCGCTCGTAGCTGACGCGGCCGTACTCGGCGCGGAGGTACGCGAGGAGCTCGTCCTCGACCCCGTTCCGCGGCGCGAAGTCGGTGTGGCCGCCCTCCGTCGCGCACGCGATGTGCTCGTCGCCGTCCCAGATGAACATCGCCTCGCCGAGGCCGGTCCCTGCGGCGATGACGGCGAGGTTGCCGCCCTTCGTCTTCGGCCGCCCGTTGTAGACCGACACCACGTTCTTGGGCGGCGACGCGATCGCGCCGAGACCGGCCGCGACGAGATCGTTCAAGAGGGTGACCTTCTCGATCGCGAAGCGCTTCGTGAGCGACCGCGCGTCGATCGTCCACGGGAGGTTCGTCGTCTTCACGCGCTGGTCGACGACGGGACCGGCGATGCCCATGCTCGCCGCCGCGATCGAGAGGCGGCCGCGATCGAGGAAGTCCTTCAGGCACGCTTCGAACGTGCGGTAGGAGCGGCTCTCGAGCGTGTCCTGGTGAACGAGGCGCGGCATCGCTCCGCTGACCTCGAAGATCGCGAAGCGGGCGCGGGTGCCGCCGATGTCTCCGGCGAGGACGTGGATCGTCATGTGGGCTTCTCCGTCGACAGGATCACCATCGCGACGATCCCGAAGAGCACGCCCACGATACGACGAAGCGTGAGCGGCTCCTTGAAGAGAATGGGCGCGAGGAGGGCGCTGATCGCGACGCCGCCGCCGAGGACGATCGTGCCGGTCGCGGCGACCGGACCTCCGCGCCGGAGCGCGAAGAAGAGGAGGATGCTCCCGCCCGAGATGCCGAGCCCCGACAGCGCCGCGAGGACGACGCCGGTGCGCGTCGCCGGCGTCGCGTCCGGGCGCACGGAGAGCCAGTACACGAAGATGCCGAGCGCGGCGGTGCCCTCGAGGATCAACGCCCCGAGCGAGTCACCGACTCGACCCGCGGCGGCGCGGAGGAGCAGGTAGTGGAACGCGATGAGGCACGAGGCCCCGAGCGCGGCCTGCTGCCAGGGCTGCAACGATCAGCCGGGGAGCTTCGCGATCAGCTGATCGCCCATCGAAGGCTGGTCGATCTTGCCGAGCCAGATCCGCCAGACCGCCTTCATGAAGTCGGCGCCCGCGACCGTGGCCGAGGAGCCGTCCTTCACCGTGATCGTCACCGCCTTCGACGTCGCGTTGTAGCTGATGACGACGGTGGACTTCTCCTTGACCTCTTCCTTGCTGAACGCCCCGACGAACTGGCCGATCTTGCCGGCGTCGCCGTAGCCGTTCATCGCGAACGCGTCGCGGAGCGCCTTCTGGATCTTCGAGCTGTCGACGTCGCGGAGCATGACCCAGGTGAAGACCTTGTTCACGTCCGCGTCGATGACCGCCTGCTTCGTCTTCTGCGGCGGCGCCGACGCCATGTCGTGACGGATCGCGTAGACCTTCGCCGTGAACGGACCGACCGACTTCGTGCGGATCGCGTCGCCCGTGTGGATCATTCCCTGCGCCGAGGCGCCGAGCGTGAACGTGAGGAAGAGCCCCAGGACGACGGCGAAGAGGAAACGGAAGCGGGTCATGACGAGGGATCCTATCGCAAGGTCGCGCTCGTGTGCGACCGGGTTAGTGATCCTTCGACGTACGTTCGCGAAAGTCCTTCACTGCCGTGTTGTGCTCCTCGAGCGTCTCGCTGAAGGCGTGCCGCCGATCGCCGCGGACGACGAAGTAGAGGTACTTCGTGGTGGCGGGGGCGAGCACGGCCTGGAGCGACTTCGTCCCCGGGTTCGCGATCGGGCCCGGCGGCAGGCCCTCGTGCACGTAGGTCGAGTACGTGTTCGCGGGGTCGACGTTGATCGCGTGCGTGACCTTCCCGGTGTAGCCCGCGCACGCCGGGATCTTGTCGCGCAGCGCGAGGCAGCCGTAGCCCGACGTCGGATCGCACTGCAGCACCTTGCGCTTGAACGCCGGATCGCGGAGGCGGTTCAAGAACACGCTCGCGATGATGGGGCGCTCGTCGTCGACCGCGGCCTCCTTCTCGACCATCGACGCGAGGGTGAGGATCTCGCGCTTGTTCCAGCCGAGGCTCTGCTCGAGCTGCGCGCGACCGAGGCGGTGGTTCTGCTCGAGCTGCACCCACCGTCGATCGAGCTCCGCCACGAGCCGCCGCACGATCTCCTTCGGATCGCTGTCGTACGGGAGCTCGTACGTCGCGGGGAAGAGGTAGCCCTCCGCGCTGTCGCCGTCGATCCCCACCTCGCGCAACAGCTCCGCGCTCGACGACGCGTCGAGGAAGGCCTGGCTCCACGCGACGTGGAGCGCCTGGAGCCGCTTCGCGATGTCGAAGCGCGTGAAGCCCTCCGGGATCGTCACCTTCGCGCGCGCCGCGTGACCTTCGCGCTCGAGGCGCCGGACGAGCTCGTGCGGGCTCGCGTCGTCGGTGAGGAGGTGCTGGCCCGGCGCCGCGCGGAGACCGGTGATCTTCACGTACAGCGCGAAGACGCGCGGCGACGAGAGGAGGCCCGCGGCGGCGAGCTTCTCCGCGACCGCCGACGCGGGCTCGTCGCGATCGACGACGACCTCGACGTCCTTGCCGGTGCCCGGTCCGCCGCGCGACGGGAAGATCACGAAGAGGTACGTGAAGAAGACGGCGAGGAGCGCGCCGGCGAGGAGCCAGATCAGCCAGGTCTTTCGCGGCTTGCCGTCCGGCTTGCTCGACGTGCGGCGCCGGCCCTTGCGCTTGCGGCGCTCGCCCTTGCCCGAGAGCGGGACCTTCGCCTCCGACGTGCTCATCGCGCCTTCGCCGCCCGGCGCCGCGCGCGCGCGTCGAGCCACGCTTGCAGGATCGCGGTCGCGGCCGCCTCGTCGATCCGCGCGCGCGACTCCTTGCGGCTCAGGCCGCTGTCGGTCAACGCGCGCTGCGCCTCCACCGTGGTGAGCCGCTCGTCGAAGAGCTCCACGTCGCAGCCGGTCGCGTCCGCGATCGCCTGCGCGAGATCGCGGACGCGGCGCGCTGCCTCGCCCTCGGTGCCCTTCAGATCGAGCGGGAGACCGACCACGATCCGGCCGATGTTCTCGGCGCGGACCAGCGCGCCGAGGGCGTCGAGGAACGCGGGGCGCGGCCTCGCGGCGAGCGCGCCGCGAGGGTGGGCCATCAGGCCGAGCTCGTCGGAGACCGCCACCCCGATCCGGACCGCGCCGGGATCCAGCGCGCACACCGCCTTCCCGGGCTTTCGTTTCTTCGGCTCTTCTCCCACCAAATCGCCTTCTTACCCGGCTCGGCGCTGGGTGCCAACGTGCTTGACCCCTCCGCCCGCCAGGGCGATAAGCCGTGCGCCTTGGGCGCACCGAATCCGCTCGTGAAAGCCGTGAAGGGGATGAACGACGTCCTCCCCGGCGTCATCGGTCGCTGGCACGCGGTCGAGGAGGCCTTCGGCCGCGCCATGGAACGGCTCGGCTACCGCGAGGTCCGCACGCCGTACGTCGAGCACACGCCGCTCTTCGTCCGCGCGATCGGCGAAGCGACCGACGTCGTGGAGAAGGAGATGTACTCCTTCAAGCATCACGACGACGCGCTCACGCTGCGGCCGGAGGGCACCGCGAGCGCGGTCCGCGCGTTCGTCGAGCACGGCGTCCACAACACCGAGCCGGTGACGCGCTGGTACTACGTCGGCCCGATGTTCCGCGCGGAGAAGCCGCAGGCGGGCCGCTACCGCCAGTTCTACCAGGTCGGGGCGGAGTGCTTCGGCGACGCGGGCCCCGGCTGCGACGCGGAGATGATCGACGCGCTCGTCGAGCTGATGAAGGAGATCGGGATCGCGTCGCCGGACGTGTTCGTCAGCTCGATCGGCGGCCTCGAGACGCGTGCAAAGTACAGGGACCTCCTCGTCGCGCACCTCGAGCGGATGAAGGACAAGCTGTCGCCCGACTCGCAGCGGCGCCTCGCGCAGAACCCGCTCCGCGTCCTCGACTCGAAGCACCCGCTCGATCAGGAGGCGATCCAGACCGCGCCCGCGATCCTCGACCACCTCGTCGAGGCCGATCGCGCGCACTGGGACGGGCTCCGGCGCCAGCTCGACGCGCTCGGCACGAGCTACCAGGTCGACGCGAAGATCGTCCGCGGCCTCGACTACTACGCGCGCACGCTCTTCGAGATCAAAGGCGGGTACGACAAGCTCGGCGCCGGCAGCACGCTCGCGGGCGGCGGCCGCTACGACGGCATGGTGAAGGACCTCGGCGGCCCCGACATCCCCGCGATCGGGTTCGCGGCCGGGCTCGAGCGGCTCCTCATCGCGTCGGGCCTCGAGGTCTCGCCGAGCGTGGTCGACGTCTTCGTCGCGCCGGTCGGCGCGGACGCGCACGCGCAGGCGCTCGTGCTCGGGCGCGACGTGCGGCGCGCGGGCTGGCGCTGCGAGGTCGACACGCGCGGCGCGTCGATGAAGGCGCTCCTCCGCCGCTCGGACGCGCTCGGCGCGCGCGTCGGGCTCATCCTCGGCGAGCAGGAGCTCGCGGAGGGCGTCGTCGTCGTGAAGGACCTCGCCGCGCGCACGCAGGACAAGGTCCCGCGCGCGGACGTCGTCGCCCGCGTCTCCGCGATCCTCTCGAGCGGCAAGTAGTCGTGAAGCTCGACCTCCGCTCGATCGTCTCGCTCTCCGGCGCCGTCGCGATGACCTTGCTCGCACAGGACGCGTGGGCGCAGACGATCGGCGGCGGCGGCGGACCGAAGCAGGGGCCGACGCAGTCGCGACCGACGCGGAACAAACAGGTCGGCCCGCAGCGCGGCCCGGGCGACGACGACGATCCGGCGTCGCAAGGTCCTTCGCCCTCCGCGCGCCCCGGCGGCGAGCCCACCGTGATGGTCCCGACCGATCCGCTCGTCGTCCCCGAGGGGATCGAGAAGACGATCGGCACCGACGACTCCACCGCGCCGCCGGAGCCGGAGGGCGCGAGCCACCGCACGTGGTTCCCGTACTACGAGAACCGGAAGAGCGACTTTCGCTTCCGGATGGTGCCGCCGCTCTACCTCGAGCACACGCGCGGGCTCGATCCGCAGACCGGCGCGAAGACGGAGAAGACGGACATGGAGCGGCTCTCCGCGCTCCTCTTCTACCAGCGGCGCTCGCCGAAGGTGGACGCGGACATCTTGTTCCCGCTCGCGTGGCGTGTGCGCGATCGCGAGAACAAGGTGCTGGTGCTGGGGCCGTTCGCGCATCGCGAGGCGCCGGGCGAGCACGACAACTGGCTCGCGCCGCTCTACTTCCAGGGCAAGCGCAAGGACGGCGGCTACTTCCACTCGCCGCTCCTCCTCACGACCGCGCACTGGGGCGAGAAGAGCGCGTTCGCGCTCGTGGGCCCCTACTTCCGCGATCGCACGAACCGCGACGTCGACATGGGCGTCGCCCCGCTCTGGTTCCACGGCGACAACGGCGATCTCGACGGCGGCCGGAAGACGTACACGCTGATCCCGCCGCTCCTCTACTTCCATCGCGAGCGCGAGATCGACGAGAGCAAGCTCACGGTGGTGGGGCCGCTCATCTGGGAGGAGAACGCGAAGCGATCGATCTTCGACGTCGCGCCGTTCTTCTTCTCGATCCGCGGCAAGCCCGAAGACGGCGGCGTGAAGGAGTCGCACACGACGCTCTTTCCGTTCTTCCACTACGGCACGAGCCCGGAGAAGAACCTGCTCGTCCTGCCGGGCTACATCCGCCGCGTCACGACGACGGCGGACACGATGATCACGCCGTTCTTCTCGCGCGCGACGACGCGGAAGGGCGCGACGTCGCTGACGATGGCGGGGCCGATCCTGCCGGTCTACTACCGGAACAAGGACACCGACGTCGGCTTCGACTCGCTCGGCATCTTCCCGTTCTATTACGGCTCTTCCAGCCCGAAGGGGCGCACGTTCCTGACGCCGCTCTACGGGCAGTTCGAGAGCTTCAACGTCACGCGGACGCACTGGATCTTCCCGAACATCACGTACACGCGCGACGTGAACGGCTGGGAGACGGACTTCCACCCGCTCGTGTACCTCGGCCGCGACAAGGACAGCTCGCACACCGTCATCGCGCCGATCTTCTGGGACTTCGCGAGCGCGAAGGGCCGCACCACGGTGGGGTTCCCCCTCTACTGGCGCTTCGCCGACAGCACCGACGGCACGGTGACGCAGGTGGCCGGCAACACGCTCTACCGCGAGCGCCGGGTCTCGGGCGGGACCGACTGGCAGTTCCACCTCCTCCCGGTCTTCTCCTATGGCGAGAACCCGACCGGGTACTGGTGGAACATCCTCTTCGGCCTCGCCGGCTACGAAAAAGCGGCGGAGACCAAGACGATCAAGGCGCTCTGGCTCCCGATTCAGGTGGCCGGGCCGTGACCCACGGATCGTGTAGGTGTCTGTAGGCCCCACCCTCCGGATCGTTGCAGGGCCAGCTGAAACGGCGGCCATTTATGGAAGTGGATCCGCAGAGAATCAGCGCCTAGCGAGCCGCGTGCCTCGCACGAAAGCGCGTGATTCTCGGCGTTTCGGTGCCTTCGACGCGGCGAGACGTCCAAATTGCGTCTCCATTCGGCCGAGGCTGTGGGCCGTGGCAGATCCAGGCCTTCGACCAAGAATCCGGCATTTTTCCCGCGAAATTGGGTTGGCCCGACGGATGCACCTAGCTTCCTCCGACAAGGGACCGGAGGATCGCCATGAACCGCTTGCTCGTTGCTGCACTCGCCGCCTGCCTCGCCCAGCTCGCCCTCGGTTGCGCTGTGGACCGCACCGAAATCTACGAGCCTGCGGAGGAGGAGGAGACGGTGGCGGCGGAGAAGATCGACACGGCCCGCGTGTCGGACGACACGCCGATCGCGTACCCGGTCCCGACCGACGTGGCGGCGCCCGTCGATCGGAACCTCGCGATCGCGGTCGACGACCACCGCGACTGGCTCACGCCGGGCGTGAAGCTCAGCGAGGTGATGCCGCCCGCGTACGACATCGCCGCGAACAACCAGCTCCCGAACGTCGAGGGCGTCATCATCCCGACGATCGACATCGACCCGTACCAGCAGGTCTCGACGCCGAGCCTCGGCCTCAGCCCGCTCCTCGTGGTCGATCCGCCGCCGACGTACGCGCAGGCGGCGGCGGTTCCGCCTCCCTTCTGAGTCGGGGCTTCGCCCCGACACCCTACCCCAGACACGGCCCTCGCGCTTTGCGCGAGGGTCGCTTCGCGACCGCATCCGCGGCCGCTTCTGGGGCCCCTTTGGGGGACCCTGGGGTCCTTGAGCTGGGGTCCTTCGGGATGGTCCTTCGAGCCTTCGACGGACTATGGCTTTTGGGGGCCTTCGACCGACCTTTTCGACCCTGGCCGGGCTTTGCTCGGGCCGGGGTTTGTCGTTTATGGGCGGGCGGTGATGTGGGTGAAGGCGGCGAGGGTGAGGGTGATGTCTTTCTCGGTCGTCGTGTCGCCGAGGGAGAGGCGGAGGCCGCGTTTGGCGGTGTCGGGGTCGAACATCGCGAGGAGGACCGGGGAGGGCTCGACCGTTCCGGCGCTGCAGGCTGCGCCGCTCGAGACGCTGACGCCTTCGAGGTCGAGGGCGGCGACGAGCTCGGCGCCGGTCCACGCGGGCCATGTCGTGCTGACGACGTGAGGGGCGCGCGGCTTTCCGTGGCTGACGCTTCGGGCGCCGAGGCGGACGAGCTCGGCCTCTAGCCGATCGCGGAGCGGCGCGAGCGCGGCCCATCGCGCGGGGGACGTGCGCGCGATCTCGGCGGCGTGGCCGAAGCCGGCCGCGAGCGCTGCGTCGACGGTGCCGGGGCGCACGCCCTTCTCCTGCGATCCGCCGAGGAGGAGCGACGCGACCTTCACCCCTTCCCTGCACGCGAGCGCGCCGATCCCCTTCGGCCCGCGCATCTTGTGCGGCGCGATCGAGGCGGTGTCCCAGCCGGAGGGCACCTCGAGCTTGCCCCAGCCTTGCACCGCGTCGACGTGCACGCGCGCGTTCGCGGCGCGGGCGCGCGCGATCGTCTCCGCGACGGGCTGCACGATCCCGGTCTCGTGGTTGACGGCCTGGACCGTCACGAGCGTGGGCCCGCGGGGCTCGGCGAGCGCGCGATCGAGGTCCTCGAGATCGATCGCGCCGTCGCGAACCGCGAGCCAGCGCACGATCGCGCCGCCCTCGCGCTCGAGCGCCTCCGCCACGCGCGTGATCGACGGGTGCTCGAGGCGGCTCGTGACGAGGGTGCCTCCGTGCGCGAGCGACCGCAGCGCGAGGTTGTTCGCTTCGGTGCCGCCGGCGGTGAAGACCACGTCGCGCGCGTCGGTGCCGGTGAGCGCCGCGACCGCCGCGCGCGCGTCCTCGACGACCGCGCGCGCCGCGCGACCGTGCGCGTGCACGCTCGACGGGTTCGCCCACGCGCGCTCGCTCGCCGCGCGCATCGCCGCGAGCACGTCCGGATGAGGGGGCGTCGTCGCGTTCCAGTCGAGGTACGGCATCCGCGCGTCAGCCGGTGGCCGTATCGACGACGACGGTCGGCGCGCGCTTCGCGACGGTGAGGCTGAAGGCGGCGCCGCCGAGGAACATGCCCTCGATCGAGGCGCCCTCCTGGAGGATCTTCACGTCGCCGCCGAGGCCGCGCGCGACGCGACGCGCGATCGCGAGGCCGACGCCGGTGCCGCCGAACGAGCGCGTGGCGGAGCCGTCGACCTGGTAGAACGGATCGAACACCTTGTCCTGGCGCTCCTTCGGAATGCCGGCGCCGGTGTCCGCGACGACGAGCTCGTAGGCCGCCTCGCGCGGTCGGACCATGACGCCGACGATGCCGCCCTCGGGCGTGAACTTCGCCGCGTTGTCGAGGAGCTGGCTCATCGCGCGCCCGAGCCGATCGCTGTCGCCGTAGCCGGGGAGGCCGCCGCGCGGGAACTCCTCGAGCATCGTGATCTTCCGCTCGGCGAAGGCGTCGGCGTGCCAGGCGATGGCGCGGCGCACGGTGTCGAGGAAATCGTAGTCCTTGTGGAAGAACCGCATCTTGCCGGTCTCGAGGCCGGTCACGTCGATGAGGTTGTCCATGACGGAGCGGAGGCGACGGATGCAGTCGTCCATCGCGCGGAGCGCCTTCTGCTGCGGCTTCGAGAGGTCGCCGAGCTCCTCGTCGATGAGCATGCGGAGGTAGCCGACGATCGGCGTGAGCGGCGTCGCGAGCTCGTGCGAGATGTTGCGGTAGAACTCGGTGCGGAGCTTCTCGACCTCGCGCAGGCGCTCGTTCGCGGCGGAGAGCTCGGCGACCTTCTCCTCGAGGTGCGCGACGATGCGGCCCGACTGGATGCGGAGGCGCTCGCCCTGCACGTCGGGCGTCGACATCATGCGCTCGCGGCGACCGCCGATGTAGCTCGCGACCTGCTTCGCGAAGTTGCGCGCGTCGATGGGCTTCTGGAGGAAGCCGTCGCAGCCGACCGCGAAGCTCGTCTCGCGATCGCCCTCCGCCGTGATCGCGACGATGGGCACGCCGTTGAGCGACGCCTCGGTGCGGAGGCGGAGCGTGACCTCGAAGCCGTCGAGGCCGGGGATGTTCAGGTCGACGAGCACGATGTCGGGGCGCTGCGCGATCGCGAGGCGGACGCCTTCGAGACCGTCGGCGGCGTCGATCACCTCGTGGCCGTCGCCCGACAAAAGCTTGCGAACCAGGAGCCGGTTTCGCGGATCGTCCTCGATGTGCAGCACGCGCGCCAAGTCCCCCCCATGGTACCAGATGTAGTAAGGTCCCCGGCCATGCGTCTTGTCGTCCCTGTTCAGGTGAGCCTCGTCCTCGTCGCGCTCGGGACCTCCGCGTGCTCGAAGCTCACGGAGCCGGCGAAGGAAGAGCCCATCCAGGGCGAGCCGGTGACCAACGCCGCGGCGGCCGCGCCCGCGCCCGCGCCGCCTCCGGCTCCCGCGCCGGCCCCTGCCCCGCCGCCCGCGCCGCCGTCGGATCCGAACGCGAAGCTCGAGATCAAGGACGTCGTCGTCGGCAAGGGCGACGAGGCGAAGGCGGGCGACGTCGTGCGCGTGCACTACGTCGGCCAGCTCACGAACGGCACCGAGTTCGACGCGTCGAAGAAGCACGGCGACAAGCCGTTCGAGTTCCCGCTCGGCGCCGGCCGCGTCATCAAGGGTTGGGACCAGGGCGTCGCCGGCATGAAGGTCGGCGGCAAGCGCAAGCTCACGATCCCGCCCGAGCTCGGCTACGGCGCGCGCGGCGCGGGGTCGGCGATCCCGCCGAACGCCACGCTCGTGTTCGACGTGGAGCTGGTCGAGATCGTGAAGAAGTGATTTAGAAGACAGCCGTGATCCGCTCCGCTGTACCCGCCGTCACGCTCGCCTCGTTCCTCTTCGCTTGCGGCGCCAACCCCGGCGCGACCACGACCGTCACGGGGAACAGCGAGGCCAACGTGGCGGCCAGGGCGACCGAGCCGCGCACCACCGATCCGACCGGCGCAGCCCCGACGCGCGAGTCGCAGCCGAACCCGATCGGCGCGCTGGGCGGCGGCGGCGGCGCACCGTCGGGTCCGCCCGCTCCGGCGTTCCGCACGACCGGCGAGAGCAGCCCCGCCTCGGGCGCGCAGGATCCGGAGCCGGCGGCCGCGCCGACGCAGCCGCCGCCGAAGAGGATCGGCGCGCGGCACGTCCTCGTGCAGTGGATGGGCGCGCAGGGAGCGCCGACCTCGGTGGTGCGGTCGCGCGACCAGGCGCAGGCGGTCGCGGAGGAGGTGCTGCGCAAGGCCCGCGCGAAAGCGGACTTCGCGCGCCTCGTGGTCGACTACTCGGATGAGCCCAACGCCGGCGCCCGCGGCGGCTCGCTCGGCGTCTTCGGTCACGGCAAGATGGTCCCCGAGTTCGAAGAGGCGGCGTTCAAGCTTCAGGTCGGCCAGATCTCCGGCATCGTCGAGTCTCCCTTCGGCTTCCACATCATCCAGCGCACGGAATAGCGCCGCCGTCCCGGCTTTCGGCTTTGGCGGGTGCGGCGCTGCGAGTAGCCTCCCAGGCCAATGAGCGCGGACGGCGACGCAAAGAAGGACGCAGCAAAGGCATCCGCCGACGCAACGAAGGCGCCCGACGAGGCCCAGACCGGCGCGAACGCGAAGAAGGACGACGGCGCGGACGCGAAGAAGGGCGCGGCGGTGGAGGGGACGAAGGTGTCGCCGGGTGTGCAGCGGGAGGCGCGGGCGCTCGTGCGGGGGAAGCTCGCGTGGGCGGGGGCGGCGCTCTCGGGGTGTCTGTACTTCGTGTCGTTTGCTGGGTTCGATGTGTGGCCGCTGGCGTTCGTGGCGCTCGTGCCGCTCTACGTCGTGCTCATCGGGCAGACGCCGAAGCGCGCGGCGCTGCTCGGGCTCCTCTGCGGGTTCGCGATGAACATGGGCGGGTTCTACTGGCTCGCCAACATGCTCCGCACCTTCAGCGGGTTCGGGCTGTTCCTCTGCCTCTTCTTCACGTCCTTCATCTGCGTCTACCAGGGCGGGCGCCTCGCGCTGCTCGGCTGGCTCACCGGACGCGCCGCGCAGCGAGGTTGGCCCTTCCCGCTCGTCTTCGGCGCCGCGTTCGCCGCGAGCGAGCTCGTCTTTCCTCTCCTCTTCCCCTGGTACTTCGCGGGCGCGGTCCACAACGTGCCGGTGCTGATGCAGCTCGCCGACGTCGGCGGGCCGATCCTCGTGAGCACGATGCTCGTCGCGATCAACGTCGCGATCGCGGAGCCGCTCCGCGCGAAGCTCGCCGGCGCGGTGCGCGTGACGAAGAGCGGCGCGAACGAGGAGCGCGCGACCGGCGCGGGCGCGATCGACCGGCGCGTCGTCGGCGTGGGCGTGATCGCGCTCGTGGTCGGCGTGCTCTACGGCGCGATCCGCATCTCGATGACGAACAGCCGCGTCGCCGCGGCCGAGAGCGCGCGCGTCGGGTACGTGCAAGGCAACATGGGTCTCATGCAGAAGCGCGAGAACCCGGGCGAAGGGCTCCGCCGGCACCTCTCGCACACGAGCGACCTCAGAGCGAAGGGCGTCGACCTCGTGGTCTGGAGCGAGACGAGCGCGACGTTCCCCACGCGCGAAGACCTCGCGATGAAGCAGAACTTCTTCCGCGATCGCTTCACCTCGAAGCTCGGCGTGCCGACGATCTTCGGCGCCGTGCTTTATCGCACCGATCCCGATCGCGAGCGCTGGTTCAACACCGCGCTCGGCAGCGACGTGAGGGGCGAGATCAAGGGCCGCTACGACAAGCAGTTCCTCCTCGCGTTCGGCGAGTACCTCCCGCTCGGAGACACCTTCCCGATCCTCTACAAATGGTCGCCGCACAGCGGGCGCTTCTCCGCCGGCACGTCGCTCGAGCCGATCAAGCTCGAGGTGAAGGGCAAGGAGCGCGCGATCACCGTCCTCATTTGCTACGAGGACGTCCTCCCCGGCTTCACCAACCGCGCCGTCGCGCACGCGGACCCCGAGCTCCTCGTGAACATGACCAACGACGCGTGGTTCGGCGACACGACCGAGCCGTGGGAGCACCTCGCGCTCGCGAAGTTCCGCGCCGTCGAGCACCGCCGCTTCCTCGTCCGCAGCACCAACAGCGGCGTGTCCGCGATCATCGATCCGAACGGCAAGCTCGTCGAAGGCACCGTGTCGACGCCGTTCAAGGCCGAGTCGCACGACGCAGAGATCCGATGGCTCCGCGGGGTCACCGTGTACGAGATCCTCGGAGATATTCCGTGGTACCTCGTTACCTTCGGCATCGTGGTCGCGTCGTTCCGAAGGCGCCGTCCAGCCTAGGGTTCTCGCAACGTCGGGGGCTTCGCCCCCGACACCCCCACCCTGGGACACGGCGCTCGCGCGCGCTGGGGCGGCCGTTTCCCCGGGGGGCGTCTCGACAGTTGCTTTGCTGCGCGTGGGGCGGCGGGGCCAAATTGGTTGTGATTTCAGGTGGATGCGTGTCTTGCTCTGCGGGGGAAAGAACCGTATGGTCGCGGGTGAAGCGTGGGCGGGGGAGGTCCGTCCAACTTGTCGCTTCTCTTTTGTTTCCATGGGGTCCCGCTTCGTCACGCTTGCGCTTTTTGCCGCTGCCGGTTCCGGCGCGGTGGCGCTCGTTGCGGGAGCGAGCGCGGGCTGCACCGTGTTGACGAACGATGCGCTCCCGGACGACGCGGGGGTCTTCGAGGCGAGCGACGCGGCTGAGAGCGCGACCTGCGCGACGTGCCTGACGGCGGCGTGCACCGCTCCGCAGGCGCTGTGCCTCGCGAGCGCGACGTGCTTCGGCGTCATCGAGTGCGCCGCCGCGGCGGCGTGCGACGCGACGTGCAAGACGGCCTGCGCGTGCGACGCGACGGGCGCGGACGCGGGGCCGTCCGCGGAACGCTTGCATCATGCATACACCTCGTGCAACGACGCGCGCCTCGGCGCGTGCGCGGCGGACTGCGCGGGCGAGGAGCGCGCGCCGTCGACGCTCCCTGCGTGCGCGCCGGGTGACGACGCCGGCGTCGGCGACGCCGGGCAAGACGGAGACGGAGACGGAGACGCCGGACACGACGAAGACGCCGGCGGCGAAGGCGGCGCCCCCGTCGCGCCGGGGCCGGATGCGTGCAACGCGTGCGCGAGCTCTCGCTGCGCGGGGGCCCTCGCGGCGTGCGGCGCGGGGACCGAATGCGCCGCCTTCCTCGCCTGCTCGTCGGCATGCACGACGGGCTCGTGCGCGGAAGATTGCGCGCGCCTGCACACGACGGGTAAGGTCACGGCGACCGAGCTGGCGACGTGTACAGCCGCGAGCTGCCAAAACGACTGCGAGCTTTGAATGGTTGATGGAACGGGGCGTCTGCCCCTTGGTCGGAGGAATGAACGATGAACTCGAGCGCCAAAGTCTTTTTCTCTCTCCTCGCCATGTCGGCGCTCGGGGCGGTTGGATTCGCCTGCACCATCGGCAGCGGCGACACGAACAGTGACGTCGACGGCGGCGCGAGCTCCAGCTCGTCGTCGAGTAGCTCCGGCGTGAACACTTCCAGCTCCAGCTCGAGCTCGGGCGGCGCGTTGGAGTGCGCGGCCTACACGGGCCCGCGCGTGGACAGCACCGGCGGCCCGATCTTCGCGCCGCAGGAGTGCCAGTCCTGCCTCTTCACGAACTGCTGCGCGGAGACGCACGGCTGCTTCAACATCGAGAACGAGAAGACCGAGAACGGCAAGGCCGGCTGCTTCGACTACGTCAAGTGCGTCGTCACCTGCGAAGAGAACAACGAGGGCGACGACACGAAGATCGACGAGTGCATCAACGACTTCTGCAAGTCGACGACGTTCGCGGAGGTCCCGCCCGCGCACGACAACTTCCTCAAGTGCCGCGACGAGAAGTGCGCCATGTGCCCGTGACGTAACCGCGTCCGCACCCGAGAAGACGGCGGCCTCTCCTCGCGGAGAGCGCCGCCGTCGGCGTTTCAGGCGAGCTTCAGGCGAGCTTCAGCGCCTTCTTGAAGCGCTTCGCGTCGGCGAACATGTCGACGTTCGTGAACACGTAGGTCGCGTCCTTGTGCTTCGCGTCCTTCGCGATCGCGGCGAGCTTCTCGATCGCGGGGTCCTCGTAGCGGCTCTTGTGGCCGGCGGGGCCGGGCAGCCGGTAGTACGCCACCGGCGCGTCGAGCTTGCCGTGCGCGAGCGGATCGCGCGCGGGCACGACCTTCACGTCGATCGCGAGCGACGCGGCGTCGTCCGCGTCCCAGGTCGTCGGCGCCTCCCAGACCACGCGCTCGAACTTCTTCCGCACGTTCTGGAGGAACTCCTTCACCGCCGACTTGTTCGCGCGGTTCTGCACGAGCTCCGGCGGCGAAGAGAAGATCGCGATCTGCGAGTCGAGCTCCTTGCCCACGTCGAGCAACGTGCCGAGCGCGCTCTCGACCACCTTGCCCTCGCGGAAACCTTCCTGCCCGATCTCGCGCGGCGCGAGCATCGCGAAGGTGAAGCCGTCGGGGGCCTCGCGGCGCCAGCGCCGGATGGTGCCCATGCCCGGGAGCGCGTGGTGCGTCTCCTGGATCTCGACGAACATGAACTCCTTGAAATACCGCGTCGCCGGGACGGGGAAGCCGGCGCAGCCCACCGTCAATGTCGATTGGGAAGCGGCCATCGCGGCGGGACCCTAGCACGTGAACGTCCCGGCGGGAACTTCCGCCGCACCGGGGCGTCGTCCCCACTTAGGATGCGTTCCATGCGCCTGCGATCGCTCTCCACCGTGCCGCTCCTCCTCGTCGTCGCAACGACCGCGGGCGAAGCGGCGGCGAAGCCGGGCGACCCTGCCGATCGCGGGCTCGACCTCTTCGTGCACGCGCCGAAGCGGGTCTACGCCGGCGACAGCGCGACGCTCGACCTCCTCGCCTACGGGTTCGTCACCGTGACGGACGCGCGCCCGCTCGATCGCGCCGGCGTCATCGCGACGTGGGATCCCGAGAGCCTCGGCGAAGGCGTGACGACCGCGCCCGGCGAGATCAGCGCCACCACCGACGGGCAAGGCCGCGCCACGATCAAGGTCCCCGTCCCCGAGGGCGGCGCGCACAAGCTCACGCTCCTCGTCGCGCTCCGTCACGGCGAGCACGTCCGCACGCGCAAGGTGCAGATCGATCGACTCCCGCGTCACGCCGTCCGCGTGCAGGTGCCGGATCCGAGCGTCGTCCCCGGGAGCCGCGTCCCGGCGTGGGTCACGGTGACGGACACGCGGACCGGCGCGCCGACGAGAGGCGCGAGCGTCGACGTCGCGCTCCTCGAGAGCGATCTCGTCCGCGTGCTCGACCGCGTCACGACCGACGCGAGCGGCATCGCGCGCGCGACGCTCATGATCCCGAAGAGCGCGAAGGCCGGCGCGGGCTTCTCGATCCGCGGGCGGCTCGCGGTCGCGAACGGCGGGCACGTCGAGCAGAAGGTCGCGCTCTCGCTCCGCGAAGAGCGCCCCGCGACGCCGAGCCTCCGCGCGCGCTGGACCGAGCTGCAGCTGAAGCCGGGCGAGATCGGCCACGCGACGATCGACCTCCTCGACGCGACCGGCGAGCCGATCGCGAACCATCCCCTCCTCTACTGGGTCGGTCCGCGCGGGACGTCGCCGCCGAAGACCGACGAGGACTGGAAGTCGCTCGGCAAGCCCGCGACGACGAACGGCCTCGGCCACGTCGACGTCACCGCGCAGGCGCCGCGCGTCGTCACCGCGCTCGGATCGTCGCTCACCGTCGTCGTCCGCACCACGCTCGAGGACCAGAGCCGCGACGCGCACGACAGCGTGAACGTCGGGCTCCCCGTCGCGGAGGCGAGCCTCGAGGTCGAGAACGGCGAGCTCGTCCCCGGCGCGAAGCAGCGCGCGTTCCTCCACGTGAGCGACGGCGAGGACGGCGTCGCGGGGGAGTTCTCGCTCGAGGGCGACGGCCTCCGCGCGAAGGTGACGACCGACGCGCACGGCGACGCGGAGGTGACGTGGCCGGTACCCGAGGACGTGGGGGCGAAGCGGGACGTGGGGCCTTGCGCGGGCGGGGTCGCGGCCGCCGTGACGGTGCGGCAGACCACGCCGATCCCCGCGCTCGCGCGGCACCCGGAGCCGTTCCAGCTCTGCGTCGCGGTCGATCGCGAGAGGCACGCGGTGCTCCGCTCTTCGATGTATGTTGCACGTGTCGGCGACAAGCCGAAGCTCACCGTCGACGGCGGCAAGCGC
Organism: Labilithrix sp.; assembly: GCA_019637155.1. Classification (NCBI taxonomy): domain Bacteria; kingdom Pseudomonadati; phylum Myxococcota; order Polyangiales; family Labilitrichaceae; genus Labilithrix; species Labilithrix sp. The sequence continues at coordinate 183,639 of JAHBWE010000013.1, read as the reverse complement.
GCGCCGCGCGGCGCGGGGAGCGTGACGGTCACGTCGCCGGCGGGCACCGGGACCGCGACGTGGAGCGGGAGCGAAGACGCGGTGCTCGACCTCTCCGGCGCGACGCCGGGGCTCCACGACGTCACGCTCGCGGTCCCGCGCGCCAACGCGCCGACCGACACGATGCACACGCGCGTGCTCGTCGTGCCGTCCGTGCTCCCGCGGACGACGGCGAAGATCGCGAGCGGCAAGCTCTTGCCCGGCGCCGACGTCGACGTCGACGTCACGCTCGACGACGGCCACGGCAAGCCGCTCGCGGGCGCGATCACCGCGGTCGTGATCGACAAGGAAGGCGGCGGCAGCATCCGCGGCCTCGAGGCGATCGACACGCGCTGGCGGCTGTGCGGCGACGCGAACGTCGCGCGCGAGCGATGCGACGAGTTCCTCGAAGGTGGGGCGACCGCGGAGACGCTCCGCCGCGCGGCGCTCGCGACGTCCTCGCCCAAGCCGCTCGCGCCCGAGCTCGATCCCGCCGCCCACGCGAAGGGGCAGCTGAAGGAGACGTTCAGCGAGGTGCTCCACTCGCTCGAGGGCGCGGTCTTCCAGGCGGAGACGCCCGAGAGCCAGCGCGACGTGCGGCGGAAGGAGAACGGGCGCTGGACCTTCAACCCGGAGCTCATGACGCTCGTCACCGCCGCGATGACGGAGGAGCCGACGACGCCGGGCGGCGATCCGTTCAAGCTCGGCGACCTCATCGCGGTCGACGCGCAGGTCTCGTTCGACGCGGTCGCGCGGCGCGTGACGCGGCTGAAGCTGTTCAACGTGCTCGTCGCGATCCGCAACTTCCTCAACCAGGAGAACCTCACCCCCGACGAGCCGATCTTGCGCGACCCGAACGGGATCATCCGGCGCCTCGTCCGCGAGGGGCAGCTCTCGAAGGAGATGCTGATCGATCCGTGGGGCGGGACGATCCAGCTCGTGAAGGGCGGCGGCGGGCTCCCGTTCCTCACCGTCGCGCGCGGCTGGGAGCTCCACTCGCCGGGGCCGGACGGCGTCCTCGGCTCCGGCGACGACGTGAAGGATCCGTTCGAGCGCGTCGTGCGGAGCGGCACGCCGTACGCGGAGGCGATGGGCGAGGACGAGATCGTCGACGCGCGCCTCGACATGCGCGTCGGCGAGGCGACGGTGTCGAGCTGGCAGGCGATGTTCGATCGCCTGACCGGCAAGCACATCGGCTCGATCGGCTCCGGCTCCGGCACCGGCCAGGGCTTCGGATCGGGGCACGGCCGCCTCGGCGGCTCGCACGTGGCGAAGGCGCCTCAGGTCCGGATGGGTCAGTCGATCGTGACGGAGACCGCGCGCTGGACCGAGCCGGTCCGCGTCGACGACAAGGGCCACGCGCGGGTGCGCGTGCGCCTCGGCGACTACGAGACGACGTGGCAGATCGCGCTCCTGGCGCGCACCGACGCGGGGCAGACCGCGGTCACGAGCGTCGACGCGCCCGCGTTCCTGCCGCTCTCCGCGCACGTCGACGTCGGCCGCCGCCTCCACCTGAAGGACGCGGTCGCCGGCCGTGTCGTCGTGCGCAACCGCACGCCGCAAGCGACGAAGGTCGCGCTCGATCTCGCGGCGGAGGGCGGGCTCGCGCTCGCGCCGGGGCAGGCCGCGTCGCTCTCGCTCGACGTCCCCGCCAACGCGGTGCGCTCCGCCTTCGTGCGCTACGTCGCGAAGGCCGAGGGCACCGGCCGCGCGAGCGTGGTCATGCGCGGCCCCGGCATCGCGGGCGATCGGAGCGTCACCGAGGTCCCGATCGAGCCGCAGGGCGAGTCGCTCGTGATCTCGAACGGGGTGGAGGTCCCGAAGCGCGGCCGCCTCCACGTGCCGCTCCCGCCGGGCTGGGAGCTGCGCGGCGACGCGCGCGTCGTGCTCGAATCCGGGCTCGAGGGCGCGCTGGTCTCCGCGCTCGAGTCCTTCGCGCCGGAGCCGTCCACCGCGCCCGACGCGCTCGCCGACGCGATCGAGGTCGCCGCCCGCGTCGAGAAGATCGCCGAGTCGCGGAGCAACAAGGCGCTCGTCCTTCGCGCCCGCGAGCGCGCCGCCCTCGCGCGGACGTACCTCTCGATCTCGAGCTCCGACGCGTCGCCGCGCATCCGCGCCGCGTTCGCGCGCTCCTCTCTCTATCCCCCGCCGCCCGATCCGTCGCGTCCCGCCGCGAGGAAGGACCGCGGCGCGGAGGCGGCGTGCCCGAAGCAGGCCGACGTCGACGCGCTCCCGGTCGCGCTCCTCCTCGAGACCGAGCCCGCGCCGACCGGCGACGGACCGCCGTCCTGCTTCACGCAGCTCACCGCGAAGACGACCTCGAAGGAGCCGCTCGACCTCGCGCGCGCCGCGCTCGCGCTCGCGGATCGCCCGCACCGCGCCGCGCTCGCGCAGAACCTCACGCGCGAGCTCGCGCGCGTCACGAGCGCGGACGACACGCGCGCCCCCATCTTCGACGGCACGCGCGCCGAACGCGCGATCGTCCTCGCCGCGCTCGCGCGCACGCCGAACGCGTGGGCGAAGGACGACGCGGCGGGCCGGCGCATCGCCGAGGCGCTGCTCACGCTCCGCGACGCGCGCGGCGGCTACGGCAGCGCGGAGGCGACGCGCGACGTGGTCCGCGCGTTCGTCGCGCTCGAGTCCGCGTTCCCCGCGCAGGCCTCGCAGGTGGCGCTCTGGGAGAAAGGAAAGCGCCGTCACAGCGTCGCGCTGCCGGCGCGCGGCGCCGCGACCGTCCCGTTCGACGCGCGTACGCAGACGGTCGAGATCGAGGTGACCGGGGCTCCCGTCATCGCCCGGCTCGAGCGGCCGGTGCTGCGAAGCTGGCTCGCGGCCACCGACAACGCCGTGACGCCGGTCGCGGTCGCGATCGAGTGGCCGGCCGACACGCGCGCGGGCTCGACCGGCGTCGTCCACGTCGCGTACACCGGAAGGGCCGGCCACGACATGAAGGTCGAGACGCGCCTCCCCCTCCCGCCCGGCGTCGAGCTCGCCGGCACCGTCGCGGGCGTCTCGCTGCGTCAAGGCGTCCTCTACATCAGCACGACCGTGCGCGGAAACGAGACGGTCGCGCTCCCGGTGCGCTTCACGCTCCCGGGCCTCATCCTCGTCCCCGAAGCGGAGACCCAGACGACGTCGGAGGAGCAGCCGCGTACTCTGTCTCCTGCGCGATGGTTGACCGTGCAGTAAACGCCGAGCTCGAGTCCGTCATCCTCGAGGACCCGCTCGATCCTGCGGGCTGGCTCGTCTACGGCGACTGGCTCGCGGAGCAGGGGGATCCGCGCGGCGAGCTCGTCGCGGTGCAGGCGCGGCTCGCGCGCGATCCCGGAAACCCCGAGCTGATGGAGGCGCAGCGCGCGTTCTTCCGCGCGCACGGCGATTGGCTGCTCGACGGGCTGCATCCTTACTTGACGCCGCGCACCCACGCCGACGGCGAGGTCCTTCCCTCGCTCCTCCGCCTCTCGTGGGAGTTCGGCTTCCTCTGGACCGCGAGCGTCTCGCCGCGCGGCCGCACGATGAGCGAGGTCGTCTTCGGCCTGCGCGCGCTGCTCCGACATCCGTCGTCGCGCTTCTTGCACGCGCTCTCGATCGCGACGCCGTCCGGCGACGGATGGGCGCCGGTGCTGGAGGAGCTGCTCGAAGACCGGCGCCCGCGTCCGCTGCGCATCCTCTACCTCGGCGACTCGGCCGTCACCGCGCAGGGCAACCCGCGCCCCGCCTTCGGTCCGATCGGCGACGTCGCCGCGCTCTGGTCGGTGTTCCCTCACCTCGAGGTCGTCGCGCTGCGCGGCGGACACGTGAGCGTCGGCGCGCTCGATCTCCCACGCCTCCGCGAGCTCACGATCGAGACGTCCGCGCTACAGCGCGAGACCCTCATCGCGCTCGGGGCGCGGCCGCGCCCGCACCTCGAGCGGCTCGAGCTCTGGTTCGGCGAGCGCCGCTGCACCGCTACCCTCGCCGATCTCGGGCCCGTCCTCGAGGCCGCCCACTTCCCGCGCCTGCGGCACCTCGGCTTGCGGAACTGCTCCTTCGTCGATCGCATCTGCCACGCGCTCGTCCACGCGCGGATCGCGAAGCAGCTCCACGTCCTCGATCTCTCGCTCGGCGCCCTCACCGACATGGGCGCCGCCGCCCTCGTCGACGCGCGCCACGCGCTCGCGAACCTTGCCGTGCTCGACCTCAGCTGGAACTACATCGATCGCGAGTGGCGCGCTCCGCTGTCGGAGCTCGCCGGCTTCGTCGATCTCTCGAACCACACGTACCTGTCAGATGGAGAGGTGACGCCCCGTCCTAGGGTGTGGCTCGACACATGAACGGAGTATGGCTCGAGATCGTGGCGGAGCGCTCGAAGGACAAACACGTCTTCGAGCTCGCGAAGGCGGCGTTCTCGATCGGGAGCGCCGCCGACGACGACGTCGTCCTGCCGCACGTCTCCGTCCGCCCGCACGCGGTGCGCATCGACGTCTCGCCGCGCGGCGCCACCGTGACGAAGCTCGTCCCGGCGATGATCGTCCTCAACGACGAGTCGATGGCGGCGGCCGCGGCGCTCCACGACGGCGACGTCCTCCTGCTCGGCGCTTACCACGTCACGTTCCTCACCGCGCCGCCGCCGACGGGACGCGAGGCCGAGCTCCTCTGCATGCTCGACGAGCGTCCCGGCGACGACGAGGTGCGCGTCGTGTACTCCGACTGGCTCGAGGAGCAGGGGCGCGCGGAGGAGGCGCAGTACCTCCGCTTGCAGCTCTCGCTCGCGCGGCGCGACCTCGACGCCGACGGCGAGGCGTTCCTCCTCCAGTCGACGCGCCTCCGCGGCCTCGGCAAGCGGCTGCCGCTCCGGTGGCGCCGCGCCGTCGCGCGACCCGCGATCGAGAACTGCGACCTCCGCTTCGAGCTGAAGTGCCCGAAGCGCTGGTCGGAGCTCCGCCCCACCGCGCACGCGGACCGCCGCCATTGCTCCGCGTGCGACCAAGAGGTCCGCTACGCGGCGACGGTGGGCGACGCGCGCAAGCTCGCGGCGATGGGCCACTGCGTCGCCGTCGACCTGAACCAGCCGCGGAGCGAGGGCGACCTCGAAGACGACGACGACGACATGATGCTCGGCGCGATCGTCGCGCACCCGCGCGACGACTCCATGCGCTGACCGTCACGCCGCGGCGGCGACGTCGCGGAGCGCCGCGAGGAGCGCGCACTGCTCGACGAGCGTCGGGTAGCCCGCGACGCGACGGACCTCCTCCGCCGGCTCGGCGAGCTCGGCGAGCTCGGCGGCGAGCGCGTCCCACGCGTCATCCATCGCGACCGCGACGGCGCGGCGGGCGGCGGCGTCGAGGCGCGCGGCGAGCCAGCCGTCGATCGCGAACGCGAGCTCGGCGTGGCGCGCTTCGTCCCGTGCGATGGAAGCGAACGCGGTACGGATGCGCGGGTCCGCCGCGTTCGCGGCCTGAAACGCGGACACCACCGCGCCGAACGCCTCGCGCACGCAGCCCTCGACCGCGTTCTCGATCGCGAACGCGAGCGCGTCGCCGGGTGCAGCGGCGTGCGCGACGACCGGCGTCTTGACCTCGCCGCCATGACGCGCGGCGAGCTCGCGCGCGAGCGCGGCGTGGCGGACCTCGTCACGCCGCGCCTCTTCCGCCCGCTCGATCAGCGCCCGCGGCGCGCCGAGCTCGCGGAGCCGCGCGGCGAGATCCGCGAACGCGTGGACCGCGGCCGCTTCCATGTACGCGATCTCGGCGAGGCACGGGCCCACCGCGGAGAGCCAGGGCGATCCGGTCGGTCGCAGGCCGGCGGGGCGGCGGCCCTCGATGCAGCCGTTGTCGGCCTCCTCGACGACGTTCTGTCCGGCGTCGCTGAGCATGCCTTCGCGCGAGACCTTCGTGAAGGACTCCGTGACGCGGCCGCTGCAATAGTGGACGGTGTGCTTGAACGTCCAGCCGTCGCTCTCGGAGCGCGCGTTGGCGTCGTTGCAGTCGACATTGCCGCCCTGGAGGATGAGGAGCGCGATCGCCTCGTCGAGCGTCTCCACGGGGGACACCGCGCGGCGCACGTCGTCGAGCGACGCGCGCCGCACGTCGTCGCCGGAGGTGATGACCGCGACGTCGTTGGCCGACGCACTGCAAGCCAACGCCGCTCCGCGTGAGGCCCGGTCCCCACAGACCGCCCCGTTGACCGGCCATCCCTCCGCCTCCTCCGCTTCCTCCGTGACGAGCAGCGCGCTCGCGCGGGCCTCGCACGCGGTCCGATCGGTGGCCTTGCTGCAAGGCGCGCCGAGCGACGGCAGTCGCGTGCGCGCGGTCGTCGAGGGCGCGTCGTACGGCCGTGTCGCGAACGCGATGCCGTCGACGTTCGGCCCGAGGCTCAGCGCGGCGTAGCGGTCCGCCGAGCTCGGATCGATGCAGACTGCACGCTCCGGCATCTCGGTCACGCTCCCGCCGCACGCCGCGAGGACGACGGGGCTGGCGAGCAGGTGGGAGATCAACCGGCGAAAGCGCGCGACGTCCACCCGTGCATCGTAGCGCGCTCACGCGGCGGCGGCGACGTCGCGGAGCGCCGCGAGGAGCGCGCGCTGCTCGACGAGCGTCGGATACCCCGCGACGCGGCGGACCTCCTCCGCCGGCTCGCCGAGCTCGGCGGCGAGCGCGTCCCACGCGTCGTCCATCGCCGCCGCGACGGCGCGGCGGGCCGCAGCGTCGAGGCGCGCAGCGAGCCAGCCGTCGATCGCGAACGCGAGCTCGGCGTGGCGCGCCTCGTCTCGTGCGATGGTCGCGAACGCCGTACGGATGCGCGGGTCCGAAGCGTTCGCGGCCTGGAACGCGGCGACGACGGCGCCGAACGACTCGCGGACGCAGCCCTCGACCGCGTTCTCGATCGCGAAGGCGACCTCGTCCGATCGCGCGGCGACGGGATCGATCGCGGGCTCGCGCACGACGGCGCCGTAGCGCGTGGCGAGCTCGGACGCGACGGCCGCGTGCCGGACCTCCTCTTGCCGCGCCTCCTCCGCCCAGTCGATCAGCGCGCGCGGCGCTCCCAGATCGCGCAGGCGCGCGGCGAGGTCGGCGAACGCGCGCACGGAGGCCGCTTCCATGTACGCGATCTCGGCGAGGCATCCGCCGACGGACCGAAGCCACCGCGCGCCGGTCGGCACGAGCCCGGCGGGCCGCCGGCCGTCGGCGCAGCTCCCGTCGCCGTCGTCGAGGACGCGGGACCCGGCCATGGACTTGGTGCCGTCGCGCGCGATCTTCGTGAAGAGCTCGGTCTCGCCGCCGTCGCAGGAGAGGAAATTGTACTTGAACGTCCACCCGTCGGCGTCGGCGCGCGCATTCGCCTCGCCGCACTCGAGCGCTCCGTTCTGGAGCACGAGAAGGGCCGCCGCTTCGTCGACCGTCTCGATCGGCGATACCGCGCGCCGCACGTCGTCGAACGTCGCCAACCGCACGTCGTCCCCCGCCGTGATGACGGCGAAGTCCTCCACCACGATAAGAGGGCAGAGGGGACTGCAGATCGCCTGACGCACCTGCCATCCCGCCGTCTCAGGAGCGGCGAGGAGCGCGCTCGCGCGGGCCTCGCACGAGGCGCGATCGGACGCCTTGCTGCAGGAGCGCCGAGCGAGGGGAGCTGACTGGCCGGCATGCCACCCGAGTAGGGAGCGCGACTGGCGAACGCGATGCCGTCGATGCCGGGCGCGAGCGTCAACGCGGCGTAGCGATTTGGCGAGCTCGGATCGATGCAGGTCGCACGCTCCGGCATCTGCGTCCGCTCCACTGAGCCACACGCCACAACGACGCCCGGCATCGCGAGGACCAGCGCGATCAGCCGACGAAACCGCGCAACCTCCACGCCACGATGATAGCCCCGAATCGAAGCCCGCCCGCAACGAGAGCCCTCTCGCCGGGGGGCGGCGCAGCGCGTGCGGAGAGCCCCCCGGCGGGGAGAGCTCGAGAAGGGCAGCCCCGAGCACGAATCGAAGCCTGCCCGCAACGAGAGCCCTCTCGCGGGGGTCCGGGGGCGGCGGAGCGCGCGCGCAGCGCGTGCGGAGAGACCCCCGGCGGGGAGTGCTCGAGAGGGGCAGCGCCCCTCTCGAACAAGACAGCGCGTGCGGAGAGACCCCCGGCGGGGAGTGCTCGAGAGGGGCAACCCCGAGCACGAATCGAAGCCCGCCCGCAACGAGAGCCCTCTCGCGGGGGTCCGGGGGCGGCGCAGCGCGTGCGGAGAGACCCCCGGCGGGGAGTGCTCGAGAAGGGCAGCCCCGAGCACGAATCGAAGCCGCCTGGAACGAGCCCCTCTCGCGGCAGCCCCGAGCACGAATCGAAGCCCGCCCGCAACGAGAGCCCTCTCGCGGGGGTCCGGGGGCGGCGGAGCGCGCGCGCAGCGCGTGCGGAGAGACCCCCGGCGGGGAGAGCTCGAGAGGGGCAGCGCCCCTCTCGAACAAGAAAGCTCAGACAAGCCCGGAGAGGGCCTCTGTCGTCGCGCGGGACCAGTCGTCGAGTGTGCCGGCGGGGAGCGGGAAAGGGACGTCGACGATACGTGCGTCCAGCTCCGGTGCGCCGCCGCCGAGGCTTACGACCTCCACGAGCGCGCGGCGTGTCTCCGCGGCCGACGACGCGACCACCTTCGGCCAGGTCGAGGACGACACCTCGCAGATGCCGCGCTCGATCCACTCCCGGAGCAAGAGCTCCGTCAACACCCGCTCCTCCGCGAGCTCCTCGTCGAGGAACACCACCCGCAGCTCGAGCGCCTCCTCACCGAGGAGCTCCACGAGCTTCTTCACGACGACGAGCACCACCGCGAGGACGAGGACGATGCGCTGGAAAGGGACGTGCGCGTCCTTCACCCGCGCGCGCACGAGGGCGTGGTCGAGCGCGAGGAACACGACGCGGCGGCGGCGGACGAAGATCGCCTCGTCGCGTGTATAATACAACAATTCACCTTCTACCCAGCGCATGTCGAAGAGGTCGATCTCGCCGCTCCGCGCCTCCGCCGGCGGGGTCATGTAGATGAGCTCCGACGTCACGAGGTTCTCGATCGAGCCCGACGTCGACATGCTCGCGAAGCCGCCGGCGGGATAGGCGCTCTCGTCCTCGAGCTTCGCCGCGACGTCGCCCTCCTTCTTGCGGCGGCGGCGGACGCGGCGCGGGACGCCGCGCGCGATCGCCTCCTCCGCCCGCACCACGTCGGCCGCCGCGAGGCGCTGCGCGAGGCCGGCGAGGACGGTGAGGTTCTCGAGCGCGAAGATGTCCGCCTCCCCCACGAGCTCGCGCGCGCGCTGCGCCCGGCGCGCCGCGTCGGCGTACCAATCGGCGAGCGTCGCGCGGAGGGTGGGATCGTCGCGGAGGAGGGCGTGGCCCGCGGCCACCGTCTGCTCCGGGCTCCGCTCCGCGAGGCGGCGCACCACCGCCGGGCTCGCGGTGAAGCCGCCGGTGACGCCGATGCGCGCGAGGATGCCGGCGACGAGGATGCCGACCGCTTGCCCGTGCATCCGCGGCGGCAGGCGGAGCGCGGCGAAGCCCGCCGCGACGAGGCGGCGATCGCTCGCGAGGCGCCCGAGGAGCGCGTCCTCGTAGCGACGGATCGCGGCCGCGAGGGCGGGATCGTCCGCGGCGGGGCGCAGCCGATCGAGCGTGGCGCCGAAGAGGAGCGCGCCGACGTCGGCGACCACGCCGGCGGGAGGGAGCTCGACGCGCTCCGTCATCGTCGCGACGATCCACGGGCCCGCGACGCGGCCCGCCTCCTCCGGCGGCAGGAGCCGCGCGAGGCAGAGCGCGGCCGCGATCTCGTGCTCGGCGTCGCTCATTCCGCCGTCGCGAGACCCAGGAGCTGCGGGACCTTGGTCTCGAGCAGGTCGACCTCCTCCTTCGTCTCGCCGAGGTACGAGAGGAGGGAGAGGTCGTCGCGCTCGACCGTGCCGCCGTGGAGGAGCCACGCGCGCGTACGGAGGAGGCGGTACAGCTTGATGATCTTGCGGTCGCTGACGAACACGTTGTCCTCGCGCACGAGCGTCTTCAACACGCGCCGGAGCTCGCGCATCAGCTCGTCGGAGAAGAACGTCTGCCGCTCGTCCTCGCGCGCCATCATCAGCGTCAGCCAGCGGTGCGCCTTCATGAAGTCCTCGAGCGACGCGTGGCCCTCCGCCCAGGGCCGCTGGTTCGTGTCGCGGAACACTTGCATCCGGAGGCCCATGTCGACGAGCTCGACGAAGTGATCGTCCTGCACCGAGCGGCACGCCGCCTTGAGGCAGAAGCGGTCCTTCAACGCGCCCAGCTCGGCGTGCTCCGGGATCTCGTTCGTCGCCGCGAAGAGCACCTTCAGGCGCACCGGCTGCGGGACCCCGTCCTGGTAGAACTTCTTCTCGTTGATGATCGTGAGGAGCGAGTTGAGGATCGCGGAGTTGCTCTTGAAGATCTCGTCGAGGAAGATGAGGCGCGCGGTCGGGAGCTTGCCGCGCTCGCGCCGCACGTAGCGGCCCTCGCGCAGCAGGTTGATGTCGATCGGCCCGAGCACCTCGCTCGGCTCGGTGAAGCGCGTCAGCATGTACTCGAAATAGTCGTTCTCGCCGAGGCCGAGCGCGTCCTTGAACTTGATGACGAGGTCGCTCTTCGCGGTGCCGGGCGGCCCGACGAGGAGGAGCGGCTCCTGCGCCACCGCCGAGACCGTCATCAGATCGACGAGCTTCTGCTTGCCGACGAACCAGCGCCCGAGCGCGAGGCGGAAGCGCTGGAGGCGATCGCGCACCGCGGCGATCTCCTTGTCGAGCGTGGCGAGCGGCGTCTCGAGGACGCGGTCGAGCGGGTCCGAGGTCGTCATGATTGGAGGTCCTTGTGGATGCGGCGGCGGACGAGGTACTCGTCGTCGTCGAGGTGACGGCGCGCGACGGGATCGATCGCGAGGTCGTCGCTCACGTAGCCGAGGACGAGGGACTCGACGAAGTCGAGGACGGAGAGGCACACGTGCGTGTTCGTGTTGAAGCTGTCGGTCACGACGGCGATCCCCTTCTCGAGCTCCGCCATCCCCGCGAGCGCGTAGTCGATCGGCGCGGTGCCGAGCGCCCGCGCGAGCGCGCCGGTGACCTTCAGCCGATCGGGCACGCTCTGATCTTGCAGCCCGCGGAGGAACGCGAGCGCCTCCTCGAACACGGGCCGCGCGCGATCGAGCTGCCCGAGGAACGCGAGCGCGCCCGCGGTATGGAGGCGCGCGACGAGGTTGGGGGTCCCCTTCCCCGCCGCGGCTTGCTGCAAGAGCGCCAGGATCCGCTCCGCCTCGACGCGGAGCCCGAAGCGGCGCAGCGTGCGCAACATCCCCGCCGCCACCGGCGCGATCGCGCTCGCGCCCTCGGCCCCCACCTTCGCGACCGCGGGCTCGATCGCGGCGAGGAGCTCGCGCGCGAGCGGCTCCTCGCCGAAGTGACCCGCGAGCATGAGCGCCTCCTCGAGGACCTGCACCCGCCGCGCGGGATCGATGTCGGCGACGCTCTCGAGGATCGCGCGGAGGTGCGCGTGCGCGCGCTCGTGGCGGAGGCTCGGGAAGAAGTCCATCGCCCCGTCGTAGAGCCGCGCCTTCGTCTCCGGCGGCGCGCTCGCCGCCTGCGTCATGATCTCGGCGACCATGCGATCGATCGCGGCGGGATCGCCCTCGCCGCGCAGCGCCGCGAACTCGGGGCCGCGCGGATCGGCCTCGCCGCGCTGGAAGGCCGCGATCGGATCGAGGCGCTCGTGTGGCTCGAGCACCTTCGACGCCTGCCGCACGCGATCGACCTTGTAGCGCTCCAGCCGCTCGAGGCTCGTGAACGACGCCGACACGTCGGCCGGGAGCGCGGTCTCCGGCGCGAGCCCCTCGAGCGCCTGCCCCACGCGCGCGACGTAGGCGCGGACGAGGACGGAGTGGATCGGATCGTTCGCCGGGAGCGCGCTCGCCGCCTCGTCGCGGAGCTGGCGCGCGCGCTCCACGCGGCCGACGCGCGCGAGGCCGAACGCGACGACGAAGCGCACGTACGCCCGCGTGAGCTTCGGCTCCGCCTCCGTCGCCGAGCGCCGCCGCTTCACCGCCATGATCTCGGCGAGCGCCTCGAGCCGCGCGGCGAGGAGCTCGATCTGCGCGACGTCGCGCGTGCGCCCCGCGCGGCGCAGGAACGACGGCACGTCGCGCTCGAGCGAGAGCCCGGAGTGGATGCGGGAGAGGAGGCGATCGCGGCCGCGCGCGAGCCCGAGGCGATCGCCGCCGACGAGCTTCGAGATCGCGAGGCGCGCGAGCCACGCGCTGCGGACGTCGAGGTGGCCGTCGTGACGATCGAGCCAGAGCGAGACGTCGTGCACGCGCGCGGCGAGGTCGGGATCGCTCCCCGCGACGAGGCGCGCCGCGATCGCGCGCACGTGATCGCGCGAGGGATCGACGAGCGCGAGGAGCGTCGCCGACGGAGCTCCGCGCACGACGAGGTCCTCCGCCTCCGCCCACGCCGCCGCGGGCGCGGGATCGTCGGGGCGCTCCCACACGAGGCGGTTCCACGAGAGCGCCGCGTCGTGGGCGCGCGCGAGCATCGTGTCGAGCACCGCCATCCGCGCCCACAACGCGAGCCGCTCCGGCGCGTCCGCCGCCGCGTCGAGCTCGAAGAACTGACGCTCGACCGACGCGAGCTCCTCCGCGACCCGGCTCGTGTCGACGCGCGCGGCGCGGAGCCGCTCGGGCTGCTGCTCCGTTCGCGGCGCGGACCTCGGGCGCGGCTCCGGCGCCGGCGCGGGCGCCTCCGCGGCCTTGCGCTCCCGCTTGCCCTTTCCGACCTCCGGCTTCGGCGGCGGCTCCGGCGCCGGGAGGGACGGCTCCGCCGCGCCCACGTACGGCGCGAAGTCGAAGGTCGCCGATCGGATCCACGGGACGAGCTTGTCGCGATCGCGATCGATCACGTAGTCGACGAACGACGAGAGCGGCTCGAACGCGTCGTCGCGCGTGCTCTCGACCGTGAAGCGACCGCCCGCCTCCGCGCGCAGCCACACCACCTCGTCGGGGTCGGGGGTGAGGAGCTCGCGCAGTCGATCGCGCCGGAGCGGCGGCTCGACGTTCGCCGCGATCGGCACGAACAGGTTCGCGATCGCCGGGTGCGCGCGGTACGCCTCGCCCTCGATCTCGATCGGCGCGCTGCGCCCCGGGCGGAGGCGGAGGACGATCTCGCCGCTCGCGAGCGCGGCGAAGAGGAGGCCGCGCGCGACCTCTTCGGGGAGGCTCGCGACGAGGCGCTCCACGCTCGCGGCCGCTCCGGCGCGGACGACCCAGAGCGAGGGCGCGTCGAGCACGGCGCCGTGCGCGAGCCGCAGCGGGACCGCGATCCGCGGCGCGCTCCCCTTCGCCTTTCGCTCCGCCTTCGGCGCCGGCAGCGTGAGCTCCACGATCGAGTAGATGTCGTCGAACGCGCCGTCGGGAAACGATCGCGCGCCGTCCTCGCCCATCAACACCAGCGCGCCGGCGGCGGGGCGGAGGAAGCGCGCGAGCGCATGCGAGAAGCCGGCCGCGACCCAGACCTTGTCCTGCCCCGGCGGCTCCGGCACGAACGCGGCGCGCGCGCGGAGCACCGAGTAGTACGGCGGCGCGTGCGCGCGGAGGAGGTGACCGCCGGGGACGCGGCGGTACTCGAGGCGATCGCAGCCGAGGCGGATCAGCTCGCCGGCGAGGCCCACGAGCGACGCGTCCTCGTCGAGCCAGAAGAGGACCGGCCCGTCGAGGTCGAGCTCCTCTCTCGTCCGCGCGATACGAACGAGCTCGACCCACGAGCCGACGACGACGGCGGCGGGCGAGTCGCTCGCCGCCGGGAGCCGCCCGACCCCCGCCGCCGCGAGGGCGCGCATCGCCTCCGGCGCGAGCGCGGCGCGCGGAGCGACGACGACGCCGCCCGCGTCGTCGCGCCACGTGCGCGCGGGCTCCGCGAGGACCGTCTCCGGCACGAGGCCGGACGTGATCGTGAAGCGGAGCGCCTCCTCGCTCTCGAAGCGGAGGACGCTCACGCTCGCTCGCGGCCTCGCTCTGGCGTGGGCGTCTCCGCCGGCTCCTCCGCGGTCTTCCCGCCGCCCTCGCGCTCGACGACGATGTCGTCGCCCGGCTTCGCGATCCCGCCCTCGATCAGCTTCTCGACCACGTCGCGGTGCGCGTCCTCGTGCTCGTGCGGGAGCATGTCGGCGTCGCTCGCGTACGCGATCGTGATCGTGCGCTTGCGGGTGACGGGGTCGATCGAGAGCCGGATCGTCGCGCTAGCCATGGGTCTTCTGCCTCTTGGATTCGGGGAGCAGGTCCACGAAGGCGGCGCGGTCGAGGACCTTCTTCTCGAGGAGGAGATCGCGCAGCGTCGCGAGGAGCGCCTGCTGCTCGGTCAGGATCTTCGCCGCGCGCGTCCGCTGCTCCTCGAGGATCGCGTGCGCCGCCTTCTCGACGTCGTGGAGCGTCGCGTCCGAGGTCGTGATGTCGCGCGCGAAGCGGCGCACGCCGGTCCGCTCGCCGCCCATGCCGAGGTCCTCCACCAGCGCGCGCGCGATGACGGTGGCGCGCTCGAGGTCGTGGCCGGAGCCGATCGAGAGGTCGTCGAGGAGGAGCGCCTCCGCCTCGCGACCGCCCATGAGGCAGCAGATGCTGTCGAGCAGCTGCGCGCGCGTCGTCACGTAGCGATGCGCGGGATCGGCGTACTGCACGAACCCGAGCGCGCCGGCGAGGTCGCCCCGGATCGAGATGCGATCGATCGCGGGCGCGTGCTCGCAGAACAGCGCGCACACCGCGTGCCCCGCCTCGTGCGTGGCGACGACGCGCTCCTCCGCCTTCGTGAGGTCCGGCCGCTCGAGGTACGCGGAGAGCGCCTCCTCGACGTCGGCGACCTCGGTCGGCTCGGCGGTGGGGCGCGCGGCGCGGAGGCGCGTGCGCGCGATCTGGCGGCAGAGCGCCTGGATGTGATCGCCCGAGTAGCGCCCGGCCGCGCCCTCGACGAGGTCGCCGGTGCGCTTCACCGCGTAGTCGCTCGCGCGCTCGCTCAGCGCGAGGCCGAGCTTCCGGTCGTGGATCCCGAGGATCGCGCGCCGGTCGGCCGGGTCCGGGTACGGGATGTGGAGGTGGAACTCGAAGCGCCCGGGGCGGAGGAGCGCGCGGTCGATCGAATCGACGAAATTCGTGGTTCCGACGACGAACACGAGCTCCTCTTTTCGGAAGCCGTCCATCTCGGTGAGGAGCTGGTTCACCATCGAGTGCTCGACCCCGGAGCCGGTGTACATCCCGCGCGCGGCGGCGATCGAGTCGAGCTCGTCGAACACGATGATCGCGGGCGCGCTCTGGCGCGCCTTGAGGAACACCTGGCGGATGTTCTCCTCGCTCTCGCCGACCCACTTGCTCTTCAGCTCGGGGCCGCTCACGACGATGATCGCGGCCTTCAGCGCGGTCGCCATCGCCTTCGCGAAGAGCGTCTTTCCGGTGCCGGGCGGTCCCCAGAAGATCATCCCGCGCGGCACGAGCGCCTCGATGCGCTTGATCGCGGCCTCGTCCGCGAGGCGCGACTTCGCGGCGAGGATGTCGAGGATCTCGTTCTTGAGCCGCGTCTTCACCTTGTCGTAGCCGCCGACGTCGGCGTCGAGGTCGACGTCCGGCATCTCGAACGAGGACGAGAGCGTCGCGCGCCGGAGCTGCGCGAACGCGGGCCGCGGATCGTCGGGGTAGTCGACGCCGCCGAGCGCGCCGAGGAGCCGGCGGAGCCGCACCGCGTTCACGCCCGACACGTACTTGTAGAGCTCGTAGGGATCGAAGCCGCGACCGAGCTTGCGCGCCTCCCGCTGCGTGACGAGGTGCCGGAGCCGCTCGCGATCGACGCCGAGGATGTGCTCGTGGTGCGGGAAGAGATCGTGGATCACCTTCGGCACCGAGAAGGACGGGTCCTTGAACCCGAGCCACAGCACCTGCGGGTTCTCGTAGAGGAGCGGGATCACCTCGCGCGCCTCGCTCGTGAGCCCGCCGCCGGACGACGACACGAGGAGATCGAGGTGCGGGAGGACGACGACGCGCTCGCCGACCGGCCCGCGCACCGCGTCGCGGAGCTGCGAGATCATCGTGCCGATGACGCCGGTCGGGATCGCCTCCGGCGGCGCGTCCGCGGGCGGCCGCCCGTCGAGGTAGGCGCAGCGCAGCTCGCGCTTCTTCAGCCGCCCCCGCAGCGCGGCGTAGAAATAGGGGACCAGCTCCTTGTCGCACTCGACCAGCGCGGGCAGCCGCGCGAGGAGCGCCTCTTCCACCCGCGCGAGCTCCGCGGCGTAGGCCGCCTCCACCGCCGCGCCCGGCGCGATGTCGAGGGGCAGCTCGTTCTCGGGGACGAACCGCGCGTTCGTCAAAGCTTCACCTTGATCGTGAGCTCGCCGGTCTCCGCGTCCTCGTGGAGCTCCTCGATCTCGCCGAGCTTCCGCGCCTTCTCCTTGAGCGCCTCCGCCGTCACGCGGTTCGTCACGCCGTCGAGCTCGCTCCGGAGATCGCCGAGGCGCCGCTCGAGCTTCTCGGTCACCTCCGCGCGCGCCTTCTCCTCCGCCTCGGCGGCGTCGCGCTCCGCCCGCAGATCGACGCGCTTCTGCGCGGCGGCGGTCCCCTTCTCGAGGGCCTCCTCCACCACCGTCTCGACCGCCTCGCGCTCGACGTCGATGTTCGCGGTCGCCTCCGCCTTCACGCTCACGGTCGCCTTCTTCGGGTCGATCTCGACGACGACGCCGCCCTCTTCCTTGCGCCGCAGCACGTCGCCGCTCTTCTCGAAGCCGCGCCGCACGAGCTCGGCCTCGAGGATCTCGCTCGTCCTCTCGGGCGGCAGGATCGGGAGCAGCTCGAGGCTCGAGCACACGCCGTCCTCGACGTGGACGACGCGATGGACCGAACCCCTGACCGTGACGCGGTACGCTCGACTCACCGGCCCATAGTAGCTGCTCTCTTGTTCGAGAGGGGCTCTGCCCCTCTCGAGCTCTCCCCGCCGGGGGTTCTTCGCGCGCGGGGCGCGCTACGACGCCCCCGGACCCCCCGAGAGGGAGCCGCGGGCCTCCGCAGGGAGCCGCGGGCACCCGCAGAGGGAGCCGCGGGCACCCGCAGAGGGAGCCGCGGGCAATGTCGCGATCGCTCCAGCTGCGCTCCAGCTGCGCTCCAGCTGCGCGGAGCGACGATCCGGGCCCGACGGGTGGCGGGCTTGGGGGCGGGTCTTCGATTCGTGCTCAGCCGAGCGAGCCCAGCTCCGTGACGACCGCGGCGGCGCGGCCGAAGCCCTCGCGGCCGAGGTGCGACCAGCTCGTGAGGAGCGCCTGCGCGACGTCGTAACCCTCGTCGATGAAGCCCACGCGCGCGGACGACTCGTACGTGCGCGACAGGCGGGCGGCGGCGTGGAACAGCGCGCCCGAACGCTGGCGCGCCTCCGTGCGCACGCGCAAGGTTCCGCCCGCCCGAACCGGCGGCGCGGCGCGGGCGGCGACGCGCTCGGCGCGCTCGCCGGGAGGGAGCGCCGTCCGCGCCGCGTCGACGAGGAACGTCGCGAGGTCCCATCGTTCGATCTTCGCGAGGGCGTCGGCGAACGCGTCGAGCGTCGCGCGCTCGTGGCTCGCGATCCGGAGCGCGACCTCGGCGTCGAGCTCCTCCGTGCCCCACGACGCCGAGGTCGCCCAGCGCTGCGCGAGGTCGCCGGCGAGGCACTCCACGACGACGCGGCCCTCGTCGCGCGCGAGGAGCGCGTCGAAGGCGGGCACCGGCGGCGTCACGTTCGCCCGCGCGATCGCGCGCGCGAAGCCGAGCGTCGCGAGCGGGCTCGTCACCGAGAGGGCGAGGTTCCGCTCGAAGCGGCGGCCCGCGACGAGGCGATGCGCGAGGTACGCGACGAGCTCGTCGCCCGCCGTCGCGGGGGCGAGCGTGAACGGCGCCGCGCCCATGACCCCGAGCGCGGTGCGCGTCATCCAGCGCAGGAGCTCGAACGTGTACTTCCCGAACGCGAGCACGGGGACCGGCCGCACGTCGTAGACGCGCGCCGGCTTGATCGATCCCGTGTCGGCGCGGACGACCGCACGCGCACCGCCGAGGCGCGCGAGCATGCGCACCGCGCCCTTCGCGAGCGTGTCCTCGAGGAGGCGCATCGTCCGCGGCGGTAGCAGCTTCACCGGCGTCGCGCTCGCGAGCGACGCGTCGATCGCGGCCTCCGCCTGCGGGCTCATGATCGCCCGCGCGATCGCGATGAGGTCCGCGCTCACGCGCCGCCTCGCTGCATCGAGCGCGCGAGCGCGGGCCACCCGTTCACGACGAGCTCGCCCTTCCGGAGCCGCACCTCGATCGTGTTCGGCGTCGTCCAGCACGGATCGTCGGGCCGGTAGCGCTCGGTCAAGAAGCGCCGCTCCTGGTTCGCGGAGCCGATCCAGCGCCGGCTCGGCTCCGGCCGCGCGCGGTCGTAGGGACCGTCGACGAGGAGATCGCACGCGTCGAGGAGCGCGCGCGCGTCGGGGCGCGCCTGGAGCTCCGCGAGCGTGAAGCCGCTGTAGATCATCACGCCGAGGCCGCCGGCCCGCACGGCGCGCGCGAACGCCGCGCACGCCTCCGCCTGCGCGAACGGCTCGCCGCCGAGGAGGCTCACCCCCTCGAGGCCGGGGACCGCGAGCGCGCGCGCGGCGAGCGCGAGCGGATCCGTCGCGACGCCACCCTCGAACCGCAACATCTGCGGGTTGCAGCACTCCGCGCAGCGCAGCGGACAACCCTGGACCCACACCGCGAAGCGGCGGCCCGGCCCCTCGGCCTCCGTGTCCTCGATCACCTGCGCGACGTGGAGCAACGCCCCCATCTTAGCTGAGGTACGCTGGGCGCCGCGTGTCGTCGCTCGAGCTCGTCACGATTGGCCTCCTCCGCGAGCTGACGAGCGGGGACGCGATCGTCACGCTCCTCGCCGAGCCGCGGCTCGCGTCCTTCGGCGACGAGGACGACGCGGTCCTCGAGGCGCAGATGTTCGTCTCGGAGCACCTGTCGGCCGCGGACCCGGAGGTCGTCGCGCGCTACGCGCTCCCGCGCGACGCCACCCTCGCCCACACCGACGTCGTCGTCCCGCGCGACGACCTCGCGCGCCGCTGGAACATCACGACGCCGATCCGCTTCACGAGCCTCGTCATCCCCACCGTGCCGAACACGAAGGGCGTCCGCGACAAGTGGATCGTGATCCTCGCGCTCGATCACACGTTCTTCGCGCGCGCCGACGACGACGTCGACCACATGGTGTCGTCGGAGGTGAAGCGCATCGTCGCCGCGCGGGAGCTCGATCCGGCCGGCTACCTCGAGCTCCTCCCGCCGCGTCACGAGCGCATCGTCGAGGTCGTCGCCAACGTCGCGCGCGCGGGCGCGACGCAGATCGTCGGCGACGCGAACCGCCGCAAGCGCATCGCCGAGATCGAGGCGACGAAACACGCGGTCGCGGTCCTCGACTCCGTCGCCGACGCGCTCCACGCGCGCGTCCCGCTCGGCCGCGTGAAGCCGCAGCCCTTCCCGCTCCGCGACGCGGAGATCGCTTCACTCCGCGCGCTCCTCGCCGGCGAAGAGCGCGCGAGCGTCCTCGTCCTCGGCAAGGAGCGCGTCGGCAAGAGCGGGCTCGTGCGCGCGTGGCTCGAGCGCGAGCACGAGGCGAACCGCCCCCGCGTCGTCTACGCGACGTCCGGCGCGCGCCTCGTCGCCGGGATGAGCGGCCTCGGTCAGTGGCAGGAGCGCGTCCGGCGCGTCATGGAGGCCGCCGCGCGCGTCGACGCGATCCTGTACTTCGACGACCTCGGCGACCTCTTCGCCGATCGCCCCGGCGGCCACGTCGACATCCCGACCGCGATGCGGCCGTGGCTCGAGGACGGCCGCGTCCGCGTCATCGGCGAGCTCCGCGAGGAGCTGCTCGATCGGGTGGAGGCCCAGAACGGCGGCTTCTTCGCGTGCTTCGGCCGCGTCCGCGTCGAGCCGCTCGACGCGAAGCAGGCGCTCGCGATCCTGAACGAGCTCACGGAGGTGCAGATCGCGAAGGACCCCGATCGCCCCGCGCTCACGCCGGCGGGCAACTCCGCGCTGGTGGAGCTCGCCGAGCGGTACCTGCCGTACGAGTCCTTTCCGGGCAAGGCGGTGCGCCTCGCTCGTGAAGTCGCCGCCGCGCGCGAGATCGCGCTCGGCTCCGGCGCGACGGGCGCGCGGATCGGACCGGACGCGGTGCACGAGGCGTTCAGCGTGCGCACCGGCGTGCCGACGTTCCTCCTCCGCGACGAGAGCGCGCTCCACGTCGAGGACGTCGTCGCCGAGCTCGGCAAGCGCCTCGTCGGCCAGGACGCGGCGGTGCGTCACGTCGCCGAGCTCGTCTGCGTCGTGAAGGCCGGGCTCCAACCCGGCGGCAAGCCGCTCGCGACGCTGCTCTTCGTCGGGCCGACCGGGGTCGGGAAGACCGAGCTCGCGCGCGCGCTCGCGGCCCTCCTCTTCGGGAGCGAGGACCGCCTCGTCCGCTTCGACATGAGCGAGTACGCGAGCGCGTACGCGACCGAGCGCCTCTTCCGCGGGAACGACGGCGGCGAAGGGCTCCTCACGCGCAAGGTCCGCGAGCAGCCGTTCTCGGTCGTGCTCCTCGACGAGATCGAGAAGGCCCACCCCGCTGCGTTCGATCTCCTCCTCCAGGTCGCGGGCGAGGGCCGCCTCACCGACGGGCGCGGCAAGACGGCGTACTTCCACAACACGATCCTCATCATGACGTCGAACCTCGGCGCGACGCATCGCAAGGCGCAGCCGGGCTTCGGCGGCGGTGACAAGGCAGGCGACGACGCGCACTACGCGAAGGTCGTCCGCGAGACGTTCCGCCCCGAGATGGTGAACCGCATCGATCGGATCGTCGCGTTCCGATCGCTCGCGCAGGCGGACATCCTCGAGGTCGCGCGCATCGCCGCCGCCCGCGCGACGCGCCGGCGCGGCGTCGTCGAGCGCGGGATCGATCTCGTCGTCACCGACGACGCGATCGCGCACCTCGCCGCGACCGGGATGAGCGACGTCTACGGCGCGCGCGCGCTCCGCCGCCACGTCGAGCGCGCGCTCGTGACGCCGATCGCGCAGCACGTCACCAGCCGCGCCGGCGGCAAGGACGGCTACCGTATCGTCGCCGACGCGACCGCCGGCGCGCCGGCGCTCGCGGTGCGCTCCGAGCCGCTCCCGGAGCGACGGAGCCGCAACGCGGCCCACGCGCTGACCGAGATCACGGAGCTCCGGCGGAAGCTCCATCGCTGGACGCGGCTCGATCGCATCGTCTCGCTCCGCGAGCAGGCCGCGTACCTCGTCGCGCAGCTCGGGTACTTCGCGACCGCGAAGAAGAAGCGAAAGCGCGAGGACGCGCCCGACGGCACGGCGCTCGGACAGATGGCGGCCGAGCACGCGCGCTACTCCGAGCTCCTCGCCTCGCTCGACGAGTCGCTCGCGGAGGTGTTCGCGGTCGAGGAGCTCGCGCTCGCCGCGTTCGTCGCCGGCGATCCGGTGGAGCCGCTCCGCGCCGAGCTCGCCGAGCCGCACCGCCGCCTCCGCGCCACGCTCGTGCGCGCGCTCGTCGCCGAGGAGCAGGGCAAGAACGCGGTCACGTTGATGGTGAAGGAGCTCGACGATCGACGCGCGTTCGATCTCTGGCTCGTCCCGCTCCTCCGCGAGGCCGACCGCCGCGGCTGGCGCGTCGCGGTGCACCTCGACGCGGACAAGGACCGCGCCGGCGCCGGCTGGCCGGCCGAACGCCGCTGGGGTCCGCCGCGATCGATCGAAGAGGCGCTGCCGCGGCTCGAGGACACGGAGCGCACGTTCCGCAACGTCATGCTCTCCGTCGACGGCGACCACGCGCGGATCTGGCTCGGGCTCGAGTCGGGGACGCACTCGTTCAAGGACTTCCCCGGCAAGAACGGCCCCGACGCGCGGCTCCACGTCTCGGTCGTCGCCGCGCGCGCCACGCTCACCGCCAACGAGTGGACTCCGCCCGTGCTCGATCCGCCGAACGCGCAGGTCGCGGAGGGCCTCGCGAAGCAGGCGCTGATCCGCGTCTCGCACGCGGAGGGGAAGGTCCGCGTCTACGGCACCTGGTTGGTGGAGATGTCGTTCGCCGACTACTGGCCGCGGTTCGAGGACATCGCGCTCGAGCAGCTCGTCGGCTACGAGCAAGGTCTCCTCCACGATCGCGACGCGGTCCTCCGCCCGATGATCGACGACCGCTTCGCCGAGGTGCGCTCGCTCGCGCGCGCGGGGAAGAAGATCGACGCGATCAAGCTGTTCCGCCAGCTCACCGGCGTCGGCTTGAAGGAGGCGAAGGACGCGGTGGAGGCGATGGAATGACGGCGTCGTTCACCGTCCCCGTCTACCAGAAGCGCCTCGTCTCCTCGGTCGAGCTCACGACCCTCGGGCTCGGACCCGCGACCCAGCGCGCGACGGGGAAGAACCTCCCGAAGGCGGAGGAGCGGCTCAGGAGCGCGCTCCGGCAAGTCGTGCAGGCCGCGCGCCCGATCGAGCTCGCGCGCTTCGACTTCAAGCGCGGCACCCGCCTCGAGCGCGTGCACCTCGAGGTGAACGTCAAGGACGCGAAGAAGCGGAAGGTGAGCGGCCTCTGTCCGATCGTCGTCGAGCCGCGCCACGTCGGCGACGGCCGCACGATGGACGTCTGCTACCACCCCGCGCGGCAGGACGAGTGGTTCCCGCGTCACGCCTTCGAGGCGCTCTCCGTCACCGCGGCGGCGTACTTCGGCGGCACGTGGGCGGCGCTGAGCGACGAGGAGATCGCGCGCCTCTGGAGCAACACGAAGGACTCGCTCCGCGCCGTCTCGTTCACCGCGCAGGAGCGCACGCTCCTCGGCGAGCTCCCCGATCGGAAGAAGGGGATCTGGGACGACCTCGAGGACGATCCGCTCCAAGCGGCGAAGAAGCAGCGCGCCGCGATGTCGGTGCTGCCGCGGCTCGGCAAGGACCTCACGCCCGCCGCGACGAGCGCGGAGTCGGCGGCGACGCTCGGCCTCCCGCGCTCGCCGTACCGCGAGCAGCTCCAGGTGCTCCTCGGCGCGAAGCGGAAGCAGTCCGTCATCCTCGTCGGCGCGCACGGCTCCGGGAAGTCGATGCTGATCCGCCAGCTCGTCCACGATCTGCTCGCGAGCGACGACTATGCGTCCCACCAGAACCTCGACAAGGTCACCCACGTCTGGCGCCTCCTCGGCAAGCAGCTCATCGCCGGGATGTCGCGGATCGGGCAGTGGGAGCAGCGCTGCGTCGAGCTCCTCGACGATCTGCGCGGGCGCTCGATCGTGCTCGCGGTCCCGGACCTCCACCTCTTCGGCCGCATCGGCCGCGCGCGCGACAGCGATCGCGCGCTCTCCGACTTCTTCCGCGGCCCGGTCGGCCGCGGCGAGATGATCGTCGCCGGCGAGTGCACGCCCGAGCAGCTCCAGCGCCTCGAGGAGGACGATCCCGCCTTCGCCGCCGCGTTCGTGAAGCTGCACGTCGCGCCCGCCTCGCGGGCGGAGACCTTCAAGATGATGCTCACGCGCGCGCGCGAGCTCGAGGTCTCGTCGCTGCTGACAAAGATCTCTCCCCTCGCCTTCGAGACGGTCCTCGATCTCGGCGAGGGCCTCTTCCCGCAGCACGCGCTGCCGGGCAAGGCGGTCGATCTCCTCGAGCGCGTCGTGAAGGCGCGGCCGAACCGCGTCATCGACGGCGACGAGATCACGCGTCACGTCTCGGCGACGACAGGGCTGCCGCTCGAGCTCCTCTCGCCGGAGGGAGCCCTCCCCGTCTCCGACATCGCGCGGCGGCTCGGCGAGCGCGTGATCGGCCAGGAGCGCGCGGTCGCGGAGGCCGCCGACGTCGTCGCGCGGATCCGCACCGGCCTCGTCGATCCGAAGCGGCCGTGGGCGGTCTACCTCTTCACCGGCCCGACCGGCACCGGGAAGACCGAGCTCGCGAAGGCGCTCGCCGACTACCTCTACGGCGCGGCGAGCGACGCGCCGACCGATCCGCGGCTCGTGCGGATCGACATGAGCGAGCTCTCGGGCCCCGACGGCGTCGCGCGCCTCATCGGCGACGCGTGGAGCCCGGAGGGCATGTTGACGAGCGCGGTCCTCGCGCAGCCCTTCTCCGTCGTGCTCCTCGACGAGATCGAGAAGGCGCACCCGGCGGTGCTGAACCTGCTCCTCCAGCTCTTCGACGACGGGCGGCTCACCGACGCGGCGGGCAACACCGCGAGCTTCACGCAGGCGGTCGTGGTCATGACCTCGAACCTCGGCGCGAGGCAGCGCGCGCCGGTCGGCTTCGACGAGGCGTCGGAGGGGCTCCTCCACGACGTCGCGCGCGCGGTGCGCGAGTTCTTCCCGCCGGAGCTGTTCAACCGCATCGACGCGATCGTCCCGTTCCGGCCGCTCACGCCCGAGGTCGCGACCCAGGTCACGCGGAAGGAGCTCGGCAAGCTCTTCGCGCGCCCCGGCCTCGTCGATCGCAGCGCGTTCGTCGACGTCGCCGACGCAGCGGTGGAGCGCATCGCGCGAGACTCGCTCCGCGCGGAGGACGGCGCGCGCTCGCTGAAGCGCTACATCGAGGACCGCGTCGGCACGCTCCTCGGCGAGAAGATCGCGGAGTCGCCCGGCGCCGCGATGCAGGTGCTGCGCATCGCGGACGGACGCGAAGGGCTCGTCGTCGAGGCCGAGCCGATGGTCGAGGCCAAGCCGATCGCGGGGCGCTACGCGCTCGAAGGGATCTGGAACAAGCCGCTCGTCGAGATCCGCGACTCGCTGCCGGAGGCGCTCGCGACGCTGGACCGGATCGAGTCGAGCGATCGCCTCGCGCTCCTCTGCGAGACGCTCCGCCACCACCTCTCCGAGCACAACCGCGGCGTGCGCGAGCACGGCGAGCTCCTCTTCAACATCGACTGGATGCGCTGGTCGATCGACGACCTGCGCGATCGGATCGAGCGCATCATCGTCGCGTCGCGGGACATGCAGGTCCACGCGCTCGAGGAGGCGATCGTGGCGCGGGACCACAACGAGCCTCCGCGCTTGCCGTGGAAGGACCACCCCAAGCCCGCGCCGGGCCGGATGCGCTTCGACTTCGGGCGGCAAGGCACGTGGTGGGAGATCTTCTCCGCGATCGCGGAGACGCACGTCCTCGAGCGCGCGCTCGACAAGGTGACGGCGCCGGGGCAGCACGCGGTGTTCGTGGAGCTCGTGCCGTTCGGCGCGGGCCGCGCGCTCCGCGACGAGATGCTCATGGCGTACCGGATCACGCGCGGGAAGGCGGACGAGGTCGCGTGGGCGGAGGACGGCGAGGTCCGCACCGGCAACCGCTACGCCGTGAGCGACGCGAGCCCTGTCGTGGTCATGAAGGTGGTGGGGCTCTGCATCGCCGACTACCTCGAGCTCGAGCACGGCACGCACGTGTGGCAGCAGACCGTGCGCGAGCCGGAGCTCCTCCGCGTCCGCGTGCTCGCGGCGGCGGAGGGAGACTCGGCCGCGCGCCACGTGCGGGCGTGGCTCGACGCGAAGGCGAACGGCCATCGCGACGCGACGCGCGTGCTCCCGCTCGTGCGCACGGTGCGCTTCGATCCGCCGGGCAAGGACCGGCCGCCGGCGCTGCTCGAGATGGAGGACTACGTGCTCGGCATGCCGTACACGACGCGCGTGACGCGCATCGCGGAGGCGTTCGCGAGGCTGTGGCTCTTGCGCCTCTCGCGCGTGGAGGCGGCGCCGTGAGCAAGCCTTCCCTCCGCGTCCACATGGTCGTGCACGAGGACGGCCGCCGCACGGGGAAGCTCCTCCGCACGTGGGACGGCGTCTTCGATCGCCCCGCCCCCTCGGCCTACGGCGCGACGACACAAGACGTGTTCGAGGAGCTCGAGGCGAAGCTCGAGGCGCTCGAGCTCGAGTCGCGCGGCTCGGTCGCGCGTTACCTGTGGGAGGAGGACTTCCGCACGCAGAAGGTCCGCGTCGACATCCACCCGCTGTCGTCGGTCAAGAAGCGCGCGGTGATCGGGAAGAAGGAGATCCCGCTCCACATCACGTACGCGTATTGCCCGCTCAAGGGCGGCGGTTATCGCGTGATGATGCCGCGCTTCGGCGGCTGGTTCATCGTCGAGGACCTCTCCGTCGCGCCCGACGTCCTCCGTCACTTCGTGAGCACGCTCCTCCTCGGCGAGAGCGCGCGGTGGGTCTACGACTTCCGCGAGGTCGACGAGGAGTACGTCACGGAATGGTCGCCCGCGATCCTGCAGCGCCAGCGCGACGAGGTGGCTCCGCGGCGCGAGGTCGACCCGAACGCCGAGCTCTCGCGCGTCGGCGACGAGCTGGTCGCGCGCGCGGCGCGGGGGAAGCTCGCGCCGGTCGTCGGCGACTCCGCGGTCTTCGCGTCGCTCGAGCGGACGACGCTCGCGCCGCGCCCGCCGTCGCTCCTCCTCGTCGGTCCGCCCGGCGCGGGGAAGTCGGCGCTGGTGCGGCGCCTCGCGTTCCATCACCTCGCGGCGAAGAAGGACGCGGAGACGAAGCCGCCGCGCATCTACAGCACGTCGAAGGACCGCATCATCGCGGGGATGACGTACCTCGGGATGTGGCAGGAGCGCTGCATCCGCCTCGCGCGCGAGCTCGACGAGGGCGGCGACTACCTGCACGTCGCCGCGCTCGGGGGGCTCCTCGAGCCGCAGCACGACGGCGCGACGATCGCGGACTTCTTCGAGGCGGGGATGAACGACGGCAGCATCCGCCTCATCGCGGAGTGCACGCAGGAGGAGCTCGAGCGCGCGCGCCGTGCGCGCCCCACCTTCGTCGCCGAGCTCACGATCGTGCGCGTCCCCGAGCCGTCGCCGGTCGAGACGACGACGCTCGCGCTCGCCTACGCGCGGAAGAAGTCGCTCGACGTCCACCCCTCCGCGATGAAGCGCCTCGTGCGTCACCTCTCGGCGCTCGAGCGCGGCGTCGCGTTCCCGGGGAAGGCGCTCCGCTTCGTGGACTGGCTCGCGCTCGAGAACAAGGGCGCCGAGGGCAAGACGCTCTACCCGCGCGACGCGTCGGCGGCCTACTCGCGCTACTCCGGCGTCCCGCTGACGCTGCTCTCCGACGACGTCGCGGCGGGCCCGGAGGCGCTCGCGGCGCTCCTCTCGGCGCGCGTGATCGGGCAGGACGCGGCGTGCGGCGCGTGCGGGCGGCTCCTCGCGCGCTTCAAGGCGAGCCTCGGCGATCCGGAGCGCCCCTCCGGCGTGCTCCTCTTCGTCGGCCCGACCGGCGTCGGCAAGACGGAGCTCGCGAAGCAGCTCGCGCGCACGACCTTCGGCGGCGAGGAGCGGATGATCCGGCTCGACATGAGCGAGTACATGCTCCCGGGCTCGGCGACGCGGCTCACCACGTCGCGCCCCGGCACCGCGAGCCTCGCGGCGCGGGTGCGCGAGCAGCCGCTCTCGCTCGTGCTCCTCGACGAGATCGAGAAGGCGCACGCGGAGGTGTTCGATCTCTTGCTCGGCATCCTCGGCGAGGGCCGGCTCACGGACGACAGCGGCCGCTTCGTCGACTTCCGCACCACGATGATCGTGATGACCTCGAACCTCGGCGTGAGCGACCGCCCCCCCGCGGGCTTCGGCGACGCGACGAACGAGGCCTCGACCTACCTGCGGAAGGTGCGCGCCCACTTCCGCCCCGAGCTCTACAACCGCATCGACTACGTGCTCCCCTTCCGCGCGCTCGCCCCGGCGGACGTCGAGCGCATCGTCGACCTCGAGCTCGCGTCAGCGCTGAACCGCACCGGCTTCACGCGCCGCTCCGTCCACGTCCGCGCCTCACCCGCCGCACGCGCGCGTCTGGCGGAGCGCGGGTACCACCCAACCCGCGGCGCGCGCCCACTCCGCCGCCTCATCGAGGAGGCTGTCATGACCCCGATCGCAACACGCCTCGCCGCCGACCCCACGTTCCGCGATCGCGAGGTCCCGGTCATCGCCGACGAGGAGGAGGAGCCGGACGCGGCGTTCTTCGTGCGCGTGTAGCGCGGGTTCGTCACCACGCCGACGGCGGGCGCGGCGGGCGCCGGCGGCCGGGCGCGGCCTTCGCCGGGGCGCGGCGTTCTTCGCCGACGAGCAGGCGCAGCCTTCGCCGGCGGGCAGGCGCGGCGTTCTTCGCCGACGGGCAGCGCAGCCTTCGCCGGGGCGGGCGCGGCGTTCTTCGCCAACGGGCAGGCGCGGCATTTCCTCGTGCACGGCGCGTTCGCGTGGCTGTTCCGCGGCGCCGGTGCCGTGCTTCGGGAGTGCTCTCCCCTCGCCGAGCGCGAGCTCGCCGCGCTCGGGCTCGACGTGCGGCGCCGGTGCCGTACTCCGGGAGTGCTCTCCCCAGGTTTCCGGTCCGGTTGCTATTGTTAGCAAATAATGCTATGCTGAATGCATGAAGCAGCTCGCGCTCGAAGGTGTCGAGGGGCGGCGCCGGAAGCGGCGGCCTCGAGGAGCGCCGCGCCTCGGGCGGCCGCCGCGGCCGGAGCGCGTCGGGATGCTGCCGCATGTCGCGCGGCCCGAGCATGTCGAGGGGCACCCCGTGCACGTGTCGATGAAGCGTGTGCGGCTCGGCCCGAACCTGCGGGCGCAGCGCGTGCACCTGGCGATCGTCGAGCAGATCGCTCGCGCGGTGAAGCGCGGGATCAAGGTCGTGCACTACTCCATCCAGGAGGACCACCTGCACCTGATGGTGGAGGGCGCGAGCAAGCAGGACCTCGCGCGCGGGCTGAAGCTCCTGTTCTCGCGCATCGCCTTCGCGGTGAACCGCGTCGCGCGGCGTCACGGCAGCCTCTTCCGCGAGCGCCATCATCGCCGCGCGTTGACGACGCCCACCGAGGTCCGCAACGCGCTCGTCTACATCCTGTTCAACGCGCGCAAGCACGCCCTCGCGGACGGCAGCTACCGCGCGGCGTTCTTCCGTTTCCTCGACGACAAGAGCTCTGCCCCCTGGTTCGAGGGATGGCACGCGTCGTTCGCGCCGTACCCACGCATCGTCGAGCGCGGCCGCGAGCACTGGCCAGGCGAAGCTCCGATTCACCCTCCGACGACATGGCTCGCGGCGAAGGGCTGGCAACGCGCCGGCCCCCTCCGCTTCGACGCCCTACCGCGCCTGAAGTGATCCCGACCGCGTGTCCGAACACATCGGTGGAGGAAAACGCAGCCAACACCCGCGGTCATGAAGGTTGCATATCGCTCTAGCGTGTCGCCCTGGACGTGCAGATAACTGCAGCGATTCGCAACAGTTTGTCCTGACGAGTGTCGGGTTTCGCCGACAAGCATGTCTGGTTCTGCAGACATCACATCGTGGACGTTTGCCTCAATTGTTGTCCAACGCACCGGTTCAGCTTGTCGGTGGTAGCCGACACGCCCTTCCTTGGTGAGTCGTAACCTATTGAAATTTCAATCGTCGCTGGGGCCTGCTCATGGCATGGCATGTGTGTTGGGGCGGCCGTGAAGCGCACTCGGCAGGACGCGGGATGACCGCGGTGGCTCATGACGGCCGCGACGGGGACACCGGCGACGGCAACGGCAACGGCAAGAGCAAGGGCAAGGACCTCGATCCCCAGCCGACCACGATCGGCGGCCGCCTCCGCCTCTTCTTCACGCTGGTCGACAGTCGCTTCGAGGACTTCGACCGGCGGTCCTGGAAGAAGATCCTCTATCGCGACTTCAGCGCTGGTCTCGTCGTGGCGCTCACCGCCATCCCCATGGCGATGGGCTTCGCGATGGCGATGGGGCTCCGGCCGGAGCAGGGCATCATCGCCGGCGCCCTCGCGTGCGCCGTGGGCCGCACGTTCGGCGGGTCGAAGTACCAGGTGTACGGCCCGACCGCCGCGTTCATCCCGCTCATCGCCGCCCTGATGTCGAAGTACGGGGAGGACTCCGGCGGAACGTTCGCCGCTGCGCACGGCATGATGGTCCTCGTCTCGATCATCGCCGGCGTCATCCTCATGCTCTGCGGCGTCTTCGGCCTCGGGAAGATCGTGACGAAGGTCCCCGCGTCGATCATCGTCGGCTTCACCGTCGGCATCGCCGTCGCGATCGCGCTGACGAACGCGACCGACGCGCTGGGGCTCGCCGCGCACGGCAGCCTCCGCGCTCGACTCCACCACGTCGGAACGCACCTCGCGGAGATCAACTGGTACTCGTTCGCGCTCGCGGCGCTCACGTTCGTCCTGACGCGCGTGTTGCTCCGGATCTCGATCTTCATCCCGGCGCCGCTCATCGCGCTCGGCGTCTGCACCGCGCTGACGTCGACGGTGCTCGACGGCCATGGGGTCACGCTCGTCCGCGATCGCTTCGGGACGATCCCGAACGACTTCTTCGTCTTCACGCCGCCGGTCGTCCCGGACCTCACTCCGCAGGTGGTCCTCGACTGCGTGTACTACGTGTCCGCGATCGTCTTCGTCTCCGGGGTCGAGAGCCTCCTTTGCTCGTCGATGGCCGACCGGCTCGCGAACAACCGCGGCACGCCGTTCAACCCGGACAAGGAGTTCTGGGGCCAGGGCATCGTCCAGATCGTCACGCCGCTCGTGAACGGCTTCCCGTGCACCGGCGCCCTCGCGCGCACCGCGACGAGCATCAAGGCCGGCGCCATCACGCCGTTCGCGGGCTACTTCAAGTTCGTCCTGAAGCTGGGCCTCGCGTACTTCCTCGCCTCGCACCTCGAGCGCGTCCCGCTCGCGTGCATCGCCGGCATCCTCTTGTGGGTGGCGACGAACATGGTGAAGAAGGAGGAGGTCGTCGAGGTCATCAAGCACGCGGGCGGCTTCCACGTCGCGTTGATGGTCTACACGGCGGTGATGGTCCCGGCGACGGACTTCCTCACCGCCGTCCTCTCGTCGCTCTTCCTCTACGCCGTGTTCGGCCGCTTCTTCAAGAAGACCGACCAGCCGGACCTCTTCGCCACGCCGAAGCGCGACCCGAACGTCCGCGCGATCCTCCAGCGCGACAAGGCCGAGGCGCGGCGCCCCGCGCACTTCGAGAGCGATCCGGCGGAGCACCGCAAGTGGCTCGGCCAGATCCGCGAGCGGCCGTTCGTCGCCTCCTCCGCGTACGTCCACCCCGCGGCGACGATCATCGGACGCGTCGTCGTCGGCGACCGCGCGCACATCGCCGCGGAGACGTCGATCCGCGCCGACGAGGGCTCGCCGTTCCACATCGGGCCGAACACGAACATCCAGGACGGCGCCGTCCTCCACGCGCTCAAGGACAAACACGTCCTCGTCGCGGGAGAGCGATGGGCGATCTTCGTCGGCAAGGACGTGTCGATCGCCCACGACGCCCTCGTGCACGGGCCGTGCTACATCGGCGATCGCACGTTCGTCGGCTTCAAGGCCGTCGTCCACGACGCCGTCGTCGGCGCGCACTGCTTCGTCGGCATCGGCGCCGTCGTCGTCGGCGTCGAGATCCCCGACGACCGCTACGTCCCGCACGGCCGCATCGTCGACACGCCCGAGGCGGTTGCGGCGCTGCCGATGGTCGACGACAGCCACCGGCACTTCAACGAGGACGTCGTCGAGGTGAACCGCGGGCTCGCCGTCGCGTATCACGCGCACGATCGCGAGCACGCGGGCGGCAACGGCCGCGCTCACCCGTTCGAAGGCGTCGCGCGCGCGGAGGATACACCTCCGGTCTGGGACATCCGCTGGGCACGGTGCTCGTACAAGGAGCGGTTCTGATGTTGTTGATTGGGTTCGCGATCGGGTTCGTCGCCGTCGCCGCGCTGGCGCTGGCGACGCGCTCCACGTTCAGGGTCGAGGAAGGCTACCTCGCCGTCCTCGTCACCTTCGGCTGCGCCGAGACGAGCGACGGCAAGAAGCGCCTCGTCACCTACGGCCCGGGTCTCCACTGGAAGAAGCCTTGGCAGAAGGCGATCACCGTCTCGATGAAGGAGCAGAACCTCGACTTGAACGCCGAAGAGGGAGGCGGCACGGCGATGGCCGACGACGGCACCATCCTCCGCCTCGACGCGTTCGTGCGCTACGTCCCGGTGGAGGAGCTCCTCTACGAGCACCTCTTCGGCGTCGAGCGTCACTCCGAGCACATCCGCGGTCTCTTCACGTGCCTCTTGCGAAACGAGATCGCCAACTTCCGCGGGAAGACGAAGAGCGATCCCGAGGCCGCGCATGCTCCCGGAGGGCGCTTCGACTTCTCGACGCAAGCCGGCTCCTACGCGCTCATCCGTCGCGAGCGGAAGCTCCTCAACGACGCGATCAAGCACTTCTGCGAGGACAGGATCGACGACCGCTACGGCGTGCGCTTCGTCGCCGTCGACCTCGCCGACATCCTCCCGCCCGACGAGATCGCCGACGCCCTCAACGCGGTGATGCAGGCTCAGAGCGAGGCCGAGGGCGCGCTCTTCCGAGCCGAGGGCGGGTGCCAGCAGCAGATCCTCGCCGCCGAGCGCGGCGTCGAGATCGCGAGCAACCGCGCCAAGGCGGTCGAGATCGAGATCACGCGGCTCGCCGCCTTCCTCGACGACCTCGACTCGAACGGCGTCCTCCAGGACTACGTCGATCGCCGCCGGTCCGAGGTGACGACCGAGGCCCGGGCCTTCTTCCTCCAGGAGGGGGCGGCATGAGCTCCACGGAGATGATCGTCCTCGCCGTCGGCGCCGTGCTCGGAGCGCTGACCATCCCGCTCGCGATCCTCCTCATGCGCGCGGTGACCTTCGAGGTCCACGACGAGCAGGCGGTGCTGGTCACGATCTTCGGCAAGCTGCTCGACATCTACACGAAGCCGGGCCTCCACATGCACCTCGCGAGCGCGATGCCTTGGACGAAGCACACGCGCGTCTCGCTGCGCCGCGACTTCCGCCACTTCAAGAACGTCCACCTGAACGACGTCAACGGCACCACCGTGATCGTCGACCTCTGGCTCGAGTTCCGGATCAAGGACCCGCGCCGCGCGATCTTCACGGTGGCGGACTGGAACCGATCGCTCCACAACCTCGTCGCCCACGCGGCGACGTCGATCCTGGGAAGCCGCAGCTTCCGTCAAATCCTGAACGACCGCACCGAGCTCGGCTCGCTCCTGCAAGAAGACATCAGCCACGAGACCGAGCGTTGGGGCCTCGAGATCGAGAACGTCTTCATTCGGAACGTGAGCGTCCTGCCGGTCGTCTCGCGCCAGATGTTCGAGACGATCGCGGCGAGGCTCACGCGCGCGAAGGCGCACGTCGACGAGGTCGGGCGTCTTCGCGTCGCCGAGCTCGAGGCCGAGACGGCGATGCAGGTCGCCGCCCTCGTCGCCGAGGCCAAGGGCCAGTACCCGGCCGCGGTCGGCCGCGCCTTCAAGCACGTGAAGAAGAAGCCGTCCGTCTTCCGCGCCTACACCGAGCTCTACGACCTGTCGCTCCTCCGTCCGGAGAGGACGGTGGCGTTCCGCGGCTTCAACGGCGAGCTCCGCGCCGCCGACGCCGCGATGATCGTCCCCGGCGCCGATCCGCAGTCGTACGAGGGGACGCTGGCGGGGAGCCCTGCCCTCCCGGCCTCGAGCACCCACGGGCTCCCGCCGCCGGCGCACGCAGAGCGCATCGCGAGCGAGGCGGTGTAGCGTCAGCACGTGTAGGGCCAGTCGATCACCTTGCTGCTCGGGGCCTTGGGTGCCGGCGTCGGCCGTCGTCAGCGTGAAGCGGAGCGCAGATGGCGTCGGCGTCGGTCTCGAGATGAGACGTCGCGAGCGCTCGTCCTCTCCCGGCGGGCGCGCGCAGCCGGCGATCGCGCCGTTCGGGCGAACGAACGAGACGCCTCACTCCCCTGCGGAGGGGCGGCCGAGGAGGCGGGCGCCCATGCGTGTGCCGGCGCGGCGGGCGGCGGAGCGGAGGGCGTCGGTGTGCTGGAAGCTCGCGGCGCGCGCGTTGGGCGCGACGGCGATCGTGTCGAGGGCGCGGACGTCGCCGGTGTCGCGCTCGCGCGGGCCGTCCTTCCTGCGGACCAGCCACGCGCGGGCGACCACGCCGACGCGCGTCGCGCGGGCGTCCGGGAGGAGGACGCCGTCGGGGTTCCTGGCGGCGCCGATGCCCTCCGCCGACTCGTCGGCGCGCAGCACCTCGACCTCGCAGCGCGGGTACGCGTCGCCGCTCGCGAGCGCACCGTTCTTCGCGAGCTCCTCGCGCACGCCGGCGACGACCTCGTCCGACGCCACGACGTCCGGCACGCTCGACGACGCGAGCACCACCGCGTAGCGCTCCACCGGCGCATCACCACCATGCACCGCGCGATACCCGCACGCCCACCCCCCCAGGACCAACGCCACCGCCGCGAGCCCCTTCGCGAGCACGCGCCAAAGGCCGCACGTCCCCGAACCGTCGTGCGCTCGGGCAGAGACCGTCGCCTCGTGAGCGCGAGGGCTCATCCGACGATGAGGTTGAGGATGCGGCCCTTCACGAAGATGACCTTCTTGATCGCCTTGCCGTCGACGTGTTGCTTCACCGTCGCGTCGTCGAGCGCGATCCCCTTCGCGGTAGCCTCGTCCGCGTCGGCCGGGATCTGGATCGAGGCGCGCGCCTTGCCGTTGATCTGGACGCCGATCTCGATGACGTCGTCCTTCACGAGCGCAGGATCGAACGCCGGCCACGGCTCGTAGGCGAGCGTCGTCTCGCCGCCGAGGCGCTGCCAGAGCTCCTCGCCCGCGTGCGGCGCGAACGGCGAGAGGATGAGCGTGAGCGCGCGCGCGGCCGCGATCGGGACCTTCGGGAGCTTCGCGAGGTGGTTGACGAGGATCATCATCGCCGAGATGGCGGTGTTGAAGCGCATCCCCTCGACGTCCTCCGTCACCTTCTTGATCGTCTTGTGGACGAGGCGCTGCGTCGCGTCGTCGTAGGCGGCGGGCTCGTCGGTGACGTTCGCGGTCGAGACGTTCCACGCGCGCTCGAGGAAGCGGCGCACGCCTTCGATGCCGCTCGTCTGCCACGGCTTCACCGCCTCGAGCGGCCCCATGAACATCTCGTAGAGACGGAGCGAGTCCGCGCCGTGGCTCTTGATGAGCACGTCCGGGTTCACGACGTTGCCGCGCGACTTGCTCATCTTGAACGCCTGCGAGAGCACGCGGACGTCGGGATGCGACGTGAGGTGGAAGTGCACGCCCTTCTTCGTCATGTCCGCTTCGACCACGCGCCGCGTGACGAGCGTCTTCCTCGTCTTCGCGTGCTCGTACGTGCCGTCGTCGCGCTCCTTCGTCAGCTCCGCGCTGACGAGCGTCTCGGACGGCGCGTAGAAGGCGAAGTGCTCGCCGTCCTCGGTCGTGAGGACCGGGACGTCGGGGGCGCCCTCGCTCTCGGGCAGGTAGAAGACGTCGCTCTTCGCGACGAGGTCGCCCGACTTCATGCGGCGCTCGGTGAGCCGCGCGCCCGTCTCGACGTCGACCCACGCATCCCCCTCGCGCTTCGCGCGCGCGCCCGGGATCGCGGTCGCCTCGTGGAAGACGATGTGCTCGACCTCGCCGAGGATGAGGCCCTGGTGAACGAGCTTCTGGAACGGCTCCTCGTGCTTCACGAGACCGAGGTCGAAGAGGACCTTGTGCCAGAAGCGCGCGTAGAGGAGGTGGAGCACGGCGTGCTCGCTGCCGCCGACGTAGAGGTCGACCGGCATCCACGCGTCGTACGCCGAGCCGCTCCACGCCTCCTGCGCGTTCTTCGGATCGACGAAGCGGAGGTAGTACCAGCACGAGCCCGCCCACTGCGGCATCGTGTTGGTCTCGCGCGCGAACCACTTGCCGTCCTTCTGGAAGAAGCGCCATTCGAGCGCGCGCGCGAGCGGGCCGGCGGGATCGGTGCCGGGCTTGAAGTCCTCGAGGTCCGGGAGCATGAGCGGAAGCTCGCTCTCGTCGACCGCGATCGGATCGTCGTAGTGGATGGTGTAGTTTGCACCCTTCACGCGCGGGTCGCCGTCGCAGGTGACGGGGAAGTAGATCGGGATCGGCTCGCCCCAGTAGCGCTGGCGAGAGAAGACCCAGTCGCGGAGCTTGTACGTGATCTTCGAGCTCCCCTTCCCTTCTGCCGCGAGCCAGTCGGTGACGAGGCGGCGGACCTGCTCGCTCGGCGTCTTCGGGGGGATCGGCGCGCGGCTCCGCTCGATCGCGGCCGCGTTCGCGACGCCGTCGTCGACGAACGCCGCTTTGTCGACGTCGACCTCGGCGCCGTCCGCCTTCGCGACGACGCGGACGATCGGGAGGCCGTACTTCACCGCGAACGCGTGATCGCGCTCGTCGTGCGCGGGCACCGCCATCACCGCGCCGGTGCCGTAGCTGCCGATGACGTAGTCGCCGACCCAGACCGGGATCTTGTCGCCGTTGAGCGGATTGAGCGCGAACGCGCCGGTCGGCACGCCCGTCTTCGCGCGCGTGACGTCGGAGCGCACGACGTCGCTCTTCGCGTTCGCGTCGTCGGCGTAGGCCTTCACCTTCGCCTGGTGCTCGGGCGTCGCGATCGCGATCGCGAGCGGGTGCTCCGGCGCGAGCACGACGTACGTGGCGCCCGGGAGCGTGTCGACGCGCGTGGTGAAGACGGTGATCTTCGCGTCGGGGTGCCCCTCCACGCCGAAGTCGACGTTCGCGCCCTCGCTCCGGCCGATCCAGTGCGTCTGCTTCGCCTTCGTCTCCGGCCAGTCGAGGTCCTTCAGGCCTTCGAGGAGGCGATCGGCGAAGGCCGTGATCTTGAGCGACCACTGCCGGATCTTGAGCTTCTCGACCGGGAAGCCGCCGACCTCGCTCCGGCCGTCGGCGGTGACCTCGTCGTTCGCGAGCACGGTGCCGAGCGCGGGGCACCAGTTGACCGGCATGTTCGACTGCTGGAACGCGAGCCCCTTGCGGAAGAGCTGGAGGAAGATCCACTGCGTCCACTTCACGTAGCCGGGATCGGTCGTGTCGACCTCGCGCGCCCAGTCGTAGCTGAAGCCGAGCATCTTCAGCTGGCGCCGGAAGTTCTCGATGTTCTTGAGCGTGGTCGAGCGCGGGTGGGTCCCCGTCTTGATCGCGTGCTGCTCGGCGGGGAGGCCGAACGCGTCCCAGCCCATCGGATGGAGCACGTCGACGCCGCGCATGCGCTCGAAGCGGCAGACGATGTCCGTCGCGGTGTAGCCCTCGGGGTGGCCGACGTGGAGCCCCGCCCCGGAGGGATACGGGAACATGTCGAGGACGTACTTCTTCGGTCGCTTCGAGGAGGCCTCGCGCGCGGGCGCGGCGAAGGTCTTGTTCTCCTCCCACCACTTCTGCCACTTCGGCTCGATGACGGACGGATCGTACGCGTTCGGATTCGGGCTCTCGGCCTCGGACATGCCGAAGTTTCTACCACGAAGCGCGACGTCGCGACGTCAGCCGAGGAGGCGCCCCTGCTGCTTGGCGAGCTTCTTCTCGAGGCGCGCGCGGCGGCGGAGGCTCGCGGCGTCCACCTCGCTCGTACCTTCGAGGCAGACCGCAAGCGCGCGCGCGGCGTCCTTCGCGTGGTGCTCGTAGAGCTTGGCGAGCTCGAGGCGGACGGTGGGGTCGTCGATCGACGAGGCGAGCTCCTCGAAGTCGGCGAGCGCCCGCGCCTTGTCGCCGCGCGCCTTCGCGATGTCCGCGCGCGCCCGCGTGCCGGCGTGTCCTGCCCCGCGCGCGATCGCCTCGTCCGCCACCGACTGCGCGAGCTCCTTCTCGCCCGCGCGCTTCAGCGTCCGCGCGACGCCGACGAGGTCGCCCGCCTCGAGCTGCGTGCCGTCGAGCGGCTCGCCGTAGAGGCCGACGAGCGCGGCCATCGACTCGACGTCCCACGCGTTGTGATCGACGACGCCGAGGAGCGCGCGCGGATCGCCGCTGCGGAGAAAATGCAGGTAACATGCACTTACTTCGCCGGAGGGCACGTCGTCCTCGCGCACGAAGCCGAGCACCTCGCGCTCCAGCGCGCCGAGCCTCGTGCCGATCGCGCGGTCCTTGTGCAGCCTCCGCGCGACATGGACGAGGTCGAGGTGCGGCGGCTCGGGTGGAGGCTCCATCCGTCCCATCACGAAGCGGGTGCGCAGGACGGGCAGGTCGAAGCTCTTGCCGTTGAAGGTGACGAGCATCGACGCGGCGCGGACGCGCTCGGCGACGCGCGCGAGCACGGGCGCTTCTTCGCCGAGGCGGCGCACGAGGAGCTGCTCGACGACGAGGGCGGGCGGGCGCGCGCCGTCGCCGAGGTCGAACCACGCGAGGCCGACGAGGAACGCGACCGTGCCGGCGCCGGGCCCGAGGCCGGTGGTCTCGGTGTCGAGGTAGAGGGCGCGCGCCGGATCGCACGCGGCGAGCGAAGGGTCGAGCGCGAGGAGCGCGAGGAGCTCGGCGCTCGCCCGCCGCGCGGGCGCGAGGGGGATCCGGCCGATGCGATGCTCGCCGCCATGACGCACGGTCCGCACGTGGAGCGGCCCCGCGTCGGTGTGCTCGACGAAGAACGGGAGATCGACGTCGACACGCGGCGGCGAACGCGACGGCTCCGCCCGCGTCCGCGCGAGGATCGCATCCATGCGCATCCTCAGGTCCTCGAGCAACCCACCCTCATCGCCGCCGCGCTGCGGCCCCGCGTCCTCTATGGAGAGGCGCAGCCCGCCGCCCTCACCTATGCGCGATGGCTCACCCGCGGGACGCACGAAGTCGAACCGCGGCTCACCGTCGTCCGCATCCGCGGAACGACGTGACCGCTCGCTCGCGGGGCGCACGAAGCGTCGCTCGCCGTCATCGCTCGGGGGACGCACGAAGTCGAACCGCGGCTCACGGTCATCGCTCTCGAGATCGAAGCGTGGCGCCCCGCCATCCGCGTCCTCTATGGAGGGGAGGCGCGAAGGCTTGCTCGCGGGGCGCGCGCCGTCGAAGCGTGGGTCGCTGTCGTCGACGGAACGTGGGCGTATGGGCGCGGGGCGGTCGGTTGCGGTCGTTGCCGCAAAGTCGAGCCGGTGCGCCGTCCTCGCCGGCGCTTTCGTGCCGCCATTCTTGTGTGGTTCCGGCAGGTTGAGGCGCGCTAGCCGGGAGGAGAGGCGCGAGCCGGCGGACATGGGGACTACGATACATGCGCGCAGGGCAGACTGAGAAGAAGTTCAGTATCGTTCGGGGGACTGTATCCGCCGCTGTATCGGATTCAGGGCGAGACACGGAGC
The DNA here is from genome assembly GCA_019637155.1 of Labilithrix sp. Classification (NCBI taxonomy): domain Bacteria; kingdom Pseudomonadati; phylum Myxococcota; order Polyangiales; family Labilitrichaceae; genus Labilithrix; species Labilithrix sp. The sequence continues at coordinate 144,540 of JAHBWE010000013.1, read as the reverse complement.
GCGTGCGTCTCAATCGCAGATCACCTCGGTTTTTCTTGGGTTTCGCGAGCGGACGCGGGTCCTCGACCGAGGACTACCCTCCTCCATCGTTTTGGGCTCCAACTTTCCAAATACCTGAAAACATTGGGCAAGCATCCTGGCATCGTTCGTGGATCAGGCGCGGCCCAGCATGTCGATGGTTCGTTGGGTCCTCGGTTGCGCAGTGGTCGGTTCGGTGCTCGTGGCGAGCGCGGGTCTCGCGGCTCCGCGTACGTCGAAGGGCCCGATCGCGAACGTCGCGGCCGCCGTCGTCGAGAACGCGCTCATCGCGCGCCCGGCGGCGCCCTCGCCCATCAAGTCGGCGTGCCCGTCGAACATGGCGCTCGTCGGCAAGAGCTGCGTCGACAAGTACGAGGGCTCGCTCGTCGAGATCGGCGAGAACGGGGCCGAGAAGGCGTGGAGCCCGTACGAGGCGCCGAACGGCCACAAGGTCCGCGCGGTGTCGCGTCCGAACGTCGTGCCGCAGGCGCACATCTCGATGGTCGAAGCGTCGAAGGCGTGCAAAGCGTCGGGCAAGCGCCTCTGCCGCGCGGACGAGTGGAAGGCGGCGTGCAAGGGTCCCGAGCACACGCGCTTCCCGTACGGCAACGATCGCGTCGCGAACGCGTGCGTCGACACCGCCCGCACGTCCCCGATGGGCAAGCTCCACGGCGGCCGCGCCGACGGCACGTCGCTCAACGATCCGCAGGCGAACCAGCAGGACAACACGCTCGCGAAGACGGCGTCGACGACGCAGTGCACGAACGGCTACGGCGTGCACGACATGGTCGGCAACATCCACGAGTGGACGGCGGACGGCACGTTCCGCGGCGGCTACTACCTCGACACGAAGCTGAACGGCGAGGGCTGCGACTACAAGACGTCCGCGCACGCGAAGACCTACTACGACTACTCGACCGGCTTCCGCTGCTGCGCCGACGCCGACTCCCTCCCCGACACCGCGGAGTAACCACCCGCCACGAGCGCCCGATGGACCAGGCGCGTGAGGCTGCGCGAGTGAGACCGCGCGCGAACGGATGATCGGCGAGGACGAAGCCGCGCTGTGGCGTCTCGCGGTGGCGTCGCCCCCGGTCGCCGGCGCGCTCGACGTGTACCTCGACTGGCTGCTGACCCACGCTCCGGCGCGAGGTCGCCTCCTGCTCCGGCGAACGCGAGGAGCAGGAAGACGAAAGCGAAGCGAGCGCGTGAGCGCGCTCTTGAATCTGTGGGAGAAGGAACGGAAGGCCTGGACCGCGGCGCTGGGCCTCGCGGGCTGCGAAGACATCCATTGCGCCCCGCTCCCGCAGCAGTTGAGCATCGACGCCGCGAGCATCGCGTGCCTCGAGCCCGTGCTGGAGCAGCTACCGTTCCTCGAGATCCGCCTCTTGTTCGACCACGCCTACGGCCTCGCGGACGTGTTCGCGTCCCCCGCCGCCCGAACGATCCGGTCGCTCTCCTTCCGCGCCCACAGCGACAGGATCGATCCCGAAGAGAGCGGCGTCGCGCTCCTTCGTTCGTACTTCGGCGCGGAGGTCCTCGCGGCGCTGTGCGCGTCGCCGAACATGGCGCACCTCGAGGAGCTGCGGTTGAGTGGCGACGAGCTCGGCGCCGAGTGCGCGAAGCGAGTGGCGGAGGCGCCGTTCGTCGCGCTGCGCCGCCTGTCGATCCACGGCGAGCCGATCGGAGACGAAGGAGCGGCCGCGCTCGCGAGCTCTCCCGTCGCCGCGACGTTGCGAACGCTGAAGCTCACGGGCTGCCGGATCGGCGACGCAGGCGCCTTGGCGCTGGCGAGCTCACCTCACCTCGCGCGCCTCGAGGAGCTCGACGTCTCCTCGAACGACATCGGCCCGGTCGGGGTCGCGGCCCTCCGCGCGCTCCCCCTACCGTCTCTCGTCATGTGAGCTTCAGTCGTTCTTCGTCGCGATGAAGACGTGGCCGCGGCCGAAGTGGATCGTGACCTCGATGTCGACGTATTGCCCCGCCGTGAAGCCGCGCGGCGCGCCGGTCCCGCCGCGGATCGGGCGGATCTCGCACTGGCCTGCGACCATCGAGCACGCGGTGTCCTCCTGCGGCCCGTGCTCGGTGAAGGTGCGGACGCCGAGCGCGCGCGCGCTCACGGCCGCGAACGCGCCGATCTGGATCGTCGTCGACGGGCTGTTCACGCGGACGCGGACGATCTGCGTGCGCTGCGTCTGCTCGTAGACCGCGATCGGCTCGCCCTGCCCCGCCTGCGCGAGCTTGTCCGCGAGCTCACCAGAGACGCGCAGCGTGTCGCCGGCGATGCGGTGGATCGTGCCTCGCATCTTCCGCACGACGCACCCCGCGTCGATCGACGCCGCGAAGCGCAGCTCGCCCGCGACCTCAACGATCGCAGCGGCGCCGAGCCCGTCGTCCGACGCGGCGAAGCCCGCCGCAACCGTCGTTCCAGCCGCGGCCCGGAAGTGGAGCTCGCTGCACTGCGTGACGAGGTCGATCTCGGCGCCCGCGTATAGCGAGACGCCGGCGCCGACGAGGACGCCGTTCTCGTCCGCGCGCAGCACGGTGCCGACGGCGGCGCCGCCGGTCAGCGTCCCGCTCGCGCCGTAGAGCTTCATCGGCTTCGTGTCCTTCGGCTGGTTCGAGAGGACGCCGATCGCGAGACCCGCCGCCGCTTCGCTCTCGAAGTCGAAGGCGAGGATCGGCGTCGCGAGCGAGACGCCGTTCTTCGAGACGACGAAGGCCGCCACGCCCTTCACGCCGTTCCGGAGCTTCCCGACGCACGCGCCGCCGACCACGATCTGCCGGCCGCTGAGCGACGCCGAACCGACGTGCGCCTCCGCGTCGACGTCGACGAGCGCCGCCGTGCAGATCCGCTTCCCGTCGACGACGACCGCGCCGACCGACGTCGTGAACTGCACCGAAGCCCCCGCGCCGAGCTCCGCTTCGACGCTCGCGCCCTCGTCATCGCCGGGGCCGGCACAGCCGAGCGCGAGGACTGGAACGACGGCGAGGAGCTTGAGGATCTGCATGCCACATGTAGGTGCATGCCCGGTGCCGCCGAATGGAAACGCTACGTTACCGCCCTCGGTCACCCGTGAGGATGGATCAGCACGCGCTCTTCCTGTCTCCGCCGAGCGACGGCGTCACTTGCAGGTCCCCTCGAGCGGGTCCTTGCAGACGCCGTCCTCGCACGAGAAGCAGCCCTCGCGGTCCTCGCACTTCTCGCCGAACGCGATCTGCCGCGTGCAGAGGCCTTCGCCGTTCAAGAGGCGGCCCTTGCAGTAGAGGCCGTCGACGCAGAGACGTCCTTCGCCGCACGACTCCCCTTGCTCGCGATCGCGCACGACGCTCCGGCACTTCAGGGTCGTGTCGTCGCAATAGAAGCGATCGGAGCGCGCGGACGAGAAGAGCATGAAGAAGCCGCCGCTCTCGCTGTCGCGCGTGACGGAGCAGTCGTCGCTGGAGCGGCACGCGGTCGTGCCGTCGACGACCGGCTTGCAGACCTCCTTCTGACACGAGAGCCCCTGGCTGCATTCGTCGCTGTCGTCGCACGACGCGCCCTCCGCTTTGCGCGCGCCGCAGCTGCCGTCGATGCACGCGAGCCCGACCTTGCAGTCGTCGGTGCGCGAGCACTCGACGCCCTCCTCGCGACGCTTCTCGCGGCTCAGGTCCGCGCACGCCGGCGTCGGCCCGCAGTCGGGCGCCTCGAGCTCGCGCTGGCACGCCTTCACGCGCTCGTCGGTGCCGGTGATGGCGAACACGCCGACGTACCAGGAGGCGACGTTGTGCTCGCACTGCTCGCCGGTGCCCCAGCTCCAGAACCAGTACGCGTCGTTCGTCGCGCAGCGCTGCCCGCGATCGCACTGCGCCTTCGCGAACGCCTTGCCGTCGGTGCACGCCTTCTCCAGCGTCGCCGACGTCGACCCGACGCCGAGCGCGTCCACGAAGGGATCCTCGTCTCCCGTCGCGACGTCGACGACGGTGGGGATGAACCCACACCCCGTCGCAGAGCCAACGATCACGGCGAGAGAACCAGCGACGACGAGCGCGAATCGGAGCGACATGGAGCAGGCAGACGAGCGCTCCCCGCTCCCATTCAGCCGCCGCCGCCATCCAAAAGGGCGGATGGTCGGCCGATCCAACACTTGTATCGTGCAAATTACACGTCAGCTCGGCTTGATCCGTGCCGGCGCGCGAGCTTGTAGAGGTACACGCGCCCGGTGCACGAAGCGATGCAACTTCTACTGCGACACGGACGAGGACTGCGTGAAAAGCGACCGAGATCCGGCATCAAGGTGTCAGTAGCCAGATCCCGGCGCGCGTTCCTGAACTCCGAAGAGCGACGGTCCGAGGTGCACCGCCCGACCTCGATTGCGGGGCGCTGCAAGCGCTGTTCTCCGAAGAAGACGTGCGCTTTCCGTCGAGGGGCGATGCGGAGCTCCGAAGCAGCGCGGGCGACCCGTCGGGGCGGAGCGCGCAGCCAAGCGGGTGGAGCGTGTCTCCGCACGCGCGATGTTTCCTGCGTTCACCGCGCGTGAGATGGCTCAGAAGCCCCCGCCCGGGCGGAGGTTGGCGTGCGCGCCTTCGATGCAGGTGTAGACGTCCCACGATTGCATGCAGGAGCCGAGGCGCTCCTTCGCGGCGGGCACGAGCTGGGTGGAGGCGCGGAGACACGCGGCCTTGTCGGAGGCGTCGCGGCAGACGCGGCGGTCGACGGCCTTCTGACAGAAGAAGTCCTCCGCCGCGATCTCCTGATCGAGCGCGTAGAGCACGTCCCACTTCTCGAAGTCGGTCATGCCCGCGCGGATCTTCTCCTTGAGCGTCGCGTACGACGTGTACTGGACGTGCGGGACGTACGTCTTCGCATACGCGTTGCACTTGCGATAGATGTACGAGTTGAACTCGGGGAAGCCGTCCTTGTCGTTCTTGCCGGTCGCCGCGGCGTCGAAGCAGAAGCCCTCCGCGGCCGGGAAGTCGTTGACCGGGTCGAAGCCGATCTGACCGATCCAGTACTCCTTCGCGTAGCCGTCCGTGCTCTCGTCCGCGGCGTAGCAGTACTTGCCGCCGCCCGCGGAGATGACCTCGGCGTCATCACCCGTCGCGACCGCTTCGTCGCCACCGCTCGACGAGGCTGCGCAGCCGACGGCGAGGGACGCGGTGATGGCGAGGAAGGCAGCGCGGTCGATGTTCATGGTGATCTCCGGGGAAGCTGGCGTGGGCCGTTGTGCTCCAATGTAGGAGCACCCTCCGTGCCGAAATCTGAAACGCCGCAAGTGCTGAGAATTGCTCATCGCGCACTCAATTCCCGGCGGGTGCACGCAGCAAATGTGGGTGGCGCCCTCACCATGAGCCGCCCCCGATCCGCGTCGCACGCGCAACGTTCGGATCCGAACAATGCAGCCGTTTTCCACGATTCGGAGGGCAGAACCGGTGCGCAACCCGTGGATGGCGGCGCGGCGGCGCGGCGGCGGCGCGGCGGGCCGACGGACGGCGGCAAAGCCGCGGCGGGAACGCGGGCGGCGGCGCTGGGAAGCGGACGGCGACCGCAACGCCACGGTGCAGCGGAGCGGCGACGGCGACGCCGCGGCGGGACGCGGACGCGAGAAGCGGGACGGCGGCGACGCCGCGGCGGGACGCGGACGCGGGAAGCGCGACGACGGCGACGCCGCGGCGGGACGCGACGCAGCGTAGCGCGACGGCGAGGCCGCGGCGGGGACGCGGGACGGCGACGGCGACGCGGCGTAGCGGGACGGCGACGCGGCGGGTCAGGCGCCGCCCATCGATCCCGAGGGTTCGCGGCTGCCGTGCTTCTGCACTAGGCGGTGGAGGTACATGCGGTCGATGCCCGCCATGCGGGCGGCGCGGGTCATGTTGCCGTTGCAGGCGGCGATGACGGCGCGGACGTAGGCGCGCTCGAAGCCGTCGATGAGCTGCTCCTTCGCGACCTTGTACGGGACGTTCACGTCGATCGTCGTCGTCGTCGTCGGCTGCGGCGCGACGACGGCGGGAGTGCCTCCCATGCCCATGCCCATGCCCGACGGAGGCGCGATCGAGAGGCGCGCGCTCTGCAGCACGATGCTGCGCTCGACGTAGTTTCGGAGCTCGCGGACGTTGCCCGTCCACTCGTGCTTCGCGAGCTCGGCGATGACCTGCGGGCCGAAGAGCGACTCGCTCGCCGACGCGCCGAGCTGATCGAGGAACGAGCGAATGAGGTGCGGCAGGTCCTCCGTGCGCTCGCGGAGCGGGGGCACGCGCACCGTGATGACCGCGATGCGGAAGTAGAGGTCGCCGCGGAAGCTGCCCTTGTTGACCTCGCGCTCGAGGTCGCGGTTCGTCGCCGAGATGACGCGGACGTTCACCTTGCGCGGCATCGTCTCGCCGACGCGGCGGATCTCGCGCTGCTCGAGCGCGCGCAGGAGCTTCGGCTGCACCTCGAGCGGGAGCTCGCCGATCTCGTCGAGGAACACCGTGCCGCCGTCCGCCGCCTCGAACGCGCCGACGCGATCGCGATCGGCGCCGGTGAAGGCGCCGCGGACGTGGCCGAACAGCTCGCTCTCCACGAGCGAGGGCGAGATCGCGCCGCAGTCGACGACGACGAACGGCTTGTCGGCGCGGACCCCGCGCTGGACGATCTCCGTCGCGACGAGCTCCTTGCCGGTGCCGCTCTCGCCGTGGATGAAGCAGTTGATCTCGCTCGCGGCGACCTTCTCGAGGAGCGCGAAGAGCTTCCGCATCGACTTGCTCACGCCCGTGAGCGCGCCGAACGTCGGCATCATCGGGACGAGCTCGCGCGCGCTCGACTTCGCGGAGTACGCGCGGATGACCGAGTTGCCGATCGCGATCGTCGCGTCGGGCGGGAGCATCGCGCTGTGGATCGTGAGGCCCTGGACGTGCGTGCCGTTGAGGGAGCCCGAGTCCTCCACCCGCCAGCCGTCGCGATCGGGGACGATCTTGCAGTGGAAGCGCGAGACGGAGGGGTCCTCGAGCGCGATGTCGTTCGAGGGGTGCGTGCCGATGCGGCAGACGTCGCCCTCGTGCACCACCTGTCGGCCGACCGCCTTCCCGCCGTCGCTCTCGACCACGATCGTGAGCTTCGAGTGCTCCGCGATGTCGATGAGCGCGCGGAGCGGCGTCGTCGTCGGGTTGGGCCCGTTGCGGTCGTCGAGCTCCGCGCTCTCGTCCATCGCGCGCCCGAGCGGCAGCGCGGACGGCCGAATCGACGGCGGCGACGACGGTCGCGGGATCGCCGGCGGCGGCGACGACGGCCGCGGGATCGACGCCGGCGGCACGGACGGTCTTGGTGGACGAGGAGGCTCCGCCATTCAAGAGGCGATGATACACGAACCGCGAAGCCGCGCGGTCACTGCGCGCAGTCGTCGGACGTCCGCGTGACCACCTCCGGCGTCGGCGTCGAGAGCGAGGCGTAGGCGAAGATCGTGGGGGCGTTCGCGGCGGCGTTCCATCCGATCGTGAAGTAGCCGTTGTCGTTCAGCGCCCCGATGTTGTCGGAGTCGATGAAGATGATCGACGTACCGACGTTGCTCGCACCGGCCTTGAACCACTTCGAGTAACTGTGCGCATAGAAGGCCGTCGCGTCGTTCTCGACGAGCGACCCGACGGCGAAGACGTCGCCGCTCTGGAAGACGGTGCGCTGATACGTGTAGTAGAGCGACAGGTTCGTCGCGACGGTGATCGACGATTCGCAGAAGACGATCGACGCGATCCCGCCGGTGGGCCCGCTCGGTCCTTGCGCGCCCTGCGCACCTTGCGCCCCCGTCTCGCCGCGCGCGCCCGCGGTTCCGGGCTCACCTTGCGGTCCCTGCGCACCTTGCGTCCCCTCACCTCCCGCCGGCCCCGGCGGACCGGCCGGGCCCATCGGACCTTCGCACCCGAGCACGAGCACGCTCGCCGCCACCACACCGAACAAGGCACTACGAAGCTTCATCGTTCTCTCCCTCTCCTCGCTCACTGGCAGGTGCTCGCCGCGGGCAACGCCGCACATTTCTCGTTTACGCAACGGAGCGGCCACGGACAGTACGGCGGTGACGTGCCGCCGCAAGCGTCCCCTTCCTTCGGCGCGTCCGCGCAGACGCCGGCGTCGCTGCACGCCACGCCGAACCGACAATACTGGGGTGCGTTCCCCGTCGTGACGCACGAGCCGCCGGGCCCGCTGATCGTGTACGTCCTGCACGTCCCGCCGACGCACACGAAGCCCTTCGTCGTGTCGCAGCCCGCGGCGGAGCACGGCGCGCCCGCGGTCGCGGGGAGAGGCTTGCACGTCCCGTTGTCACAGCCGTCCGGGTAGACGCACGGCTTCTCGTCGCTGCAAGACTGGTTCGTGCCCGCTTGCGTCACGCAGCGCTTGGCCGAGTTGCACACGAGACCCGCGCCGCACTGATCGCCGGCCGCGCAAGGCTGGCCGTTGTCGGGCGGGTTCACGCAGCCGCGGCAGGTGTTCTCGTCGCTCCCGCAGATGCCGCTCTCGCACTGTTGGTTCGCGAGGCAACGCTCGTCGACCTTGCGCGTGCCGCGGAGCGCGCAGGCGAATTCCCCGTCGCTCGAGCCGAACGTCGCGCAGGTCAGCGCGCGCACGTTCGCCGCGCAGTCCTGGTACGACTTCGCGGTCGCGATCGAGCCCGGCATCGCGTGGCCCCAAGCGACGGACACGTTGTTCGCCGCGACGCAGTCGTCGACGTTGCGGAAGCTGAACTCGAAGTCCGGTCCTCGGCACTCCTTGTAGCGGGCGCAGAACGCGCGCGTGTACTCCGCGATCGCCGCTTGGATCGCCGCGGCTCCGTCACCCGCGTCGGGAGGGCCCGCTTCCTGACCCGGCGTCGTCGCGGTCGGCGTCGGACCGGCGTCGTACATCGGCGCGGGCGGGAGGTCCTCGAGGCCGATGAGAGCCGTGCACGCGGTCGCGCACGCGAGGGCGGAGAAGAGGAGGGCGGCTCTGCGGAGCGACATCAGAACGCCCATCCCGTCGTCGCGGCCTGCGCGAGGGGCAGCACCTTCTTGAGCGCGGAGTCGGAGCTCTTCGGGGCGGTGAAGAAGAGGACCGCGCCGCCGACGAGGAGGACGCTCCCCGCGATGAAGCCGATCGTCGAGAAGCGGCCCCACACCTCGGCGCCGTCGTGATCGGAGAGCGCCTGCGGGTAGTTCCGGCAGTCGCTCGCGCTCTTGCAGCTCTTCTCCTGATCGCTCGCCTTCCCGATCGCCTTCACGCCGTAGAACGCGCCCACGCCGATCGCGACGACGCCCGCCGCGGCGAGGCCGAGGCCGCCGTAGCGCTGCAGCTCCGCGGTGCCTGAGCTCTCTTGCTTCGGCGGCGGTGGCGGCGGGTTCGCGGGAGGAGGTGGTGGCGGCGGCGGAGCCTCGGCGCCGAACGAGATGCGCTCCTTCCGCAGCTTCTCGCCTTCCTTCAGCACGAACGTGCGCGTGAGGGGCTTCTCGTTCGCGATCTCGAACGTGATCTCGTGCGAGCCCGGATCGATCCGCATCGGCGAGCCCGAGAGCTTGTCCACGAACGGCTTGCCGTCGACGGTCACCTTCACGTCGGCGACGTCGTGGCCCGCGGCGTCCTTCACGTCGAAGAGGATCGACGGGTACGCCGCCTCGAGCTCCTCCAGGCGCTGCTGGCAGTCCGCGCGCAGGATCTCGGGACACTTCGGATCGCTGCAGACCTGGAGCTGCGAGGCCGCCGCCGAGAGCTTGCCCTCCTTGCGCAGGGTCTGCCCCGCCGTGTTCGCTTCGATGCACTGGCCCTTCGTGATGTCGGCCGCCGAAGCGGGGACGACCGCGAACAGCCACGCCGCCGCGATGGCGGCAGGCCAACGCCTCATAGGCACTCCTCCTTGAACTTCTTGATGCCGTTCGAGTCGATGACGTACGGCGTCTTGCAGTTGGGTTTCACGACCGGCGCCGGGCCCGGCATCGGCGCCGGCGCCGCCACGACCGGACCCGGCGGCGGCTTCGGCACGACGGGCACGCTCGTCGCCGGCGTCGCGCCGGCGTCCTCCACCACCGCCACGCTCGCGTCGAGCGTCGGCACGGGCACAGGCTCGGGCACAGGCTCGGGCTCAGGCGCCGGCTCGGGCGCCGGCGACAGGACCGGCACCGTGACCGAGACCGACACGCTCGGGATCGGCGGCGTCCGCGACGACACGACGCGATGCACGCCGAAGCCGATTCCTCCCGCGACGAGCAGGAACGCGGCGACCGCGCCGACGACGATCAGCGGGTTGTTCTTCGGCACCTGCGGCGCGGTCTGCTGCCACGACTGCGAGCTGCTCGTCACGCCGAACGCAGGCGTCACGCCGGGCGGCAGCGTGCCGAGCGGCGGTCCCACCGGCGCCTGCGGCCCCGTCGAGTGCGGATGATGGAGCGTCCCGCCGCCATGCCTCGAGTCCTGCAGCGCCGCGCCCTGACTCCCGCTCGACGACGCGAGCGGCACCGAGACGGGCGCGACGACCTGGGTCGCGTTCTTCTGCCGCGACGAGGAGAGGTTCCGCTCCGACGGCCGGTGGTTCGGCGAGTCGAGCCCCGACGTCTGGACGACACGCAGGATGCGCTCGGCCGAGGACCGCGAGCGCTCGGGGGCGAACGGGAGGAGCGCGGTCGCGAGCTCGCCGATGTGCTGGTAGCGGCGGTCGCGGTCCTTCTCGAGGCAACGCATCACGACCGCCTCGAGCTGGGTCGGGATGTCCGGCCGCGTGATGCGCATCGGCGGCGCCGGCTCTTGCACGATCTTGAGGACGAGCTCCGGCAGCGTCTCCGCCTCGAACGGAACGCGGCCCATCATGATCTGGTAGAGGATGACGCCGAGCGCGTAGATGTCCGCGCGCATGTCGACGGAACGTGCAGACTGCATCTGCTCCGGGGACATGTAGAACGGCGAGCCGAGCATCGACTGCGTCTGCGTCATGTCGGAGCCGCCGGAGCCGGAGAGCGCGGTCGACTTCGAGATGCCGAAGTCGAGCACCTTGATCGAGAGGAGGCCGTCCGCGCGCCGGAGGACGAAGAGGTTCGCCGGCTTGAGGTCGCGGTGGATGATGCCGAGCGCGTGCGCCTCGACGATCGCCTCGCACGCCTGGAGGATGAAGTCCGCCGCTTGCTGCCACGGGACGGGCCCCTCGTTGTGCACGCGCGCCGCGAGGTCGACGCCGTCGAGGTACTCCATCACCATGTACGGCGCGCCGGTGTCGAGCACGCCGACGTCGATGACGCGCGCGACGTGCTCGCTCTTGATCTTCACCGCCGCCCGCGCTTCGCGCTCGAAGCGCTGCACCAGCTCCGGCCGCTTCACCGCGTCGCCGAGCAGGAACTTGATCGCGACGCGCTCGTCGAGTTGGAGGTGGTGCGCCGCGACGACGACGCCCATCCCGCCTTGTCCGAGGACATGGTCGATCTTGTACTTCCCGGCGATGACGTCACCGGGGCGTACGTACTGCTGGATCTCGACCCCGCTCAAGCGGACGTAGCATAGGGCAACGACGACCCGAGTTGTCGTGCTTCTCGTCGCGCTCCGGCGAACGAAATGACTACGGGGTCTGCGCGAGCTCCGCGTCCTCGTACGTCCGGTCGCCGAGCGCGATCCCGCGGCGGATCCAGGCGAGCGGGCGCGTCTCGTCCACCTCCTTGCCGTCGGCGGAGACGCCGAGCGAGGAGAGGAGCGCGTCGAGATCGATCCGCTCGCCGCGCGCCGCGTGCCGCTCGTACATCTCGGAGAGCACGTTCGTGCCGGTCACCTTGTCGGCGAGGGCGACGACGTCGCGCACCGTCCACACGCGGGTGGCGTCGCCGCCCTTGTCGAGCGCGGCGCGGATCACGTCGTCGAGCGAGCGCTTGCCGCGCGTCTCCTCGCGGATGCGGACGTCGGCGGCGAGGCAGAACATCGCTCCGCCCCAGTAGATCGTGTCGAGGTCGTCGCGCGCGGAGAGCCCCGCGCTCGATCCGCGCGGCGGCTGCCCGCGCGGCATGTTGCGCGCGAACTGGCGGAACACCTCCGCCTCGCTCGTCCAGCCCGCGCGCGCGCGCAAGATCGGCTCGTAGTAGGTCGCGAGCCCTTCGCCGAGCCAGCGGCCCTCGCCGCGGAAGGTGGGGAAGCCGAGGTGGAAGAGCTCGTGCACGAGGACCCAGTCCTTGTGCCGCGCGCTCGCCGGCATCTTGTCGCCGAGGACGACGACGACCGACGCGCCGGCGAGGGAGAGCACCTTCCCGAACACGACCTCGTCCTCTCCCTTCGCCGGGACGACGAAGAGCGTCGCGCGATCGACCGGGAAGCGACCGAACAGCGGCACCGTCACGTTCGCCGCCTCCTCGACCCACTCGCGGATCGCGGAGTCGGGCATCGCGTACTTCGTGTCGCCGAGGATGGCGAGGTCGAGGCGCGCCTTCTTCCCGTCCTTGCCGGGGACGTCGATCGACGTGCGCCGCATCGGACCGAACGCGGTGAAGCTGCCCTCGTCGAGATCGAACGAGCGGAACGAGTACGTCGTCCCGGTCGCGTCGGGCTCGACCGCGTTCATGCCGCTCGCGAACTGCGCGGCGTCGGGCGGATGCACGCGGACCGTCACCGGCACGTCGGTCCGCGGGACCGGGTGCACGAGCCACGCGAGCGCGGGCGACAGCGTCGCGGGGCCGACGCGGCGGGCGCAGTCGACCTCGTCCTTGCACGCGTCGGCCATCTCGCCGAGGTCGACCGTGTAGCTCACCGTGCAGCGGAAGTTGCACGAGCGCTCGAACCACTCGTTGTTGCGCCGCTCGACCGGACGAAGCGAGTCGCCCTCGCGGACCTTGAGCTCCTTCACGTGCGCGGCCGCCTCGCGCGGGATCCCGAGCCGCTCCGTCCGCGCGCCGTCGAAGGTCGCCTCCACCGTGACGACGCGCGAGCCGGCGGCGGGAGGGTCGACCTCGTAAGACCAGCTTCCTCGCGCGCTCGCTTCGGTGGCAGGTCGATAACAAGCGCTCGTCGCGAGGACGAGCAGAGGCATCACCAGACGGGGGACGCGCAACCCGGACCGCATCGCGCTCATGCCCGCCGTCTCGGTGCACCGTCGGTGCCGAGCCCCGGCGCCGCTCGACGTCGGCGAAAATGTGGATGTGGGAGGTGCGTGCGGGAGGTCCTCCCCGCGCGCCCGCGCACCACATTGTGGCGCGTGGGTCGCGTCTGGAAGCCGCACAGGCGGATGGGCTATGATCGCAAGAATGTCCGAGCTTCGCTTTTCGCGTCCGCGACTTCGTCGTCTGGGGATCCTCATCGCGGCGCTCGTCGTCCCGGCGTTCGTCTACGCGTGCGGCGGCAACGACGACGTGCTCGGTCCGCCCGACGAGCTGCCGAGCACGAACGACGGCGACGCGGGCCCGAAGCCGATCGCGACGTCGCGCCCGCAAGAGGAAGCGGAGGCGCCGAAGGTGCTGCCCCCGTCGTCGATCGCGCTCGGCGACGACTTCGCCTGCGTCGTCGCGAAGGACCGTTCGGTGTGGTGCTGGGGCAAGAACGACGTCGGTCAGCTCGGCCGCGATCCCGCCGCGACCGGATCCTGCGGCACGTTCCCTTGCTCGCCGCTGCCCTCGAAGGTCGAAGGTCTCCCGCGCATCGCGACGGTGAAGGCGGGCAAGGACTTCGCGTGCGCGCTCGACGACAAGGACCAGCTCTGGTGCTGGGGCAACAACGCGAAGGGGCAGATCCAGGGTCGCGACGTCACCTCGCGCTTCACGCCCGAGCTCGTCGCGGAGCGCGTCGCGCAGGTCGAGGCCGCGGGCGAGCACGCCTGCGTCCTGCTCGTCGACGGCGCCGTCTTCTGCTGGGGCGACAACGCGTGTCCGCTCTTCGGCCGCGCCGGCGAAGCGGTCATCGGCTCGACGCGCGTGCCGGGCCTCTTTCCGCAAGCCTCCATCTCGCTCGGCCCCGATCAGATGTGCACCGTCGCCCTCGACTCGAGCGTGCTGTGCTGGGGCACGGACCACAAAGGCTCGCTCGGCCATCCCCTGCCCTCCGACGCGACGCAGTGCAACGGCCTCCCGTTCGATCCCACGCCGAAGCGCGTCGCGGCGACGCCGGAGGGCACGGTCCTCACCGGCGCCGCGGAGGTCCGCGTCGGCCAGGGCATCGTGTGCCTCCACACGACCGACGGCGTCATCAAGTGCTGGGGCGACAACTCGCACGGCGGCCTCGGCCAGGGGATCCCCGACACGAACGAGCACCGCGTCCCGGTCGACGTGCCTCAGCTGAAGACGCTGCAGCTCGCCGTCGCGGGCGAGACCGCGTGCGCGAAGGTCGCCGACCGCCTCGTCTGCTGGGGCGACGGTCGCTACGGCCAGCTCGAGAACGTCACCGACACGACCTGCGGCGGAACGGCCTGCCGCCCGCTCGCCCACGTCGTGCCGAGCCAGAACCCGGTCCGGGAGATCGCCCTCAGCCCCTACGCGGTCGCGACGATCAAGCCGGACGCGTCGCTCTGGATCTGGGGCAAGAACGACAGCGCCGAGACGGGCGCGCCGCAAGCCGAGACGACCAACGTCAGCTGCGCCGGCGGGAGCACGTGCATCCCGAGCCCGCGCATGCTCACGACCGCGCCGCCGCTCGAGTAATCCGTCCAAAAGCCAAAATTCGATTTTTGTGCTAATTTAGAATGACGAGCCGCAGCCCAGGCTGTCCTCCTCGCCACCGTAGATTGCATCATGCATGTGCGCGATCATGCAGATGAACCGTCAAGGCACTTGGCCGGCGTGCGGATAAGCTTCGCCCATGCCGACCGTCGTGCTCGCTGCTGGCGGCAGCCTCGAGACTGCCATGCTCCCCCAGCGTCTCCTCTACCTTCGCGCCGACTACGGGGTCGAGGTGCGCGCGGCGGTGTCGGCGGGGGCGCTCGAGTTCGTGACGCGGACTGCGCTGATGGGGGTGACCGGCTCGTTCGTCTACGAGCCCGACACTCGCTTCGCGCCTGGCAGCGCGGTCCCCGTGCACCTCTCCCTCGCCGACGCCGATCTCCTCGTCCTCCACCCCGCGACCGCACGCGTCCTCTCGCAGTGCGCGCTCGGCGAGGTGACGTGCCCCGTCACCAGGCTATTTGCGTTCAGCGCCAAGGATCGCATCCTCGTCGCGCCGGCGATTCATCCGCGCATGGACCGCCGCATCTACGAGCCTCACGTCGCCAGGCTCCGCGATCTCGGCTGCGAGGTGCTCGGCGGACCCGACCTCTGGGCGACATGGCACGACGCGGAGACGCGCATCGTCGCTCGCCTTGGTCTCACGAAGAAGACTCGGACGGGCGACGTGCTCCTCGACGAGCTCTAGCTAGCCGACGCCGCCGCGCGCGCGGAGCACCTGGCTCGCGTCGCGCAGCTTCTTCGAGAGCACGCGCAGGAACGCCTCGTAGATCTGGGGCTCGGCGCGACCGACGCGCGCGATCGCGGCGCCCGAGAGGGTCAACACACGGCACGGCGTGAGCGCTCGAGCGGTCGCGGAGCGTGGCATTCCCTCGAAGAGCGCCATCTCGCCGAAACACATCGAAGGTCCGAGGCGATCGAGCGTGACGGTCTGACCGTTCACCTCCGCCTCGATCCCGACCTGGCCGGAGAGGACGACGAAGAGGCGATCCCCCACGTCGCCTTCGCGGAAGAGCTCGGCGTCGCGCGGGAACGTCTGCACCATCGCGACCTCCGCGATCTCGCGGAGCTGGTCGAGGGCGACGGCCCCGAAGAGCGGGACCGCGCGGAGGTGAACGAGCTTCTCGATCGTCAGCATGGTGTCCTTCGTGGGAGAGAGCGCGAGCGACGCGAGCTCGGGAAGAGAGGGCGAGGGCGCGACGCCCGACGATGAGGCCTCGCCGCGGAGGATGAGCTCGGCCCGCGCGCGGAGATCGGGCGGCGCCGCGTTCGCGAGCACGGCGCAGACGACATCGTCGATCGGCCCGCGCGCGCTCGCGCCGGCGGCCAGGTTCGCGACCGCGCTCGACGTGTGACGCGGCGCGAGCGCGCGGAGCGCCTCGAGCGCCTCCGCGCGTGCCGACATCGCGAGCACCTCCGCCGCGAGCGCCTCCGCCGTCGCCGGCTCGGCCGCGAGCAGCGGCGTGCGCCGCACGAGCAAGGCCTCGGCATGCGTCAGGAGCTCGGTCGCGAGCTGCTTCACGACCGGATCGGCGGCGGGCTCCACGCCGGCGAGATCCGCGCGTGCCGCCGCGACGCGCAGATCCGTCGAGGCGGCCCACACGAACGGGCGCCGCAACGCGGTCATGAGCGCGTCCCACTGCGGACCGCCACGGGCGGGGAGGTGCGGCAGCGCCAGCTCCGCCACATCCTGCGCATCGAGGCGGTCGAGGAGCGCGTGCGCGACCGCGGTCGCCGCCGCGTCCGCTTCGAAGGGGTCGGCGAGCTCGGCGATCGCGTGCGGCGCGCCGACCGCGTCGCCGCTCGCGAGGCGCATGATCGAGCGCCGGACGCGAGCGGGCACGTCGATCAGCGCGACGCGCGGCAGCTCGGCGAGCGTGCGGCCGTGCGCCTCCCAGGCCTCGAGGAGCGCGGCGCTCTTCTCGGGATCGAGGAGGAGCGCCTCCACGACGCTCGCGTCCGTGCTGCGATCCGCGGCGGCGAGCTCGAGGTCGAGCGCATCGGAGCGGAGACCTTCGGGGCGACCTTCGAAGGCACGGCCGGCGAGCGCACGGAGGCGGACGAGGAGGCGCGCGCGCTCCGGGGAGCCCCGCGCCTCGAGCTGGTCGAGCGCGCTCGAGTCACCGCCCGGCCAGCGCCGTACGAGCGCGTCGAGCGCGTCGTCGTATTCGACCGCGCGCGCGGCGACGGCAGCGATCGCGTCCGCGCCCTGAAGCTCGAGGAGCCCCTCGGCGGCGCTCGCGCGATACTCGGGCACGTCGAGCATGGAGAGGAGCACGCTCGCGACCTCGTCGCCTCGCGTGCGCTGGTCGCGCGCGCGAAACACGTGCTCGTTGAGCACGTCGTCGAGCGACGGCCGCACCGCGCGCGCGAGGTAGCTCTCGACCCAGGTGAGCCCGAGGTGCCAGTAGTCGGCGGGGTTGCTCGTGTAGCGCGTGTCGACGTGCTGCCGCGCGAGCTCTCGCGCCGCGCCGGCGTCACCCACCGCCGACGCCGCGCCGGCCGTGAGCTGGAGCAGCTCGTCGAGCGGGATGCTGCGCCTCGCGGCGAGCCGCTCGAGCCGCTCGAGCTCCGCGCGATCGAGCCGCGCCGTCGCGACGAGGACATCGCCGATCTCGGGGACGAACGCGGCGCCCGGTGAGCCGCCGAAGCTCTCGGCGAGCCGCGCGATCGAGCGAGCGCACGCGGCGCGGAGAGGCTCGAGCGTCGCGCGACGCGAGGGCATCGCCCCGACCATCGCCGCGGCCATGCGATCGCACACCTGCTCCTCGATGAAGTGGCTCGCCGACGCCACACCGCGCGTCATGCGGAGGTGATGCGAGGCCTCGTGGCACATGATGAACGGGAGCGCGACCTCGTAGAAGAGGGCCGCGTCGTCGACGGACGTGCACCCCATCATGCGGCAGTAGAAGAGCCAGCGCGCGCGATCGACCGGGCCCTCGACGACAGGAGGACAGAAGCCGATCACGCGATCCTCGTGCACGTAGCCGGGGCACGGATGCGGGTCCGCCGCCACGCGGAGGTCGGGGCTCAGCGTGACCTCGTAGGGCGCGAGCACGGCCGCGAGCTCGGCCAGGATCGCGGTCGCCTCCCCGATCCAGTCTTCGCGGGTCAGCACGGGGACAGCGCTCTCCCGGCCAGCCGCTCGAGCCCGGCATGGCAGGCGCCGTAGCACGACGCGACCTCGGCCAGCTCCGGCGCGAGCCAGCGCGAGGCGAGCGCGATCTCCTCGACGCCCGCGCGACGGAGCGCAGGCGCGGTGAGCCACGGACCGCCGAGCCCGAACACGAGCGCGCGCTCGCGAGCGTGCGCGGGGGAAGCGGCGAGCGCGAGGCGGAGCTCGCCGGCGAGGCGATCGATCGCGAGCTCGAGGTAGTGCCGCGCGAGGCCGATGAGCTCCTCCTCGCTCGCCATGTTCGCGTCGAGGTTGACGGAGTCGGCGATCGCTCGCAGCGCGCTCTCCTTCCGCGGCGCGAGCCCGAACAGGCTCAGCTTCGTCGCGAGCTCCGGCGGCGCGAGGTCGAGCGCGGAGACGACGGCATCGAAGGTCACGCCGCGCGGCAGCACGGGGAAGCGCCGATCACCGACCGGCACCTCCGGCGCGAGGCACTCCAGCGGCAGCGTCTGCGATCCGATCCACGCGGCTTTTCCCGAGCGCAGGCGGTGCTCGAGGTAGCGCGCGCGATCGATCTTCACGTGCGGCTCGATCTCGCCGTCGACGATGGCGGCGACCTGAGAGGTCGTCCCCCCCGTGTCCACCACGAGCCCGCTCGCGCCGAGCCACTCGAGCCGGCGCGCGAGGACGGCGGCGCCAACGCCGTTCGTGAACGTGAGCGCCCCGAGGAGCTCCGGCGATCCGGAGGCGATCTCCGAGGCGCTCACGAGCTCACCGTCGTGTGCGAGGGCGAAGCACTCCGCCGCGGGGACCGTACGCGCGATGAGGGCCATCGTGTGGACGATCCCCTCGCGGTACGTCGGGTACGCGTAGCCGGAGCTCGTGACGACGACGACCAGCGAGATCTCGCCCTTCGCGTCGCCGAGGAACTCGTCGACGAGCGGCGGAACGCCGACCTCGAAGTCGCGATGACGCCGGTAGCGCGCGCGATCGTCGTAAGGGAGGGGACGGCTCATCCAGCGCGGCTGCCCGCGTCCGGCGACGCACAGCTTCAGCTTCGCGTTGCCGACGTCGACGCCGAGGACGAGGCCACTCCCCACCGCCGGTTCAGCAGGCGGCGCGGCGCTTCGCGGGGTCGGTGCTGGACGCGTACTCGG
This sequence comes from Labilithrix sp., assembly GCA_019637155.1. Taxonomy (NCBI): domain Bacteria; kingdom Pseudomonadati; phylum Myxococcota; order Polyangiales; family Labilitrichaceae; genus Labilithrix; species Labilithrix sp. The sequence continues at coordinate 125,664 of JAHBWE010000013.1, read as the reverse complement.
CCGCGAACTGCTTGAACTCGTCGACCGACATGGCCTTCACCGCCGCGACCTCGTCGGCGGTGAACGTCGCGCCGAGCTCGGTCGCCGCGGCGTTGGGATCGGCGAGGAGACGGTCGCGGTACGCCTCATCGGCGAGCGCGCGCTCGAGAATCTTGGTGACGTCGCTCATCGTGATTCTCTCCCTGCTTGAACCAGCTGCTCGATGTGATCGCCGAGGTCGGCGTGGCGCGCGCACCGGCGAACGGGCACCGACCGGAGGATGGGGTCACGCTTGACCATCTCGAACAGTATGTCCTCGAGACATATCACACAAGTCAGGTTGCCCTTGACCATCCAGTGCTGGAGGAAGCGCGCGCTCGCCTGGCAGATCCCGATGAGCGGCTTCTTCTTCGCCGCGAGCCACCCGGCTTCGCTCGCGCAGTCGACGCCGAACGCATCGAGCAGGAGGAGCGCCGCGTCGCAGCGTTCCATCTCCTCGATGCAGCGTTCGTAGATCGCCCGCGGGAGGTCGGCGTGTGGAACCGCGGGCGTGAACTCCTGCGGCAGGATCAGCTCGAAGCGGGAGGCGGGCAGCACCTCCCGCAGCCGCGCGTTCAGCGGCCCATTTGCGATCGCAGCCGAGAGGTAGAGACCGAGGGGCATCCCGCCTCCACTCCAGCACATGCCGCCGCGCGCTGCCAGACGATGACGAGCGGGCTCCCGGGAGGGACGAACGCCGCGTAAGCTCGATCCCGTGCGACCAACCGAGCCTTCGAGCGCGGACCTTCGCAACGTGATCATGTTGGCCGGTGAGGTCGGCGAGCTCTTCGCCACCTCGATCGCCGACGCGCGGAAGCATCTCGTGGCGAGCGTCCCGCGGCTCATCGGGGAGTCGACGACGTGGTGGCTCATCGCCCAGCGCGGAGGATCGGCCGCGGACCTCAGCGTGATCACGTCGGAGCTCGTCGGCCTCGACGAGTCGACCCTCCGCCGCTGGCAGAGCGGATACCTCGGCGCCTACACCTATCGCGACCACCCGATGTGGCGGCGCATCTACGAGACCCCCTCCAAGCGGACCGTACGTCGTGAAGAGCTCGTGGCGGATCGCGAATGGAACAGCAGCGCTCACGTCGCGGACTGGACGCACGGCCTGGGATTCGACGACACCCTCGGCAGCATTGCTCCGCTCGGGCCCGACACCTTCGTCACGCTCGCCGTCTGCCGGCCCGTGCGCCAGCGCCGCTTCACGGCGCGCGACGCCAAGCTCGTCGACATGCTCCAGACGAGCCTCTCCTGGATGAACCGCGCCGTGTACGAAGGGCTCACGAAGCACCCGCGCGTGGTCCTCCGCGGACGCCTCGGCCGGCGTCACGCTCGCGTGCTCGACGTGCTGCTCTCCGGGAAGAGCGAGAAGGAGGCCGCCGGCGCCCTCGGCTTGAGCACGCGCACCGTCCACAAATACGTCGAGCACATCTATCGCGTATTCTCGGTCAGCAGCCGCGCCGAGCTGATGGCCCTCTGGATCGATTCAGAATGGGCTATTTCGGACAGCGACTGCAGCTGTCGACATTCCCGGCCTTGAAGCACGCGGCGCAATCGCAGAAGTCCTGAAAGCGCTCGCACACGGAGCCGCTCTCCGCCCGCACGCCCTCGAACTTCGTTGGGCCGCTGACCCCCGACTTCATGAGGCTGCTCCAGTTCGTCTTCTTCTGCGCGATCGAATACGCGAGGAGCATCCCGTGCGGAGACGCATCTCCGAAGATGGGATTCTGCTTCAGGATCTCGACCGCCGCGCGGCCGTTCGCGGCCGGCTGGTCATCGACGGTGTAGCTGCCGTCGGGGTTCTTGATGATGAGCACGTCCTTGTCTTCGCTCTCCATCAGGATGGCGCTCTCGCGCGGCACGAAGACCACTGCGCGGAAGTTCTTCGTCACGAGGTCCTCGACCTCGAGCACCTGCGTCCCCGACTTCGGGTCCTCGACGTCGACGAAGAAGTCGAGCTCGGTGAGCCGAACCTCGTGCACGCCGAGGCCTTTGATCTCGACCTTCGCCGTCTCGGTCCGCGTCCAGTGCGAGTCCAACTCCTCGGCTTCGACGTCGTCCCACGCGAACTCTTCCACCTCGAAGCCGATCTCCTCGTCTTCGTAGTACTCCTCGTAGTCTGGGTCGTTCTTGCCGCTGCTACAGCTCAAGGCGACGCAGGCCGCGATGACCAGACCAGAACCAATGCGCATCGAGTCCTCCTCGGACGGAATGCTCGATCGTCCCCCTGCCGGCCGTCCGCGCGAAGGTAGCCAAAGAGCTACGTAGACCTCGGGCTACGGCCGCGGTCTCTCATGGGTCGTGGCGCTCCTTGGTCATCTCGCGGCTGGCGTGCTGATCGGCCTGTCGCGCCAGGCGCCGTGGCTCTGGCCGCTCGCCGTCGTCGGGATGGTCCTCTGGGCCTACATCATCGTCCGGACGCCGCGGCGCTGGATGCTCGTGGTGGGCATCCTCGCCTCGCAACTCGTGAGCCACGGGCTCTGGCTGCAGTGGTCATTCGAGATGACGGCGGTCTTCTTCCCGGGGAAGACCGCGACCGCGCGCGAGATCGCGCTCGCGTTCATCGTTCTCGAGGCGCTGCCGACGACGGCGCTGCTGGTGATCGCCGCGGCGGCGTCCTTCGAACGGAGGGTCCCGGTGTGCGTCTGGTTCCCCCTCGCGTGGGCGCTGGGCGAGCAGCTGCAGTGGCCCCTCACCAACATCACCGTCGAGTGGCTGGGGATCTTTCACACGGTGGAGCCGATGCTCCGGTCGGTCGCGCGCTTCGGCCTCGTGCCGACGCTCGTGATGGGTCTCTTCATCCTCGTCGGCGCGGGAGAGGCGATCGGGAAGTGGGACCGGCGGATCGCCCTTCCGGCGGCCGTGCTCTTCGTCGTCCTGCTCGTCCTTCCACGACCGCGCGAGCGGGACCGCCACGTGCTCGAGGGCATGGGCGCCGTACACATGAAGAGCGACTATGCCTTTCCCACCGTCGACGAGCCCGATCTCGATCTGGTCGTGTGGCCCGAAGGGAGCTTCTCGGCGAGCCCTCGGATCGGAGAGGGCCCCGCCCGCGATACGCGCCTCGACTGGCCGATCGGCGGAGCCGCCACGACCCACCTCGCCGGTCTCCTCACCCATCGCGGGACGCACTCGTTCAACTCCGCCGTGGTGGTCGAGCCGAATGGCGAAATCACCAGTGCTCGGGCGAAGCAAGTCCTCTTTCCGATCACGGAGCGGCGGATATTCGGGATTGGCCAAAAGGCATTCAAGCCCGGCACGAACGTCCCGCTGCTGACGGCCGCGAACCGGAGACTGATCCCGCTGGTCTGTTTTGAATTCATGGCTCGACACCTCATTTCGCAGGGGCGCGACGCGGGTGGCGACGTCATCGTCGTCCTCTCGAGCGAGCGCTATCAGGCATTCTCGGAGGCCTCGGCCAATCAGGTTCGCGGCATCCTCGCGCTCCGGGCGGCCGAGCTCCGTCTGCCCGTCGTGTACGCGTCGATCGAGGGGCACGGCTGGATCCTCTCCGCCGAAGGCCAGGTGCTCGCCGAAGGCAATCGCTACGAGAGCGGCATCCTCTCGTGGAGCGACGCTCACGGCGCACGCGACCATCGGCCGGCGCCGCGGCCGACGACGGCCGTCGTCTACGCTCGCGACACGCCGCAGCTCCGGGTCGATTGCCCGCCCGGACGATGCGACTACCACGCGCTCGACGAGGTGCGCTGCGACGGGACGAAGCGCGCGACGGTGATCGTCTCCGGGCACAGCCTGCCGCCGACGTACCTCGGGGCGACGCCGGACGACCTCGCGGCGAAGGTCGCTTGCTTCGACCCCGAGCTCGTCGTCCTCGACACCTGCTTCGGCGCGTCGACGCCGGTCCTCGACGCGCTCGCGCGCCGGACGAAGGCGCTCGTCGTCGCGTCGCCCGACTACGTCTCGGGCCTCGGATTTCACTACGCGCCCGAGTTCTTCGCGGACGGGACGCCGGACGCGCGCGCAGAGGGCGTACGGCGTCGAGCGGGACTCGTCACGCGCTGGCGACCGGAGCCGAGCGAGCTCGCGGCGCTCGACGAGCAGGCCCTCGCCTTCGATCGCGACGGGCTGCGCCGGCGCCTCCGGAGCTGGAACCCCACGCTCATCGCGCTCGAGCTCCCCGACCAGCAGCAGGTCCTCGTCCCGATCGACTGGCACCGCGCGCGCTGATCAGAACCCGGCTCGAGCGGCTCGCGAGCAATCCGTCTAAAAGCCGAAATCCGCTGCTTTCTGTTGGTTCGAGCGGACCTGGGCCTTGCCCTCACGCGAGCCCGGACCGGCGGCGGGGGCGCCGGCCTTCGCGGGCGGGGGCTGCGCGAACTGGCGCTCCGCCTCGGCGAGCGCGACGGACTGATCGTCGAGGTCCTTCGTGACGCTCCGCGAAGGGCGCCGCGGCGCGATCGTGGCGGGCGCGGCCGAGGCGGCGGCGACGATCGAGGACTCCTTCTTCCGCAGCTCCGCGTTGCGGGTGGCGAGCTTCGCGCGCGCGTCGCCGACGCGGCCCTGCTCGAAGAGCTTGTTCGCTTCGGTGAGCGTCTGCGCGGTGCGGCTCCGCTCGAGGCGCGCGGCGACGAACGGGTCGAGGTCCGTCTGCTCCGAGCCGTCCTCCTTCACCGCGAGGGTGAGCGACGCGTCGCATGAGCCGTCGGACTTCTTGACGAGGTCGCGGAACGCGAGCTTGAGGTCGGCGACGGGCTGCTCGCCGTCGCGATCGGTCGGCACGCGGAGCTTCACGAGCACCGTCTTCTCCTGCTTCGCGCTGAACGTGCCGAACGGGACGACGATCTTGTTGCCTTCGCGGCGGAAGGTGCGGTCGAACACCTCCTCGACCTCGACGCCGGGCGCGAGCTCGATCGCGAGCTCGCTCTCCTTCGCGACCGACGCGAGGAGGTCGTCGAACTCCTGCGCGAAGACGGCGGGGAGGCCGCTCGCGTTCGCGACGAAGTAGTGGCGCCCGTTCCCCTCGTTCGCGATCGCGGCCATCATCTTCTCGTCGAAGTCGACGTCGACGCCGATGGTGGAGATCGTGACGCCGCGGCCGCGCATGTCGCTCGCCTTCGCGCGCATGCCGGACATGTCGCGGACGCCGTTGTTCGTGACGCCGTCGGAGAGGAGGATGACGCGGTTCAGGCGATCGCCGCCGAGCGTCGTCCGCTCGAGCTGGTTCATGCCTTCGTCGAGGCCGCACGAGATGCAGGTGTCGCCGCCGAGGCGGATCGCACGGATCGCCGCCTCGATCGAGGAGCGGTTGCCGGCGCTGACGCGCGTGGGAGGCACGACGACGGAGGCGGACGTGTCGAAGCTGACGACGGTGATGCTGTCGCCGTCGCGCATGCGCTCGAGCGCGCCGACCGCCGCGTTCATCGCGTTCGCGATGCGGTCGCCCTTCATCGAGCCGGAGCGATCGATGACGACGGCGAGGTTCATCGGCGTCGCGCTCGCGCCGGCGGCGGCCTCGTCGGCGCCGGTGACCTGCGCGAAGAGGTACGTCTCGCCGCGCCCGGACTTCCCGAGCGTGGCATGCCCGAGCCGCGCGTCGACGAGGAGCGTGTCCCCCGCGGTGACGCGGGAGCCGACCTGCGACCACGCCCCACCCTTCCCTTGCGCCGCGATCTGGGCCGTGGGCGGCTCCGCCGTCACGCTGGGCTGAACCGGGATCGCGAACGCCCCCGCGGCCGAGAGGAGAACACCGCAAGTAGCGAGAATAATGGTGGTCTTCAGCTTCATTTAGCGCGGCTCCGACACGCTTCTACGGCCCACGACGCGGAAGGTTCTACGCCACAACGCGTCGCGCGGCGAGACCTTGCACCCCTCAACGCGGGCGGCGGATCCCTGCGCGCTCGAGGAGGTCCCAGCTCGGGACGCCGCCGATGAGGACGAGGACGGCGTCGGTGGCGAGCGTGCGGCGGCCCTTGTGTGGGCCCGCCGTCTCGAGGACGGTGGCCGTGGGTGTGATCGACACCGGGGTCGTCTCGAAGAGGAGCTTCACCTTCTTCTCGGCGACGAGCTGCTCGAGCTGGCGGATGTTCTTCGCCTTGCCGCGCGCGAAAGACGAGCCGCGGTAGGTCACGGTGACGGTCGTGCTCGGCTGGCGCGCGAGGGCGATCGCGGCCTCCATCGCGCTGTCGCCGAGGCCGACGACGAGCACCTTCTTGCCTTCGAAGCTGCGCGCGTCGGCGAGCGCGTAGAAGACGTGGTCGATCGCGGCGGGGTCGATCGCGGCCTCGAGGCGACGCGGCGTGCCGCGACGGCCGATCGCGAAGATGACGCGCGCGGCCTCGAACGTGACCTGCCTCCCGTCGTGCTCCGCCGTCACGACGAAGCGATCGCTCGTGCGCGCGACGTCGACGACGCGATGGCCCTCGCGTACGTCGAGCGCGCGGGCGCGGACGATGCGCGTCCACTGCGCGAGGAGCTCCTCTTTCGTCGCTTGCTCGAGCCAGAGCTCGCCCTCGACCGGGAGATCGAGCGGCGGATCGTGGACGATCTTGTCGCGCGGGAAGCTCTTGATGCTCGCCGCGACGGTCGCCTGCTCGACGACCACGCACGAGAGGTCCTTCTCCTTCGCCCGCAGCGCGGCGCTGAGGCCCGCGGGGCCCGCGCCGATCACGAGCACGTCGGTTCGGCCCTGCGCGCGCTCGCGCCGCCCGAGCGTGGCGGCGATGCGGTCGACCGCGCGGACGCCCTGGTTGATCGCGTTCTTGATGAGCGGGAGGCCGGTGAGATCGCCGGCGAGGAAGAGGCCGGGGACGTCCTTCGACTCGAGCGCGTCGTCGGTCGCGGGTCGATCGAGGATCGGCTCGCCCTCCGCGACCTGGAGCGATCCGTTCGGGCAGACCTGCTCGCAGAGCACGACGCCGCAACACTCCTCGGGGCGCGCGACGACGGCGACGTACTTCTCGATCGTGAGGACGTCGAACGGACACGCATCGACGCACGCGTAGCAGCCGAGGCACGTCGACGGATTGATGACGGGCAGCTTCTTCACCGCCGCCGGGACGGCGGGAGACTTCGCGACGGGCCCGTCGGCCGCGCGGCGGCGACGGCGCTCGAGCAGCGTGCTCGCGGTCCCGAGGGCGAGCGCGCCCGCGAGCGCGCCGCCGGCCGGCACCCACGGCGTGCCCTCCTTCTTCGGCGTCGCCACCCACGGCGTCGTCGCCGCGACGTCCGCCGCGGCGTCCCACGCGATGAAGCGCGCCGCGTCGTGCTGCTTCGCGCAGACCTCCTTGCCGCTGGACGGATGGGTCTCCCGCACGCGCGCGTGCTCGTCGAAGCAGAGCGAGACGTCCTTCGGCGCGCCCGCGTCCGCGCCGGTCCGTCGCGCCGGCACGCAGGCGGAGACGGGATCGCTCGCGCGCGTGAGGTCGTGACACTTCGCGCACGCCGTCGTCGCAACGAGCGGCACCGTCGTCCCTCTCGCGATCGTCCCGTTCTGGCGCGGGACGATCACCTCCGCGCTCGCGCCCCAGCGAACGACGCGCCCGTCGTCGAAGGTCACGCCCTGCGCACCCGCGTGCTGCTTGTGGCACGTGAGGCAGGTCATCTCGCCCTTCGCGATCATCTTCTGATGCCCCGCCCGCGTCGACGCATGAGATCCGCCGTGGCAGGTCTTGCACACCGCCGCCGGCGCCGGCGTGCTCGTCGCCTCGCCGTGGCACGAGGCGCATCCGAGCTTCGCGTGCGGCCGCGCGATCGGGCGCGGGGTGGAGAGCGGCGTGCCCTCCGCCGCGACCGCGATGCTCACGCCGGCCGCCGCGCCGACCGCGGAGAGCAAGAGCGTGCGCGGCCGCGCGACGTCGCTCGTCCGCAGCGCCTTGGGCGCCTTCCTCATCGCGCGGGCGCCTCCCTCATCGCGCGGGTGCCTTCCTCATCGCGCGGGTGCCTTCCTCATCGCTTTGGGTGCCTTCCTCATCGCGCGACACCGATGACGTGGAGGACGAGCAGGACGAGCGCGGCGGCGGTGGCGGCGAGGTGGGGGACGAGCCAGCCGCGGAGGATCCACGTCAGCGCCCGCTGCGCGCGCGTCGCGCGGTGCTCGACGACGAGGCGGACGAGATCGTCGAGGCCGGCGGTCTTCGTCGCGGCGGCGGTGCCCTTCGCCGGCGCGGCGGCGCCCTTCGCCGGCGCGGCGGCGCCCATGAGCGCGTCGAGGCGCGTGCGCAGCGACCTCTCCTCCTCGCGGAGCGAGCGGCGCGACGCGACGAGCCAGAGCGGGCCGAGGCGCGCGCGGAGGTAGGGGCGGAGCGACTTCACGAAGAGGGTCTTCACGAGCTCGCTCTTCCCCGAGAGCGCGCGGAAGACCTGGCCGTCGAGGTCGCGCGCGCGCGACGCGAGCTCCTCCGGGAGGACGGTCTTCCGCTCGAGGCGCGCGAGCATGCGCGGCACGACGACGTTCAGCGCGCCGCCGGCGAGGCCGCTCAGCACCGCGAGCGCGAGCGACAGCGTGAGCGCGCCCGCGACGTTCGGCGGGATCCGCGCGCCGACGTGCGCGACCGAGACCCCGAGCGCGAGCACGCCGAACGACATATGTGCGATATACATATATCGAGAAGACAGCCGCAGGCGCAGGCGCTTCACCGCGCTGTAGGCGACGAGCGCGAGGACGAGGACGCCCGCGGCGATGCCGCTCGGCCAGCGGCCGACGCCGAGGACGCCGAGGCCCATCGCCGCGAGCGCCGCGCCCGCGAGCCACGGCCACGCCGGCGTGCGAGCGGGGAGCACCGGCGCGGCGGCGGCGCCGGGAGCGAGCGGGACGAGCGCGACGTTGGGATCGATGCGCGCGATCGCCTCCGTCGGACACGCGTTCACGCACGCGGGCCCGGCCTTCTCCCCTTTGCAAAGGTCGCACTTCACCGCGACGAGCGGGTACTTGGGGGTGCCCGCCTTCGGCGCGGGCGCCGGCGCCATCGCGATGTTCTCCCACGGGCAGGCCTTCGCGCAGCTCCCGCAGCCGGTGCAGAGGTCCTCGCGGATGAACACCTCGCCGCGGGCGTCGCGGCCGATCGCGCCGGTCGGGCAGTCGATCATGCACGCGGGGTTCTTGCAGTGCTGGCAGCTGTTCGGGACGAGGAGCGGGACCGCGCCCGGCGCGACGAGCTTGTCGCCGCGGCGGACGAGGCGGCTCACGCCGTCGGCGTGCGCGTCGGCGCAGGACCACGCGCAGTGGCCGCAGCGGATGCACGAGTCCTGATCGATGACGAGGAGCGAGCGCGCGACGCGCATGCGGTAGAGGTCCTGGAACACGTGCGTCGTCGTGTTCGAGAGCGCCTTCGGCGGGCGCTCTCCGCCCTTGAGCCGCCGCGCGGCGGCGAGCGCTCCCTCGTTGCGGCGCGCGACGACGAGGAAGACGTCGCGCGGGATCGCGACCAGCCACGTCGGCCCGCTCGCGACGACGGCGACGCGACGCGGCTCACGCTCCGCGAGCTCCTCCTCGCCGAAGAGATCGCCGCGCCCGAGGTACGCCTCGACGCGCGGCCTTCCTTCGTCGCCGGTCTGCGCCTGGAGGAGGCCGTCGGCGACGAGATAGGCGGCGTCGGGTGGATCGCCCTCGCCGTAGACGTGTTCGCCGCGCGGCACGTGGCGGTGCTGCGCGGCGTCGAGGAGGACCTCGATGTCCGCGTCGGCCAGGGCGCGCGTGAAGCTCGTCGTGCGGAGGAGATCGAGCGTCGCCGCGCGACGGAGCTGCCGCTCCACCCGCTCGAGGCCCGCGCCTCCGCCGCGGCCCACCGCGCGGCGGAGCACGACGAGCGGGACCTCCGCGACGACGGCCTCCTCTTCGCAGCGCGCCTCGAGCTGGCGCGTCGAGAAGGCCGCGACGGTCGCCTCCTCGCCGAGCACGTCGCCGCGGCGCGCACGCCGGATCACCGCCGCGTCGTCGTCGCCGCGGCGCACGCCGGAGAGCGCGCACGATCCCGACGCGACGACGAACAGCGCGTCGGCGGGATCGCCGTGCCGGAAGAGCAGCTCGTCCTTCGCGAGCCTCCGCACCCGCCCCGCCGCCTCGATCTCCGCGCGCGCGCGCGCGTCGAGCCCGCGCAGCAACGACGCATCCCAGACGACCGTCGGCCACGCCGTCATGGGATCGTCGCCTGCGTCTCCGCGAGGTCGATGGGGTGGTTGCGGCGGAACATCGAGGGCGTGACCTGCGGGCCGCTCGGGCGGCGGCCCTCGCGCGCCTTGTTCGCTTCGTAGTCGGCGAAGGCGCGGAGGAGGAACGGCGGGAACGGGCGGAAGCGGAGGCGCGCCGTCACAGTGAACGGGCCCTGCCGGCCGCCGGTCTCGAGCTCGTACGTGTAGCGGACGACGACGCCCGGCGCGGCGGAGCGCTGATCGAGGATCGCGTCCGGCGCCTTGACGAAGCCGCGATCCGCGTCGAGCGAGCCGACGGGGAAGAACGTCTCGAAGAACGCGTTGTTGCCGGTCAGGTTCGAGCGGCACTCGCCGGTGTCGAGGTCGTAGGCGCCGTCGTCGAAGCGATCCGCGCGCGTGCGCCCCTGCCCCGGGCCCGCCTGGCAGCGGCCCTCGCGATCGATGAAGCCGATGCACTTCACGCAGCGGAGGAAGCCGTTCTGGAGGTTGATGAGGCCCTTGCCGCGGAAGCTCGTGCCGCCGAACGCCGGGTTCGGCTCCCAGAGCGGGACGTCGCGACCGTCGACGACGTCGGCGCCGAAGACGCCGAGCGGCCGGCCGCGGAAGTCACGGTTGTCGTCGCGCGTCGTGATGCGCGTGAACGTCTTGTCCTGGAGGTCGGCGTCGTCGCTCGTGAGCTTGCCGACCTCGTAGACGACGTCGCCGCGGCCGTCCTTCACCGTCATCTCGATCCAGATCTCGCGCTCCTGGCTGAAGCCGGCGGGGACGCGATGACCCGCGCCGACGTTCTGGAGCTCGACCGGGACCTCGAGCCGGCTCCCGAAGCGCGTGCCCTTCGCGAGCGTGAGCTTGAACGTGTGCTCGAGGAGCTGCCGCCGCCGCGCCTCGAGGCCGACCGGGACGCCGCTCCCGTCGAGCGCGCGATCGTTCGCCCAGCTGTCCGGGTATTCCGGTGAAAGCGGGAGATCGACGCTCGTGAACCAGTGCGACGCGACCGGCTTGAGCTCGGAGGAGGAGGTCGCGACGAGGCCGCGCGCGCGCTCGCCCGGCGCGCGCGCCTCGAACTTGGTGCCGGGCGGACACCCCCCGGCGCCGCGACTACCTGCGCTCTGCACGCATACGCCGGGGAAGAGGCTCATGTGGCAGTCCTGGCACGTCGCGGCGCGGCGACCGGCGGACTTCTCCGTGTCGGACCAGGTCTTCCACTCGGAGTACGCGTTGCGGAGCCGCTTGAAGTGCTCGCCGCGATCGCGCACGGCGAAGGAGTCGGTCCCGAAGAGCCGCACGTCGTGGCACGCGCCGCAGAACTCGCTCGAGCGCACGTAGCGCGCGGTGTCCTCCGGCACGCGTTTGTGGACGACCGGATCGCCGGGGCCGCCGCGGCCGAGCGACGGCGTGAGGAAGATGCTCGAGTCGAGGAGGTAGCCGCTGTTCGCGATGCCGCGGACGCCGACGCCGTCCTCCGGTCGCATGAGGAACGAGCGGCCGGTGAAGGGCGACGTCCACGTCGGGTTGCCTTCGTACGCGGTGGTGCCGTGGACGGGGCCGATCGTCTGATGGCACACCGCGCAGGAGATCCCTTCCATCGCTTGCGGCGTGAGCACGTCGCGGAGCGGCTTCTGCGCGTTGGAAGCGAACGCGCTCCACGGCGGCACGGTGGAGCGGAGGTTGTCGCTCGCGGAGTGGCAGTTCACGCACCAGTGCTCGCCGCCGGCGCCGGTGAACGCGACGCCGGTGCGCTCGTCGCGGCACACGTCGGCGCCCGCCTTCCGCAGCACGCCCGCGCCGCCGGGGCAGCGATCGTCCTTGCCGACTTGCTCCTCGACCGCGCTCTCGAGCGCGCCGAAGAGCGGGCTCTTCACCGCGTGCGCCATCACCGAGCCTTGCCACTCGCCGACCTCGCGCGCGTGGCACTGCCCGCACTGCTCCGCGGTCGTCTTCGTGAGCGGCGCCTGCGCGATCGCGCGGCGCGGGCTCTCGACCGGCGCGGGCACGCCGTTCGATCGCGACGCCGCGACGGACGCGCCCGCGATCGCGAGCCCGAGCGCGATCGGCACGAAGGCGACCCACCGCTTCGGCCGCAGCGGCGCCGCCACGGGCGTCGCGGCGACGGACCCGCCGCCCCCGCTCGCCGCGACGATCCGCTCGATCCGCTCCGCGCGACGCGCCGCCGCCGCCTCGTCGTCGCGCGCCACATTGGAGGACCGCGCGACCGCACCGCCCTCGCGCCGCGAGCCCGCCACCGACACGCCGGCGCGCGCATCGCGACCTGAACCGGACGCACCGGACGTACGCGCATCGCGACCAGAAGCCGACGCGCCCGCGCGCACGGAGCCGTCCGCACCCGCGCGGCCCTCGCGGCTCGAGCCGCCCGAAACCGACGTGCCCTCGCGACCCAAGCCGCCCGAAACCGACGCGTCCTCGCGACCCGAATGGGCGGCTCGCGCCGAGCCGCCCGCGTCCGCCCCCGCGCGTACCGAACCACCCGAAGCCGACGCGCCATCGCGGCGTGAGCCGCTCGAGGCCCACGCGCCCTCGCGCGCGGAGCGGCCGTCGCGCGGTGAGCGGGCGCGCGCGGGCTCGTCGCGGATCAGGTCTTCGCATCGGTCCGCGATCGCGGCGGCGTTCGGGGGGCGTTTCGATGGGTCGGCGGCGAGGATCGTGAGGATGAAGCTCTGGATGCCGGGGCGGAGCGTCTTGGCGACGTCGTCTGCGAACGGGGGGACGTGCTCCGCGGCGAGCGCGTCGCGGAGGCCTGCGCCCGAGAACGGATGCGCGCCGGCGATGAGTCGGTACGCGACGAGGCCCAGCACCCAGCGGTTCGCCGCGTTGTCCCAGGGCGCGCCGTTCGCCTGCTCCGGCGGCGTCCAGCGCGCGGAGGGGCCGCTGCTGCTCGCCGCCGCGACGTGGCCGCCGCCGACCAGCGCGCGGACCCAGCTCTCCGCGAGGATGAACGCCTCCGCGCGGCCCGCGCTCCCGAGCGCCACCTCGCTCGGCCGGAGCGCGCCGGGGAACACGCCCTTCGACTCGCAATGCGCGAGCGCTCGCGCGACGTCGCGGACCTTCGCGAGCGCGGTGATGCCGTCGAGGCGCTCGCCCCTCGCGAGGCTCTGCACCGTCGTGGTCGGGAGGCGCCGCACGAGCTCGAGCTCCGACGCCCCCGGCGCGAAGCCGCCGACCCCGGCCTCGCCGAACGCGACGAGGCGGCGCGCGACGCCGGCGTCGGACGCCGGCAAGCGCCAGAGCTCGGCGCCTTCGCCGTGCGTCTCGCGCTTGGCCCGCCCGATCGGATCGAGCTCCGTCACGTTACCTCGGGTTCGACGCCAGCGACCTCGGAGCGGACGACGTGGTCGTGCTCGCGGCCGGCGACGGATCGCTCGTCTTCAACCGAACGAGGTACGTCCCCATCCCCGCGACGAGCGAGAGCAGCACGATCGCGGCGATCGCGAGCCAGGTCGGGATCTCCTTCGGCTTGCTCGCGTTCGCCTCGACGATCGCGATCGTGTCGGTGCGCGGACGCTCCTCCTTGTCCTTCTTCGGCGACGCGGGCGCGGGCGACGAGTGGAGCGTGTCGCCGCTCGGCTTCGCCGACCTCGGCGTCGGGGTCGGCGCGGCCGACACCGGCGCGGTCGTCGTCTTCACCCGCTTCGGCGCGCCCGCGGACGTGCCCGCCGAGCGGAAGAGCGAGAGGCGATCGAGCACGTCGCGCGCGGAGGCGGGGCGGTCGTCGGGCTTCTTCTCGAGCATCGAGTAGAGGAGCTCCTCCACCCCGCGCGGGAGGCCGTGGCGGACCTCCTCGTCGAGCGCGGGCGGCGGCTCCGTGCACTGCAGGTTGAGCAGCTCGCGCGGCGACGCGGACGAGAACGGCGGGGCGCCCGCGATCATCTCGTAGAAGATGAGGCCGAGCGAATAGAGGTCCGAGCGCGCGTCGATCGTGCGCGCGTCGATCTGCTCCGGGCTCATGTACTGGAGCGTGCCGATGCTCTGCGTGTTCGTGGCGTGCATGCCCTCGAGCACCTTCGCGATGCCGAAGTCCATGACCTTGAGGCCGGTCGCTGGCGCGTCGTCGGCCGAGCCCTCCGCGACGGTGAGCATCACGTTCTCGGGCTTGAGGTCGCGATGGACGATCGGCGGCTCCTGCTCGTGCGCGACGACGAGCGCCTCCGCGACGCGGGCCGCGTGCTCGAGCGCCTCCTGCCACGGAAGCGCGCCGCGACGCGTGAGCTCCTGGCGCAGGGTGCGGCCGTGGAGGTACTCGAGCACCATCACGAGCTGCCCGTCGTTCTCCATCGAGGCGAGGCTGCGCACGAGGTTCGGGTGCTCGAGGTGCGCCAGGATCTGCATCTCGTTCAAGAAGAGGCGCCGGCCGTCCTCGTGCTTCGTGAGCTCGGGGCGGAGGACCTTCAGCGCGACGCGCCGCTTCGAGAGCCGCTCCTCGGCTTCGTAGACCTTCCCCATCCCGCCTTCTCCGATGAGGCGCCGAACGAGGTATTCGCCGATTCGATCCATGGACTCACCCCTTACGCACGACCCCGACGGTCGATCTGAAGAGCGCGTGCGTGAGAGACTACCGCACGTCGGGCACGGGTTTCCGGCGACGGGATGGACGGGATGAACCCCGCTCCCCCGTGAGGGGCGGGTCGGCGCGATCTGCGGGGATTCGCCGTACGCTCGCGTCGCCATGCTTTCTACCGACGAACAACGCCCGAAAAAGGTCCTTCCTTACTGGGTTCTCAACGTCGGGGGCTTCGCCCCCGACACCCCCACCCCAGACACGGCCCTCGCGCGTTGCGCTCGGGGCGCTTCGCGCCCGCTTTCGCGGCCGCTTCTGGGGCCCCGTCCAAGCGCTGAAGCGGGGCTATTCTTGGAAGAGTCATTCGAGGACTGTGGTGGGGGTTTCGGCGGCGGCCAGTATGTCCTCCATGCCGAAGGCCAGCTTGGGGGGGAGGTCCTCCTTCGCGAAGGCCTTCGCGGAGAGGATTTCTAGAGGATTTTTCGGGGGTTTGCTCGGGGGGTCGACGTCGCAGAGGGTGGCGATCGTCACGGCGTGGAAGCGTGCGTCCCGCATCGGGTCCGACCATGCGCCGAGCACACGGACGACCTCGTGCCGCGTGATCCCCGCCTCCTCTTCCAGCTCGCGCGCGAGGCCGGCCGTGAGCGTCTCGCCCCACTCCAGCGTCCCGCCCGGCAGGCACCACATCCCGTTGTCGGCGCGGCGAACGAGGACGATCCGCCCGTCCGGGGTGCGCGGGACCGCGCAGATCCCGACGACCGGCCGCTTCAGGATGTGCCGCGTCAGCTCGTGGACGATCCCGTACGCGGACTTCGGCAACCACCCGAGGAGCATCGCGTCTCAGATAGCGCGTTCGGCGGAGCACGTCACGACATGAGCCTACACTGGTGCGCGTGTGCTAACAGGCACCGGCATGAAGCTCGTCACGTACAAGCAGGGCGCCGAGACGCGCAGCGGCCTCCTCGTCGGCGATCGCCTCGACACGATCATCGACCTGAAGCGCGGGCTCGCCTGCCTCGACCGCAAGCTCGACGGCTACTCCGTCCTCGCCCTCGTCGAGCACGGGACGCAGGGCCTCGACGCCGCGCGCGACGTCCTCGCGGCGTGGGAGTCGACCAACCTCCCCGAGATGCACGAGGGCGGGCCGACGCTGGTGTCGCTCTCCGCGGTGACGCTGCTCTCCCCCATCCCGCGGCCGCCCTCGATGCGCGACGGCTACGCCTTCCGGCAGCACGTCGCGACCGCGCGCAAAAATCGCGGTCTCGACATGATCCCCGAGTTCGACCAATTTCCCGTGTTCTACTTCACGAACCATCAGGCGGTCGTCGGCCCGGGACCGGTGAAGGTGAAGGAGCGGCACCTCGAGCGCCTCGACTTCGAGCTCGAGGCCGCGATCGTGGTCGGGCGCGAGGGCCGCGACCTCTCCGCGAAAGAGGCCGACGCGTACGTCTTCGGCATGACGATCATGAACGACTTCTCCGCCCGCGCGCTCCAGATGCAGGAGATGACGCTCTCGCTCGGGCCCGCGAAGGGCAAGGACTTCGCGACCGGCCTCGGCCCCTACCTCGTCACGATGGACGAGCTCGCGCCAAGGGCGAAGAAGACCGACGCCGGCGACCACTACGACCTCGGGATGCGCGCCTTCGTGAACGGCAAGCAGGTCTCGACCGGCAACGTGAAGGACATGACGTGGACCTTCGCGCAGATCCTCGAGCGCGCGAGCTACGGCGTCACGCTCTACCCCGGCGACGTCATCGGCTCCGGCACCTGCGGGACCGGCTGCTTCCTCGAGCTGAACGGCTCGAAGATCACCGACAACCAGTGGCTGCAGGTCGGCGACGTCGTCGCGCTCGAGATCGACCGCCTCGGCCGCCTCGAAAACACAATCACGTCCTGAACCACGGTCGCCCCTCTCGGGGGCCCGGGGCGGCGGAGCGCGCCCCGCGCGCGGAGAGGCCCCGGCGGGGTGAGCTCGAGAGGGGCTGGCCCCTCTCGAACCAGAGAGCTCAGGTCTTCGTCGCTTCGCGGATGAAGGCGCCGAGCTCGTCGATGGGGCGGGCGCAGTCGGGGAAGAGGTTCGCGAAGGTGGGCCAGTCGTGGATCATGTCTTCGCCGACGACGAGGCGTGCGTCGACGCCGGCCTCGCGCGCGCGCTTCGCGAGGGCGACGGACTGGTCGTAGATCAGCTCCGCGCCGCCGACCTGGACGAGGAGCGGCGGCAGGCCCGCGAGGTCGCCGAACACCGCGGAGGCGAGCGGGTCCTTCGGATCGTGGCCGTTCAGGTACGTCGCGCTCCAGCGGTTGCCGACCGTCTCGTTGCTCCAGTCGAACGCGGCGTGCGCGTCGAGCGAGCCGCCCTTCGCGGTGAGGTCCACCCACGGACAGATGAGCGCCGCACCGGCGGGGAGCGGATCGCCCGCCGCCTTCAGGCGCTGCAGGAGCGCCATCGTGAGACCGCCGCCGGCGGAGTCTCCCGCGACGACGAGGCGCGACGGCGCGACGCCGTCCGCGAGCAGCGCGCGGTACACCGCGACGACGTCGTCGATCGCGGCCGGGAACGGGTGCTCCGGCGCGAGGCGGTACTCCGGCGCGAGCGCGCGCGCCGGCGCGGCGAGCGCGATGCGCGCGATGAGCTCCTGATGCGATCGCACCGAGCCGAACACGTAGCCGCCGCCGTGGACGTAGAGCACCGTCGCCTCCGTGCGCGCCGGTTGCTTCGGCGTGAACCACTCCGCCGGCACCCCGCCGAGCGTGACGCGCTCGCGACGGACGCGGCGCACGGTGGGCGCGTAGGTGCCGGCGAGGCGATCGAACGCGCGGCGCTGCGCCTCCCACGAGCCGCTCGCGAGCTCGAACTGCACCGCGCGCATCGTCGCGGCGAAGAGCTCGAAGCGGAACGACCACGTCGGACGGGCCGGTCCGCGGAGGAGCCGCGCGTACGTCACGCCGGGGGTCAGCCGCGCGAGGTGACGGAGGAAGACGATCTGCGCCATCAGCGATGCTCCGCGAAGAACGAGAGCGCGTGGCTCATCGCCCAGCCCTTGATCCAGCTCGCCTCGTCGAAGCCGCCGACCCAGCCGATGTGCCCGCCGTGCTCGCTCACGACCGTCCGCACGCTCGGCGCGGCGCCGCGGAACCACGGCCGCACGCCGCGGATCGGCACCATCGGATCGTCCTCCGCGTGGATGACGATGGATGGGACCTCGATCTTCTCGAGGTAGGGACCGGAGCTCACCGCGCGGTAGTAGTGATCGACGCTCTCGAAGCGGTGCATCGGCACGATGACCGCGTCGTCGTAGGCGCGGAACCGCTTGATGCCGTGGAGGTCGGCGACCTTGTAGTGGACGCGGGACGGGTGCCGCTCCGCGAACGCGCGCGCGCGATCGAGGAGGCCGCCGAGGACGTGGTAGCGGTAGAGCGCGCACGCGAACGTGTCCATCCGCGCCGCGACGTGGACGTAGTCGAGCGGCGCGGAGATGCTCGCGATCGCGCGGACGCCGGGCGGCGCGTCCTTGCCCCACTCGCCCGCGAGCTTCAACGCGATGCTCCCGCCGCCGGAGAAGCCGAGCACGAGCACGCTCTCGACGCGGGGGTGCGCGAGGAGATGGCGCACGGTGAGATCGAGATCGGTCGTGAGGCCGCCGTGGTAGAGCGACGGCGCGTCGACGACGCTCTCGCCCGCGGCGCGCATGTCGAGCCGCACGGCGTGGTACCCCGCGCGATGGAGCGCCACCGCCGCGCGCACGCAGCAGAGCGAGTCCTTCGACCCCGCGATGCCGTGCAGGATCACCACCGCCGGCGCGCGCTCGGAGGCGGGGGTCGCCCACCACGCGCGGGCGTGAAGGCAACCCTCGTCGCCGAGCGGGATGCGGAGGTCCTCTTCCTCCGCGCGCGCGTGCGTCTTCGGCGGCGCGTAGACGGGGACCGTCCCGGCGATCGTCTGCAGGTGCGGAGAGCGGAGCCACCGCGGCGGGCGGAACGCGACCTTCACGTCAGGGCGTGCACTCGGGGGCGATCACGTAGACCCTCCCCGTGTCGGGCGAGGCGGCGTCGCGATCGACCTTCTCGTTCGTGCCGAGGTAGCCGATGCCGTCGCTCGCGCTCGCGGCGACGACGGTGGTGATGCCGGTGTCGAGCACGACGCGCCGATCCGCCACCACCGTGGGCGGGTCCCCGCGCTTCACGACGTTCACCGCGACCTTCGTGACGTCTTCCTTCGCCGAGGTCGCGATCATCACCGTGTCGTTGTCGAGGAAGATCGGGAAGCGGATCGCGTCCGCGTCCGGACCGAGGCCCGAGAGCTCCGGATACTCCTCCACGACGACGCCCTTCGGCGCGTCCGGGATCGCGCCCTTGCCGTCGGCGGTGAGGAAGTACGCCTTCACCTGCCCCGTGCGCGCGCCCTCGGGCTCGACCGGGACGTTCGTCGCGCCGGCCCAGAAGACGGAGCCGTCGACGCTGGTCGCCCACCCGAAGCCGAGGCGGCGCGCGTCGCTCGCCGCGCCGATGTCGAGCGGGATCAGCTTCTCGACCGTCACCGTCCCCGCGCCCGCGTTCGAGACGAGGTTGACCTGCACCGTGCCGGGGCCGTTCGTCATCGCGACGAGGCGCGTGCCGCTCGACGCGTAGACGTCGGTCCCCTCCGGCAGCGCGAACGTGTTGAGCGTCAGCGACGCCGGCTCGGTGACGGTGGGCTCCACCACCGCCGACGCGAAGCCGGGCGCGGGACCGGTGAGGAGGATCGATCGGCTCTCGCGCGCGAAGAGGCGCGGCGTGACGGGCGCGCCCTTCGTCTCCACCAGCACCGTCGTCGCGCGGATGACGCCGGTGAACGGATCGGACGGCACCTCGATGTACGCGAGCGGGAAGCGGCCGGGCCCCGCCGCTTGACCGGTCGTTGCGCCCGCGAACCAGATCCGGTTGCCGCTCCGCACCATGCGGTTCGGGACGAAGCCGAGCCCGACGATCGGGACGGCGGGCGGCGCGGTGAGGGTGGGGTCGCTGACGTTGTACGCGAGCACGCCGCCCTGCGTGCCGGCGAAGACCCACGGGTACGCGGCGACGAGGCAGTTGGCGCAGAGGAACGGCTGCGCGAGGCTGAAGGTGCCGGCGCGTCGCTTGTACGACACGGGGGCGGAGCACGTGCGCGCGGCCTCGTCGCACTTGCCGGTCGTGCACGCGGCGGAGCGACAGACCTCGAACACGCACGCGCGCCGCGCGAGGTCGCAGCGCGGGGTGAGGCACTTGTTGTCCGGCGTCACGCAGTCGTTGTCGCTCGTGCACGCCGCGGCGGAGGGGTTCTCGACCACGCCCGACTCGGTGACGGTGCTGCCCTCCGGCACGACCACGTCATTGACCGGGCCGGAGTCCTTCCGGTCGATGAGCGACTCGTCGAGATCGAGCGAGCACGCGAACGCGAACGTCGTCGGGATCACCACCGCGCCGAGCGCGAGGAGGACGCGGCGGCGCATCTAGAACGTCCCCCCGAGCTCGACGCCGCCGGGCTTGATGCCGGCGCGGAAGCCGCCGCGATCGCCGGGCAGCACGATCAGCACGATCCCCCCGGCGACGAGGAGACCGCCGGTGAAGAGGCCGATGTTGGTCCACGTCTGGAGTGACTTCGCATGATCGTAGGCCTCGCGGTTGGGCGCCGCGTTGTACGCGTCTTCGGCGCCGCTCGCCTGGACGCCGAGGAGCGCGGTCGCGCCGAGCGCGGCGACGCCGACGCCGACGACGCCGACGCCGACCGCCTTCCGCGTCGTCCAGAACGGCTCGCGGAGGCGCATCGGCGGCGGCTCCGGCGGGGGCGGCTCTTCCTTCTTCGGCGGCTCCTCGACCTTCGGCGGCGGCTTCGGCTCGTCCTTCAGCTCGAGCGCCTGCGTCTTGCCGGCCTCGAGCATCACGTCGCGCCGCTCGATCGGTTTGTCGGGGGCGTGGATGCTGAGGGTGTGCACGCCGCCCGACGCGTGGAGGCGCGCGGGCGCCTTCACCTCCGTGAACGTGTCGAGCTGCACCTTCCAGCCTTCGGGCGCCTTCACCTCGAGCGTGCCGAGGCTCTTCTCGAGCGCGGCGATCCGGTCCTTCGCCGTCGCGGTCTGCTTCTCGTCGAGGCCGGCGGCTTCGAGCGCGCGCGCGTACGCGTCCGCCGCGCGCTCGGGACGCGAGGCGAGGTCCCACGCGCTCGCGGCGCTGTAGAGCGCGATCCCGCTCGCCTTGAAGGCGGCGGCGGACTCGAAGTGGAGCGCGGCCTCGGAGTAGCGCTTCGCGGCGAAGGCCTTCTGACCGAGGCCGTACTGCTGGCGAGCCTCCGCGGCGGACTCCGCCGCGGCGGTCTCCTCCGGCGCGGCGTGCGCGAGGGGCGCCGCAGAGATCGCGGCGAGAGCGACGGCGCAGGCGAGCACGGCTCGTCTCGCGCGGGGGACGGGCATGGGTGCAGTCTACCTTGGAGGCGCGCACCCGTCAGTATGGGTTGTCGGGGATCGCGGAGGGGTCCTTGTCGCGCGGCCGCGGCTTCTTCTTCGTCGTCGTGGCGCCGGCGTCGGCGGTCGGCTGGAGGACGACGTCGATCGCGGGCGCGCTGAAGTAGTCGAGCTGGACGCTCGAGTCCTCGAAGCCCTTCGCGTGGATGACGACGCTGCTCACCTCCCCCGCCGGCGGCCGCGGGAGCGCGCGGCGATCGCGCGGGAGCTCCTTGCCGTCGACGACGAGCACCGCGTCGGCCGGCGAGACGCGGAAGAGGACCTCCGGCGACGCGGCGGTGAGCGGCGGGACGGACGCGCTCGGGGCGGACGCGCTCGGGCCCGACGACGGAGCCGAAGCCGAGGCCGCGACCGGCGCCGGAGAGACCTGCTGCCGCGAGCGCCAGTAGAAGAGGCCCGCGCCGCCGATCACGACCGCGAAGAGCAGGCCGACGAGCATCGCCATCGCGTAGTACCCGAGCGCGGGCGGCGGCGACTCCGGCGCGGGCTCCAGGACCGGACCCGGACGCGGCGCGAGGCTCGGCGGCCCCTCGAACGACGGCGGCGGACCCGCCGAGAGCGGCGAGAGGATCGGGATCGGGACGTCGCGCGCCGGCGCGGTGAGCGCCCGCGCCTCGAGGACGGAGCGCGGCGGCAGCTCGCTCGGAGGCAGCGGCGGATCGAGCGGGCTCGGGACGTTCGGGACGAGCGACGAGAGGATCGCCTCTTCGATCACGGCCGCGTTCGAGCTGTCGGTGACGACGGCGTGCGTGTCGGCGTGGGTGTCGACCTCCTGCGTCTCGCCGAGCGCCATCTGCGCGATCGCGGAGGGGGCTTGCGGGATCGTCGACGAGCTCGTCGGGCCGATCACGCCGAGCGGCTCGAGCCGGCCGCTGCTCTGCGACGGCTTCACGCCGGAGCGGTGATCGGCCGGCATGCGCGACGGCGGGACCGACGCGGGGTCCCAGCTCTCGGCGCTGGAGGACGCCTGCTTGATGCGCTCGCGGCGGCGCTCGAGCAGCTCCGCGAGCCGCGTCTTCACCATCTGCCCGACGTGCCCCTGCGTCACGAGCGGCCCCTTCGCGAGGAACTCCTCGAGCGCGTAGCGCATCAGCTCCGCCG
This sequence comes from Labilithrix sp., assembly GCA_019637155.1. Classification (NCBI taxonomy): domain Bacteria; kingdom Pseudomonadati; phylum Myxococcota; order Polyangiales; family Labilitrichaceae; genus Labilithrix; species Labilithrix sp. The sequence goes on along the minus strand of JAHBWE010000013.1, from coordinate 103,443 downwards.
AGGCGAAGCGACGGTTCGGCACGCTCGCGAGCGCGCGCGCGATGATGCGCTCGAGCTCCGGCGGGTACCCGCGGACGATCGCGGCCGGCGACTCGAACTGGCCGTTCACGATCGCCTGCATCACGTTGTGATCGCCCTCGCCGCGGAAGGGTCGCCGGCCCGTCGTCGCCTCGTAGAGCACGCAGCCGAGCGAGAACACGTCGCTCCGGCGATCGACCGGATCGCCCGTCACCTGCTCGGGCGACATGTAGCTGATCTTGCCTTTGAGCTGCCCCGCGCTCGTCTGCTCGTGGATCTGACCGAGCGCCTTCGCGACGCCGAAGTCGCAGACCTTCGTGAAGCCGTCGGCGTTGATGAGGATGTTGTGCGGGGACAGATCGCGATGGACGACGCCGAGCTTGCGACCGTTGTCGTCCTCGAGCTCGTGCGCGGCGTGCGCGCCGGCGCACGCGTCGGCGATGATGCGCGCGGCGATCGAGACCTCGACCGGCTCGGGTTTGCCCGAGATGCGGAGCGCGCGCGAGAACGAGTCGCCGTTCACCCACTCCATCGCGAGGTAGAGCGTGCGCTTCTCCTCGCCGAGCTCGTAGATCTCGCAGACGTTCGGGTGGTGCACGCCCGACGCGATCCGCGCCTCGTCGAGGAACATGTGCTCGAACTCGGGCTCGTCGGCGAGGTGCGGGAGGATCGTCTTGATCGCGACGAGCTTCTGGAAGCCGCGCTGCCCGTGCTGGCGCGCGGCCCACACCCGCGCCATGCCTCCGCGCGCGATCGGGACGAGGAGCTCGTAGCGACCGAGGCGCGTGCCGGGTCGTAACGAGCCGAAATCGGACGGCTCGTCGGACAGCTCATCCGAAATGAGCAGATCCGCCACGGGGCCAAGGCTACTAGAAGAGGGCCGGGCTGGGAAAAGGGGCACGGCGATACGGGAAATGACGCAGCGAGACGAGGTGGGCGCGCCGGGGTCGGCGTGGGCGTTGGCCATCGCGGCGACGCTGGGGATGAGCGTCAGCTACATCGATCGGCAGACGCTCGCCGCCATTGCGCCGTCCGTGACGAAGGCGCTCGGGATCGACAACGCCCACTACGGGCTCCTGCTCTCGGCGTTCTCGCTCGCGTACCTCGTCGGGGCGCCGGCGGCGGGGATCGTCGTCGATCGGATCGGGGCACGACGCGGGTTCGCGGCGGCGGTGCTCGTGTGGTCGATCATCGCAGGGCTCCACGCCTTCGCGGTGTCGTTCGGCACGCTGTTCGTGCTGCGGCTCCTGCTCGGCGCGGCGGAGGCGCCGTCGTTCCCGTCCGCCGTGCAGTCGATCCGCCGGGCGCTGCCGGGCGCGCGGCGGCCGCTCGCGTTCGGCATCCTGTTCACTGGCAGCTCGTTCGGCGCGATCGTCGCGGCGAAGCTCGCGGTCGGCCTCGACGCGGCGTACGGCTTCCGCGCCGCGTTCGTGGTGACCGCGGCGATCGGCATGCTCTGGCTCCCGCTCTGGTTCGTCGTGTCCAAGGGCTTCGGCCTCGAGCGCGGCGCGACGCACGAGGCTCGTTCGAGCACACCACGCGCGCCGCTGCACCACGTCCTCACGAGCCCGCCCGTGCTCCGCGCCATCGTCGCGATCGTCGGCTCCGCGCCGGCGATGATGTTCGTCCTCAACTGGACGTCGAAGTACCTCGTCGACGGATGGCACGTGCCGAAAGAGTCGATCGGCAACTACCTCATCGCGGCACCGCTGCTCTTCGACATCGGCGCGATCGGCTTCGGCGCGATCGCGGGGCGAACGAAGACGCACACGAACCTCTTCGCGATCGCGATGCTGCTCCAGGCCTCGCTCGCCCTCGCGCCGCTCGCGCCGTCGCCCGCCGTCGCGATCGCGCTGTTCGCCGCGTCGGCGTGCGGCGGCGGCGGCGTCTACGTCCTCGTCACGAACGACATGCTCGCGCGCGTCCCGATCGAGCGCACCTCGGTCGCGGGCGGCATGACGGCGGCGGCGCAGTCGCTCGCGCACGTCGTGTTCGGGCCGCTCGTGGGCTGGAGCATCGATCGCACGCACGGCTACGGCGTCGCGCTCGTCGCGCTCGGGCTCGCGGTGCCGCCGACCATGCTCGCGTTCCTCTCCTGGCCCAAGATCGACCCCAAGATCGGCGACCCGGCGTAAGCTCGCCGCATGCGCATGCTCCACACGATGCTCCGGGTCGGCGACCTCGCGGCGTCGAAGAAGTTCTACACCGAGTGCTTCGGCATGAAGGTCCTCCGCGAGAAGGAGTACCCCGACGGCAAGTTCACGCTCTGCTTCATCGGCTACGGCGAGGAGGACGCGAACACCGTCATCGAGCTCACGTACAACTGGGGCAAGGACAGCTACACCCTCGGCGACGCGTTCGGGCACATCGCGATCGGCACGAACGACATCACGTCCGCGGTCGAGAAGGTGCGCGCGCTCGGCTACAAGGTGACGCGTGAGCCGGGGCCGATGAAGCATGGCTCCACCGTCATCGCGTTCGTCGAGGACCCGACCGGCTACAAGATCGAGCTCATCGAGCGGAGCTGAGATGACGACGAACACGCTGAAGAGCTGGGAGCCCGCGACGGGGGACCTCCTCGGCGAGGTCGCGATCACGCCGCACGAGGAGGTGAAGAAGACGATCGCGCGCGCGAAGAAGGCGCAGGCGGCGTGGGCGGTGCTCCCGGTGCAAGAGCGCGCGACGCGCCTCCTCCGCTTCCGCGACGCGCTCGTCGAGCGCGCGAGCGAGGTCGTCGACGTCATCAGCCGCGAGTGCGGCAAGCCCCGCCCCGAAGCGCTCGCGCACGAGGTGATGCTCGCGGTCGATCAGCTGACCTACTACTGCAACAACGCGGCGAAGATCCTCGCGCCGCGCGAGCTCCCGCTCCACCTCCTGAAGCACAAGAAGAGCACGCTCCACTACGTCCCGCGCGGCGTCGTCGGGATCATCTCGCCGTGGAACTTCCCCTTCGTCATCCCGATGGCGGACGTGTTCGCCGCGCTCGTCACCGGCTCCGCCGCGGTCGTGAAGCCGAGCGAGGTGACGCCGCTCTCGGTCCAGAAGGCGAAGGAGATCTTCGACGCGACCGGCCTCCCGGAGGACCTCTTCGGCGTCGTCCACGGCAAAGGCGACGTGGGGCAGGCCCTGATCGAAGGCGGCATCCAGAAGCTGGTGTTCACCGGCGGGGTGGAGACCGGCAAGCGCGTCGCGGCCGCGTGCGGCGCGAACCTCGTCCCGTGCGTGATCGAGCTCGGCGGCAAGGCACCGCTCCTCGCCTGCTCCGACTGCGACGTCGAGCGCACCGCGCGCGCGATCGTCTTCGGCGGCTTCGTCAACGCGGGGCAGGTGTGCATCTCGGTCGAACGCGTCTACGCCCACGAGGCGGTCCACGATCAGCTCGTCGAGCGCGTGAAGACCCTCACCGAGGAGCTCCGCCAGGGCGATCCCACCGCCGACGACGCGATCGACGTCGGCGCGATCATCTTCGGCAAGCAGATCGAAGTCGCGATGCTGCACATCGCCGACGCGGTGAAGAAGGGCGCGCGCGTCGTGACCGGCGGCAAGCGCCGCCCCGGTCCGGGCATGTTCTTCGAGCCGACCGTGCTCGCGGGCTGCGACCACTCGATGACGGTGATGACGCAGGAGATCTTCGGGCCGATCGTCCCGATCCAGCGCGTCGCCTCCGAGGACGAGGCGGTCCGCCTCGCGAACGACTCGCACCTCGGCCTGAACGCGTACGTCTTCACGAAGGACCGCGAGAAGGGGCGCCGCCTCGCGCAGCGGATCGAGGCCGGCAGCGTCGTCGTGAACGACGTGGTCAGCAACTACGCCGCGGTCGAGGCGCCGTTCGGCGGCGTGAAGCAGAGCGGCTTCGGCCGCGTCCACGGCGACGACGCGCTCCGCGACATGGCCGAGACGCGCCACGTGTTCGCCGGCCGCTTCCCCGACCCGCAGCGCGATCCGCTCTGGTTCCCCTACTCCACGAAGGTCTATCGCTGGCAGATGCGCCTCCTCCGCGCGATGTACTCGCGCGGCGGCGTCGTCCGGCGTCTCCGCGAGCTCTTCTAAGCCGGCTTGAAGCGGCGGCGCTCCGCACGGGTGAGCGCGTCGAGCAGACGTAGGGAGAACTCCTTGCCCTCCGGCGCCGGCTCGACGTCGAAGAGCTCCGCCCCACATGCGATCGCGACGTCGGAGAGCGCGGTGCGATCCGCCTCCGTCGTCGCGTCGTCGACGACGACCACGAGCGGGAGGACCGTCGACATCGCGGTGCACGCCTCCGCCGCCGTCGCGAAAGGCACCACCTCCACCGGCACGATCGCGCGACGGACCGCGGTCAGCTGGTCGGCCGAGAGACCAACCGAGAGGCAACGTAGGACGGCGGCGCCGTCCATCGTCCGTGATCCAAGACCGCGCGCCATGCGAGGACGAGCATACTCCGCTTTCGCGCGGTGGCGAGCGGCGTTGCGCCTCGCGGATCCATCTCCTAACGTGGAGCGTCGACCTGTCGACGATGCCGGCCTCACCTGCGCCCAGCGGCTCTTTGCCGATGCTTTTCGCGGATCTCGCGGATGAAGCATCCCGCGACTTCCTCGAAGGGGTCGCCCTCGCGGAGCAGGTCGCGTACGTCCCGCTCCTCGCCGCGCCCGTCGATCGCTCGACCCACCAGCTCGAGGTGTATTCGCCGCTCTCGTCGGAGCCGCTCCGGCTCTATGCCGATCCGGTCGGTCCCCCGACGAACGACGGCTTTCCGCTCCGCCTCCGCTTCCGCGTCGAGGAGTCCGCGCCGGTCCTGAAGGCGGAGAAGAAGCGGCCGGCGACGATGAGGGCGCGCCACGCGACGAGCCACGACCTCACCGAGCGGCACACCGCCGATCTCGAAGGCGCGCCCCAGTCCGAGAAGAAGCCGACCGACCTCATCGGACGAGAGCTCGCGGGCGGCAAGCTCGTCATCGAGTCGCTCATCGGCGGCGGCGGCGTCGGCGCGGTCTACAAGACCCGCCACCGCGACCTCCGCATCCCGGTGGCGGTGAAGGTCCTCCACGACAACTTCCAGTCCGACGCCGACTTCGGTCGCCGGTTCCACGCCGAGGCGCTCGCCGCGAGCCGCCTCGATCACCCGAACGTCACGCGCGTCCTCGACTTCGGGCAGGAGCCCGACGGCCTCCTCTACCTCGTGATGGAGTACCTCGACGGCGTCGGTCTCCGCGCGATCCTCGAGCACGAGAAGCGCCTCTCGCTCGAGCGCATCGTGAAGCTGACGAGCCAGATCTGCGCCGGGCTCGCCCACGCCCACACGAAGAACATCGTCCACAAGGACATCAAGCCCGAGAACCTCGTCATCGTGCGCGGGCACGACGACGACGGACAGCCGATGGAGGTGGTGAAGGTCTGCGACTTCGGCATCGCGCAGGGCGCGGTGCAGGAGGAGACGCGCCGCTTCCAAGGCACGCCCGAGTACATGTCGCCGGAGCAGTGCACGTCGTCCACGCTCGACGCGCGGAGCGACATCTACTCGGTCGGCATCGTGATGTACGAGCTCGCGACCGGCGACGTGCCGTTCATCGACGACGACCTGCGCCGCCTCCTCGATCTCCAGATCCACGAGCCGCCTCCGCCGCCGACGTCGCGCTTCCCCGGCGTCGATCCGCGCCTCGAGCGCATCATCCTCCGCGCGATCGCGAAGCAGAAGGACGCGCGCCACCCGACGATGCGCGACCTCCGCGCCGATCTCCGCGCGCTCCTCGACAAACCGGTCGCCGCGCTCTCGGGCCGGTTCCCGAAGGTGCCGAGCCGCGAGGAGCTCGCCGCGCGTTACGGCGCGCCGCCTTCGTCGGGCGGCACGCCCGCGCCGATGTCGGCGCAGCGCCCGCCGCCCTCGAGCCAGGGCGACTGGCTCCAGCGCGGCGGCGACGCGCTCTCGCACATCGAGCTCGCGACGGGCGGACCCCGCTCGCCGCGGTCGGAGATCACGAGCGATCCGAGCGCCTTCATGCGCCGGCTCGTCGGCACCACCGACCCGCGTCAGTTCCTCGAGCTCGTCACGCCGCTCGAGTCGGCGATCCCGGAGCTCGCGCAAGAGCAGCAGATCGAGGTGCTGTGGCGCCTCGCGAGCACGCTCGACATCCTCGCGACGGAGGGCCCGGAGGTCCCCGGCTCGCGCGCCGCGGCGTCGAAGGCCCTCCTCCGCGTGCTGCACGATCCGGGGACGCTCGCGCCGGTCGCGGCGCGCGTGCTGTCGCCCGGCGACGCCACGGGCGAGAAGCTCCTCGTGTCCGCCGGCGCGTTCGGCGCGCACGCGCTGTACTCGGCGCGGCTCCGCGCGACCGATCCCGAGGCGAGCCCCCGCTTCGTGAAGGCCCTCCGCGCGATCGGGCCCGCCGCGCTGCCGGTCCTGCGCGGCGGCCTCGAGCGCCTCGCCGATCGGCTCGGGACGCAGGGCGCCGCCGTCGTCGCGGAGGACCTCCTCCTCGCGATGCCGAAGTTCCACGACGAGGCGACGGGGGCGATCGTCGCGTCGTACGCGCGCTCCAACAATCCGCACCTCGCGCGCGCCGCCGCCGCCGCGCTCCCCGGCATCTGGCGCGAGCGCTCGCGCCCGATCGTGCTCGGGCTCATCGATCACGATCACGAAGACGTCGTCGTCGCCGCGCTCGGCGCGCTCACCGAGCTCGGCATCAGCGACGCCCCCACCCCGCGCCACGTCGCGACGGTCCTCGATCGCCGCCGCTCGCGCGCGCTCGTCCACGCGTCGCTCCGCGCGCTCGCGCAGGCGCGCGGCGAAGCGCGTGCGCCCGCCGCCGCGCTGGTGGAGGCGCGCCTCCGGCGGATGACCGACCTCCGCGTCGTCGACGACGTCGAGCTCGCGCTCGGGCTGGCCCGCGCGAACGCGATCCTCGCGCTCGACAAGGCCGCGGCGGAGAAGCTCCTCGAGGAGGTCTCGAAGGGCTGGCCCGCGGACGTGGCCGCGCGCGCGAGAGCTGCGCAGGCGACCTGACGCGATAGACTGGCCAGGTGCGCTGCGTCGGTCGTTACGAGCTCTGGACGCGCCTCGCCGCCGGCGGGATGGGCGCGGTCCACCTCGGGTGCGTGCGCGGCGAGGCCGGCTTCCGGCGCGCGGTCGCGATCAAGACGATGCACGCGTCGATCGCGGACAACCCGACGTCGGTCGCGGCGTTCATCGACGAGGCGCGGCTCGCGGCGCGCCTCCGCCATCCGAACCTCGTCTCCACGATCGACGTCGCGGCGGAGGAGGGGCAGCTCGTCCTCGTCATGGACTACGTCCACGGCGAGTCGCTCGCGCGCCTCGTGCAGCTCGCGCAGAGGGTGCCGCCGCGGATCGCGGTCGCGATCACGATCGCGGCGCTGCGCGGCCTCCACGCCGCGCACGAGATCCTCGGTGACGAGGGCGAGCCGCTCGGGCTCGTCCACCGCGACGTCTCTCCCCAGAACGTCATCGTCGGGGTCGACGGCGTCGCGCGCGTCGCCGACTTCGGGGTCGCGAAGGCGGCGGGGCGCATCAACCTGACGTCGAGCGACGGCGGCGTGAAGGGCAAGCTCGCGTACATGGCGCCGGAGCAGCTCTCCGGCCACGAGCTCGATCGCCGCACCGACGTGTTCGCGATCGGCGTCGTGCTCTGGGAGCTGCTCGCCGGCACGTACCTGTTCCTCGCCGCGAGCGAGGCGGCGACGGTGACGCGCATCCTCCACACGCCGATCGCCTCGCCTTCGGACCACGACCCCGACGTGTCGCCGTTGCTCGAGGCGATCGTCATGCGCGCCCTGAGCCGCTCGATCGAAGATCGCTTCGCGACCGCGCGCGAGATGGCCGACGCGCTCGACGCGACCGGCCTCGCGGCGAGCGTGTCGGACGTCGGGGAGTGGGTCGCGGCGACGGCGCAGGAGTCGCTCGCCGCGCGCGCGAACGTCGTGTCCGCGATCGAGCGCGCGCGCACGTCCTCCGCCGATCTCAAGGAGCTCGCGGAGCGCATCGCGGTCGCGTCCGCGCTCAGCCCGGGCGAGCGCGAGCTCGAGACCGAGCCGATGGATCCGTCGAGCACGACCGGGGCGACGACGCGGACGAAGGACCGGTGGACGAAGATCCGGCGCTCGCGCCGCGCGCCGCTCCTCATGTTCATGACCGGGTTCATCCTCGTCGCCGCGGGGGCGGTGGCGTTCGTCGCGTGGCGCGGATCGCGCGGCGCGAACGAGGAGCCGCCGCCGATCGCGGCCGCGCCGCCGCCGCCGGCGCCTCCCCAGCCCGCACCGGAGCCGGAGCCCGAGCCCGCGATCGAGCTCCCGGCCACGCCCGAGACCGCGGCGCCGGCGACGTCGGGCCGCCGGCGCGCGCCGAAGCCAGGCGCGTCCGCGCGCCCGAGCTGCGCGGACCCGTACACGCGCGACAGCCTCGGGCGGAAGATCTACAAGCGCGAGTGCCTCAACGACTGACCGCGCTCAGCGGCGCCGGCTCTCGTAGACGTGCGAGCCCGGGCCGCGCAGGTACATCACGCAGTCGTCGTCGGACACCCACTCGACGCCGGTGATGGGCTCGTCGGTGGTGAGCGCGAGGGCGGGCGCGCCGAACCGGTCCTCCTTCCGCGCGCGGTGCGCGCCGTAGACGCGGTGCTGGTCCCCGAAGCCGCGGTAGTAGAGGTTCGTCTGCGAGACGTTGAGGATCGGGATGACGTTCGGGGCCGGGACGACCACGACGCCGTCGCTCCGCGCGAACCCGCCGTCGTCGACCGGCGCACGGAGCATCCCGGCGCTGTCGCTGAAATATACGAAATCGTCGGAGTCAACGATAAACCCGCCTCGCGGCCCGTTCGGCGGCGTCGTGAGCTTCGTCCCGTCGCCGAACGTCCCGCCCGGCTCGCGGACCGCGGCGTGGATGCCGGTCAAGCCGTCGACGTCCACGTAGTAGTAGAGCTTCGCGCCGCCGGCGGTGACGCTCGCGAGGTCGATCGGCGGCGGGTACGGCGGGTCTTCGGTCACGACCGTCCACGCGCCGTCGCGCGTGGAGCGGCGGCCGTGGCGGAACGTCGGCATTCCGCTCGGTCCGGCGCCGTCGTTGCGGAGGTAGAAGACCTCGAGCTCGTCCCGCGTCACGCAGACCGGAGGCTTCAGGAGCGCCGCGCCGTCGAGCTCGCGGACGAGGACCGGCGCCCCGAACGGCGCCCGCGGGTTGCAGCGACCGTTCGACGGGGACGGCGACGGCGCCGGGGACGGCGACGGCGCGCCGGGGCCGGGCGGGGAGTGGATGACCGGCTCGCGGGATCCGTTCACGAGATCGTCGGTGCTCGGGCAGCCGGCAGAGAGCACGGCCACCCCGAGCGCGATGCGTCGCACCCCACGAGGGTAGCATCGCGGCTTCACGTCCCGCCCGTTTTCACGCACGATAGCGCGGTGTGGGCACGCCGGCTCGGAGGGATCGTCGCGGCGCTCGCCTTCGCCGCCTTCGCCGCCGACGCGAACGCCGAGCCGGCGATGGCCGAGCAGTGCGCGTCCGCCTCCGAGCGCGCGCAGCTCCATCGCCTCGAAGGACACCTCGTCGAAGCGCGCGCCGAGCTCGTCACCTGCAGCGCCCCGGAGTGTCCCTCCGTCGTGCGCCGCGACTGCGATCGCTGGCTCGTCGAGGTCGACGACGCGATCCCTTCCGTCGTCGTCACCGTGCGCGACGCGGCCGGCGCCGACGTCGCCGACGCGCGCGTGACGATCGACGGCGAGCAGGTGCTCGAGCGGGTCGAGGCGCGCGCGCTCCCGCTCGATCCGGGCACGCACGAGATCGAGATCGCCGGCCGCGACGGGCCGCCGGTGAAGCGCTCGATCGTGCTGCGCGAAGGCGAGAAGCGGCGCGTCGTCGACGTGACGCTCCCGCGCGCGGCGGCGCCGCCGGCGAAGCCCGCACGGATCGAGAGCAAGAACACGACCCGCGTCGCGGGCTGGTCGCTCGTCGCGCTCGGCGGCGTGGGCGTCGCGCTCGGCGCCGCGCTCGGGATCCATCAGCACCTCCTCTACGAGCGCTCCGACTCGTGCCGGCCGGTCTGCTCGCCGAAGCGGGCGGACGAGATCGACCGCGTCCGCCTCTTCGAAGGGATCGCGCTCGGCGCGGGCGCGCTCGCGCTGGCCGCCGGCGTCGTCCTCCTCGTGACGCACCCGGCGAAGAAGGGCGCGCTGCGGCCCGACGCGCTGATCGTGCGCTTCTGAGCCGCGTCGCGACGACGCCGCGCGTGGCCTACGATGGCCTAGGATCCGTCGAAGATGGCAAGGTGGACGACGCTCGCGGGGACGGCGCTCCTCTCGTGCCTCTCGTGCGAGACGCCGGAGCCGCCCGAGACCGGCTCGTGGACGGCGATGGCCGACGGCGGAGAGGCCACCGCCGTTCGCGGCGCGGACGCGGCCGACTTCGCGGACGGTCGCCTCTTCGTGTGGGGAGCGAGCTACCGCCGCGGCTTCCTCTACACCGAGGCGACGGACTCGTGGCGCGCGGTGAGCACGGTCGGGCAGCCGCCGCCGCGCGCCGGGGCCTCGGTCCTCTGGGCGAACGGCCGCGTGCTGTGGTGGGGGACGACGGCGGGCAAGGTCTACGATCCGGCGACCGACACGTGGAGCGAGATGAGCGTGGAGGGCGCGCCGTCCGCACGCGAGCAGCACTCCGCGGTGTGGACCGGCGCGCGCATGATCGTGTGGGGCGGACAGAACGACGCCGATCCGCGGCACGGCTACGCGAACGACGGCGCGGTCTACGATCCTGTGCATGATACATGGACCCCGATGGCGCGCGAAGGCGCTCCCTCGGGGCGCATCCGTCACGCCACGGCGTGGTCGGGCACGAAGATGATCGTCTGGGGCGGGCAGAACGAGGCGGGCGCGCTCGGCGACGGCGCGGTCTACGATCCCGCCGCGAACCGGTGGACGCCGATCTCCGGCGTGTACGCGCCGCGCGCGCGGTTCCTGCACACCGCGACGTGGACGAAGGACGACGTGTTCATCTGGGGCGGGCGCGGCTGCGAGGAAGACGACGACGACGCGGCGTGCGAGGACGGCCGGCGCTACAACCCCGAGCTCGACCTCTGGGTCTGGGTGTCGCCGAAGGGCGGGCCCGCGACGCGGATCGCGAGCGCGGCGGTGTGGACCGGCGGCGAGGTGCTCGTCTGGGGCGGCTTCCCCGGCGACGTCACCGGCCGGCGGTGGGCGCTCGCGCGCGACGCGTGGGGACGCACCGCGACCGCGAACGCTCCGAGCGGCCGCGGCGGCGCGTTCGCCTTCTGGACGGGCGAGCGCATGCTCGTGTGGGGCGGCACCGATCGCCCGAGCACCGGCGCGTTCTACCGGCCTTGATCCCCGCTATCGCCGGAGCGACTCGCGCGCGCGGCGGGCGTCGATCGAGAACATGAAGCACTCGTACGCGTCCTTCATCGTCACGCCTTCGCGGTGGCGCGCGGCGCGGACGACGGTGCGAAACTGCAAGTAGCGCGGGCCGTCGAGGCCGAGGAGGAGCGACACGAGCGCGGGATCGCGCGGCGCGTCGAGCGTGCCGACGAGGCCGGCGGCGGAGGCGAGGACGCGCGTGACGAGCACGTCGCACGCGAGGATCGCGTTCACCGCGTCGCGCGCGGCGAGCATCGCCTCGGCCTGGCGCACGCGATCGCGCTCCGCCTCGGGGAAGAGGTCCGCGAGCGAGAACGCGGCCGCGCCGGCGGGGGGAGCGGAGGGGACGATCGGGGCCGACGACGGATCGGGGATGCGGTTCCACGAGCCCGAGTCGCGCCCGACCGGGTTCGGCTCGGAGCCCTCGCTCGTGAGGGTGCTCGCGAGCGGCCTCCGCCCGCGGTCCGGGATCGACTGCGAGATCTTCGTCGGCGCCTCGACGCCGGAGGTCTCCATCTGGCGCAGCGCCACCGCGATGCCGTCCTCGGAGATGCGCGGATCGCTCCCCGGATCCTTCGACGGACGCGCGCCCTCCGCCGTCGCCTCGATCCGGACCTTGGGATCGCGCTCGTACGCCTTCAGCACGAGGCGCGTGATGCGCTCGAGCCCCTCGAACACGCCCTCGCCCTTCGTCGCGACGGTGCCGAGCGAGGGCGCGCCGTGGTGGTTGAAGCGGCGATCGAGGTCCTCGGTCGAGAGCACGTCGGAGAGGTCGCGCTTGTTCCAGTGGAAGGTGTGGGGGACCTCCTCGATCGAGCGGTTGTGCTCGGCGAGGTTCGCGTGGAGATCGTCGAGCGACTCCTGGTTCACGTCGACGCGCCCCGCCTGCGAGTCCGCGACGAACACGACGCCGTCGGCGCCGGAGAGGACGAGCTTCCTCGTCGCCGCGTAGTAGACCTGCCCCGGGACGGTGAAGAGCTGGAGCCGCACCGCCATGCCGCGCACGCGCGGGACGCGGATCGGGAGGAAGTCGAAGTAGAGGGTGCGGTCGGTCGGCGTCGCGAGCGACACCATCTTGCCGCGATGCTCCGGCTTCGTCGCGGCGTGGATGTACTGGAGCGTCGTCGTCTTTCCTCCAAGGCCCGGTCCGTAGAAGACGAGCTTGAAGACGAGCTCCCGCGTGTGCGGGTTGACCGACGCCATCGGAGGCCGAGCTTACCATGGGTGAGTTGCGGTAGAACCCACAGAAGGATGCGAGGCTTCGTGGACCTGCATTGCCACTGGATCGCGGGGATCGACGACGGCGTGCGCGCGCCGGCGGAGGGGATCGCGCTCCTCCAGCGCCTCCACGACGCGGGCTTCGACGTGGTCTTCGCGACCCCGCACATGCGGCCCGGCATGTTCGAGAACGACCAGCGGGCGCTCATCGCTTCGTTCGAGGCGATGCGGCCGCACCTCGACGCGCACGGCGATCTCCCGGAGGTGCACCTCGCGAGCGAGCACTTCTTCGACGACACGGTCTACGCGCGCCTCGTCAAGGGCGAGGGCCTCCCCTACCCGCTCCTCGGAGAGACGGCGCGGGCGAAGCGCGGCGTGCTCGTCGAGCTCCACCCGCGCGCCTTCCCCGCCCAGCTCGCGCACCGCTTCTTCGACCTCGGTCGCGCCGGGCTCTTCCCCGTCCTCGCGCACCCCGAGCGCTACGAGCCGGTGTGGAAGGACGACGGCTGTCTCGAGCCGCTCGTCGACGCGGGCGCGCGCCTCCTCCTCGACGTCTGCGCCCTCGTCGGCAAGTACGGGCGCGCGGCGCAGCGCGCGGCGGAGAAGCTGCTCGACGAAGACGCCTACGAGGCGGCGTGCTCGGACGCGCATCGCCCCGACGACGCCGACGTGACCGCGAAGGCGATCGCGGTGCTCGAGAAGCGCGTCGGCGCGGACGAGGCGCTGCGGCTCCTCCGCGACGGACCACGCGACATCGTCGGGCTGCCGGCGCTGGGCTGACGGCGATGGCGCTCGGCATCTACCCCGTGTTCGCTCCGAAGCTGCGAGGGACGAAGGTCGAGACCCTCGGCGAGGCGCTCGCGGCGGCGCTCGGCGACCTCGAGGAGATCGCGCAGGAGTCGGAGCTCACGCCGCTCTCCGCGTTCATGGACAACCGCGAGCCGCCGGAGGACTTCGACGGCGCGCCGGAGGAGCTCGCCGAGGCGCTCGGGCCGTGGGACGAGTGGTTCGAGCCCGCCGCCGGCGTCGCCGCGCTCGAGGCCCTCGCCGCGTCGGTCGGCGATCACGAGCACGGCGACGCGCTCGCCGACGAGCTCCGCGACGTCGCGCGCGTCGTCGCCGCCGCGGCGAAGGTGCACGGCATGAAATTCCGCCTCGAGCTGGGCTGACGCCCGTTGCCTCTTTCGCGCGGACGCCTTCTGGGTAGGCGCGTTCGCAGCTTCGCGCGTAACTCGGCGGCGGGGCGCACGGGTTTCGCGGACTTGCGCCTGGTACGGCTCGAGCAGCGAGCGGGCGCATACGCTTGTATCGAATCAATCAATATTCGCCTCCTCCGCCGCCGCGCCGCGGCTGGGTCAAGGCCGCGGTCCTCGGCGCGCTCGGCATCTTCCTTCTCCTCGTCGCGGTCTCCTCCGTCGCCGCCGCCGCCGCGTTCCGGCTCGGCGCACGGCGCGCGGCTCCTCCTGCTCCCGTCGCCTCGACGAGCCCTCCTCCTCTCTCTCCGCCCGCGCCCGAGATCGAGCCCGCGCCGCTCGCCGACGAGCCCGCCCCCGCGCTCGGCACGCCCGAGGCGAGCCTGCGCGCGCGGCCGTCGTGGGGCGCGCGGCTCGAGCGTCACTCCGGCGCCGCGACGAAGGCGTACGCGCCGCAGTCGTCGCGTCCGCTCGAGGCGTTCCTCGCCGCGCAGCCGATGGGCGACGCGATCGACCGCGGCTTCGTGATCTGCCGCTTCCAGTCGTTCAACAAGGCCGACACCTTCGCCGGCGACGACCTCCACGTGCGCGCGACGTTCGGCGCGACGCGCGAGGTCGCGGCCGACGGTCCCGAGGACGGCAACCTCGGGTTCGCGAGCGCGCCGCTCGTCACGTTGCAGCGCGGCGACGCGATGCGCTTCGAGGTCTACGACCGCGACGTGTTCGGGATGACGTTGCTCTCGCGTCCGTCGGTGCGCTGGGACGGCGGGCCGTTCAACACCGTCGACGCCGGCGCGGCGATCGAGTGCCGGCAGCTCGACGGCGCCGCGCTCGCGCGCGCGGTCGCGAGCGAGGGCGCGCGCGCGGACGGCGCGGTCGCGACCCTCGCGCACGCGAAGCTCGACGGCCAGAGCCCGGACTGGGGTTATCCGGCCTACGAGACGAGCGCGGCGCACCGCGCGATCGCCGACGTCGCCGCGTTCACCGGCTGGGCGGACGCGCGCGTGACGAGGCGCATCACCGCCTTCGACGCGGCGACGGCGATCGTCGACGCGCAGCGGAGCACGGTGTTCGAGCGGCTCCACGCCGACGCGCGCCGCGACGCGACGTTCGAGGACATGGAGGTCGCGCTCGGCGACGTCACCTGCCGCGGCGACACGTGCACTGTGCACCTTTCCGTGACGAACCGAAGCAAGGAAGCGCTCCGCTTCGGCGGCTTCTTCGGACCGCGCGTGTACGTCGCGAACGCGGGCTCGGGCCCGGTCCACGCGTCGGTCGAGGCGACGGTGGAGCCGAAGACGACGGCGGAGATCGCCTTCGACGCGGAGGTCGCGCACGGGCCCGCGATCGTCGGCGTGTGCGCGCGCGGCCGCGGCTACCGCGATCGCTGCCGCCCGCTCAAGGTGCGCTGAGCGCACGGCGTGAATCGTGCTATTACGCACGGCGAGCGCTGCTCGGAAGTTCGCCGCATGTCCGACAAAACCCGAGAATCTCAAGGTTTTCTCCGAAAGAACGCGGCGAAGCTGATCGCCTCGGCGGTCATCACGGCGGGAATCCTGTTCACACTGCAGAAGGGTGGCCTCACCCTCGTCCCGAAGAACGAGGACTTCGCGCACGTCCGCTGGATCGCCCTCCCGGCGTACTTCGTGACGCTGGGCGTGATGAGCTACTTCCGCGCCGTTCGCTGGAGGTTCCTCCTCCGGTCGTTCGCCGACGTCCCGCGCAAGCGCGTGCTCGCGGTCTCGTGGATCGGCTTCGCCGCGATCCTCCTCATGCCCTTCCGCCTCGGCGAGCTCGTTCGCCCGTACATGCTGCGCGAGAAGGGCAAGCTCTCGATGTCGTCGGTGACGGGCACCGTCGTCGCCGAGCGCGTCGTCGACGGCCTCTACCTCTCCATCATCCTCGCGGTCGCGCTCATCTTCGTCCCGACGATCGATCCGCTACCAGCGAAGGTCGTCGGCCTCCCGATCAGCGTCGCGCAGGTCCGCACGAGCGGCTTCGTGATGCTCGGCGTCTTCACCGCCGCCTTCGCGACGATCGCGGTCTTCTACTTCGCGCGCGACTTCGCGCGGCGCCTCACGCTCGCGGTGTTCGGCGTCGTCTCGAAGAAGCTCGGCGAGAAGCTCGCCGCGACGGCGGAGAAGCTCGCGAACGGCCTCCACTTCCTCGGCCGCGGCCGCGACGCGGGCGGCTTCCTCGTGGAGACCACCCTCTACTGGGGCATCAACGCGTTCGGGATGTGGCTCCTCGCGTGGGGCTGCGGCGTCGTCCACGCCGACGGCACGCCGATCACGTTCGGCGAGGCGTGCGCGCTGATGGGCATGCTCGGCTGCACGATCCTCATCCCCGGCCCGCCCGGCCTCCTCGGCGTCTTCCAGGCCGGCATCTACGCGGGCATGACGATGTACTTCCCCGAGAGCGTCGTCACGAGCGCGGGCTCGGCGTACGTGTTCCTCCTCTACGCGCTGCAGCTCGTGTGGACGGTCGCCGCCGCCGCGTTCTTCCTCGTCGTCGATCGCTCCGCGCTCCGCGCCCTCACCCACACGCCGGTCCTGACGAGCGAGCCCCCGCCCGCCTCGGAAGAGGCGCCCTCCGTCAGCGCGTAGCCGGAAAACTTGGCCCGCCGCCGCGACCTGATCGATGGGTCGAGGATGCGGTTTCCCCTCTCCATCTTCGCCGGCGCGGCGATCGCCGTCCTCGGGTACTGCGCGCTGCCGGAGCCCGAAGCGAACGCGAAGGCCTCGTACGAGTCGTCGTACGGCTACGACCGCACGTGGAACGCGAGCATGCGCCTCGTCCGCGTCGACCTCGGGTTCAAGATCCAGGAGAAGGACGAGGGCGCGGGCTACTTGCTCTTCGACTACACGTCGCCGGAGAGCGGCAAGAAGGCGGTCCCCGGCTCGATCGAGCTCGTGCGCGCGAAGGACAACGGCGTCCGCGTGATCGTGCAGATCCCGCAGATGCCGACGTACCACGAGCAGGTCATGGTCGACTCGCTCCAGCGGAAGATGCGCGCGGAGTACGGCGATCCGCCGGCGAAGGCCCCGCCCTCGAGCGGCACGAAGAAGGACGTCGACGCGGGCGCCGACGCCGAGCCGTGATCGACGCACACCCGGCCGGAGATACGGGTACTCTCCGCCGCATGCGGCTCTTGCATCGCGTCGCGGCTGGCGGCGCGCTCGGCTTGTTCGGTTGGGCGGCTGCCTGCGCGAACACGGACACGACCTGCGCCGACGGCTTCACGCAGTGCGGCGCCGTCTGCTGCAAAGGGAGCTGCAACGCGAGCCAGAACGGCTGCGAGGCGCCCCCCAACTCGAGCTCGACCTCGAGCGGCATCCCCGGACGGCCGACGACCGACAAGCAGTGCGAGAGCGAGCAGGACTTCACGAAGCGGACGTACTGCGCGAGCCTCCAGCGCTGCGTGGACACCCAGGACGACGACGAGAACTGCGGGGCCTGCGGCAACGTCTGCGGGCAGGACACGAACGGCAACCAGCTCACGTGCTTCGCCGGGAGGTGCCGATGAGGCGCCGGCTCGCCGGCCTCCTCGGCCTCGGCGCGCTCGCGGTGGCGTGCGGCGCGCCTCCGACCCCGAAGGGCGCCGCGCGCGAGGGCGGCGGCGAAGCGAACCCGCTCGGTCCTTCCTACGTCCTCATCCCGCTGCCGACCGAGGACCAGACCTTGCTCGGGCGCATCCTCCCGACGATGCCGGCGCCGGGACGCTCGCTCGAGGAGACGTCGCGCGCGAACCCCTGCGCCGCGAAGCTGAGCGAGGCGCAGACGACGCCGCTCGCGAGCAGCTTCGAGGACGCGCAGGAGGTCTCCGCCTCCGCGTCCGCGAAGGCGATGCTCGGCACGTTCGGCTTCCAGGGCGACGTGAACCGCGCGACCCATTTCGTCTACAAGCTCGAGACGCAGAAGCGCGTCGGCATGCGCGACACCACCGAGTACGACCAGTGCTGCAAGGCGCAGAGCTGCGGCTACGGCTACGTCTCCGCGCTCATCTACGGCGAGGGCGAATACGCGACCGGCGAGGAGACGACCGGCTCCGCGGGCGTCTCCGTCGCCGCGGTGGCGAGCGCGTCCGGCTCCGCGAACGTCAAGATCCTGCACAAGCGCAAGGTGAAGGGCTGGCTCGCCGCGGTCGTCACCGTCACCGACGACTCGAAGAAGGCGGCCGATCCGCTCGGCCCGCTCGGGATCGCGCAGGCGGCCGGCATCACCGAGGCGACGGTCCCGGAGACGGTGAAGAACCTCTACGAGCGCGACAAGATCGCGGTGAACGGCAGCGGCGACACGTACACCTTCCGCGACGGCCGCGGCGCGACGATCAGCGAGAACGAGTTCGCGCGCCGCTACGGCGAGGTCACCGGCAACGACGAGCTCGATCCGATCCACACCCGGCGCAACAAGGGCTCGTTCTACGCCAGCGGCTCGCTCCTCGCGCTCTCGGTCGGCGCGCTCGCCTTCGGCCTCCTCAACCTGAAGCGAAACTGCACCGCCGACGACATCAGCGGCACGTTCCCCGAGGACGAGTGCAAGATCACGAGCGGCTCCTTCTCCAACGAGGCGATCGGATACGACCCGAACAAAACGCTCGAGCATCCGCCCGGCATCGCGCTCGCGACCGCCGGCGCGCTCGGCACGGTCGGCTTCGGGATCTGGTTCCTCGTCGCGGCGCTCCGCTACGACGGCAGCGACACCGACCATTACATGAACGATCGCGACGCCGTCCTCTACTCGACGAAGTACAACCGCGCCCTCCTCCGCCGCACGATCAAGCAGGTGCAGAAGACGCAGAGCACGCGCCCGCGCCTCACCCTAGAGCCGCAGATCGGCCTCGGCTCCCTCGGCCTCAGCGGCACGTTCTGACGGCGGCGAGCGCGAAAGCCCGATCACTTCCCCTCCTCCCCTCGGTCGAGCCGCGCGAGCTCGAGGGACCGCGCGAGGAGGCGCTCGAGGTCCGCGCCCTCGAGCATGCCGGCCTCCTGCACGACGAGGAGCGGCGCGCCGGCGAGGTGCGCGCGCGCGACGACGCCGTTCGTCGTGCCGGCCGGATCGGCGCCGTCGTCCACGTCCACGGCGGCGACGACGCGGGCGTCGAAGTCGGGCTCCCGAACGAGCCCCTCGGCGAGCGGCGCCCCCGGCGCGAGCGCGAGCTCGATGCGCGTCCACCACGCGTGCGTGCGGGACTCCTCCGGCCGGTAGACGAGGCGGATCACCGCGCGGCGGCCACGCACGCGACCGACCGCCCCGAAGTGCGAATACGTCGCTCCTTCGTCGAGGAGCCGAGCCGCCGCCCTCAAGACATGCAGGTACGCCACCCTCGAAGACTACTTCGTCAGCTCCAGCGCGGGGCCAACGTTCGTGACGGTGGGGCGGAGGGGCCGCGCGTGAAGACGGCGTGCCCCTCGAGCGACGTCGCGATCGCGGGGAGCTCGGGACCTTCGACCCCGTTCGTCTCGACCGCCTTCGCGTCGGGCTCGGCGCGCGAGCATCCCTTGCATCCGCTCACGAGACACACGATCAGGCCCAACCCGAGGACGCGACGCCACACGGAGCGAGAATACGCTCTAGACTGGAGAGGTGCGCCCGTCCTTGCTCCAGGCCGTGGTGGCGAGCGCGCTCGCGGCGGCGACGGCGTGCACGTTGACGACCGATCTCGGTGACTTCGCGCGCGAGGCGGAGTCGAGCCCGGACGACGCGTCGTCCCACGACGGCGCGGCCGTGGACGTGGACGCAGACGCCGAAGCCGGCGCGAACGCGGACGCAGGCGCGGACGCCGGCGAGTCGTTCTTCGACGACTTCTCGCGCCCCGCCGGAGCGCTCGGCAACGGCTGGCTCGAGAAGATCCCGGGGACGTTCGTGCTCGAGAGCGGCGCCGTTCGCAAGCCGGGGTCGACCACGAGCTACCGCGACAACATGGTCTTCCGTCCGGCGAGCGAGGACCGGCGGGACGCCGAGGCGTCGGTCGAGCTGAACGTCGCGTTGCCCGTCGATTATCCGCAGGTCTTCGTCCGCGCCCAGCGGGCCACGCTCACGAGGCCGGACGAATACGACGGTTATCTCCTTTACGTCGAAGGCGTCCGCACGACCGCGAAGCTCGGCCGGCAACGCGGCACCCCGTTCGTCGTGACGCTCGCGACGCTCAACATCACCCCGCAGCTCGAGGCCGGGCAGCGCTACCGCCTCCGGCTCGCCGCGACGGGCACGTCGCCGGTGAAGCTCGACGCGTTCGTCGAGCGCTGGAGCGGAGACGAAACGGGCTGGAGGATCGAGGCGGAAGCTCACGTCGACGACGCAGCTTCGACTCGACTCGACGCGGCGGGCGCCGTCGGCTTCGCGGCGAACGAGGCCGACATGGTGACGACGTACGACAACTTCGCCTGGCGCGCGCTCGAAGCTCCGTAGCCGGCTCCCGAATTCCTTTTTGCACCGCACGGGGGCGTTGCGTCTATGCTCCGCGGCCGAAAGGGGGGAGACATGATCTTCTCGTATGGCGCGTGGCTCGTCGTGCTCGGCGTTCTCGGAGCCGCCAATTTCATCATCGCGAAAGTCCCTAGCGCGAAGGACCTCATCGGCAGGCTCGCGCCCTATCAGGGCTGGATGGGTGTGGCGTCGGCATCTGGGAGGTCATCCAGTCGATCACCTCGATGGGCCTGATGGCGGTCAGCCCGCCCCTCGGCCTCATCTTCTGGATCGTCTTCCTCGCGAACGCGCTCCTCCAGATCGCGCTCGGCTGCCCCTTCGGCGTCGGCGTCGCGAAGACGTTCGTGAAGGATCCGCGCGGTCGAGGGCATGAACAAGCTCGTGATGAAGCTCGCGCCCTTCCAGGGGATCCTCCGCTTCCTCGCGATCGGCGTCGGCGGCGCCTTCATCGTCCTCGCCGTCCTCGTGCTCTGACGCCGGCGCTCAGCGCCACTCCGGGAAACGCCAGGCTGGATCGTGGGGGGAGCCTGGATTGGAGAGGATGCTCGCGTCGAGGGCGGGGCTCGACGTGTAGCCGTCGGGGACCGCGAGCTCGCGGTGCAAGAGGTCGCGCGCGTTCGGCGCGTTGTGAACGCGGATGCCCTCCTGACGTGGGAACGTGAGGAGCGGGACGCGGCCGCCCGCGAGCGGACGAAGGAGGAGCGACGCGTCGTCGTTCGGCGACCAGGCGACGACGACGCGCGCGCCTCGAGCGGCGGCGTCGACGAGCGCTTCGTTCGGGACGACGGCGGCGGACGCGGGCTGGAGGAGCACGAGCTGATCCCCCGCGCGAAGGAGCGGCGCCACGCGCGACGCGTCGTAGGCGCCCTGGCTGTGACCCGACACGTTCAGCCGGTGGCCCGGGTGCCCGCTCGCGTACGCGCGGACGAAGTCGCCGTCCTTCGTCGCGCGGTTCTCGAGGAGGTTCCTCACGTTGTCGAACATGTCTCGGCAGAAGCCGGTCTCGGTGCCGCTGACGTGGCAATGCACCGTCGGGCCGAGCGTGAAGCACATCGTCTTGCCCGTCTCCGAGACGCTCGGATCGCCGGCGCCGGCGGGGAAGTCGAAGCCCCGCGTCGTGACGCGAAGCGAGCACGCGAGACGCGCCGGATCGGCCTCGACGTCGACGTGCGCGCCCTGCCGCGGGACAGGGAACATCCTCAGGTTCGAATCGCTCGCGACGACCGAGGCCTCCGACTCCGCGGTCTCCGGCTCGACGCCGACGGCGCACCCGCTCGCGAGGCTCACGACGAGGGTGCCGGCGAGAATGGTCCAACGATCTCCGCGCATGCACGCCATGGCGCAAGGATCGCGCCGCCGTCACGAGCCGCGATCGCCGGCGGTCACGGCGGAGCGCGCGCGGCCCCTGGAGAGGACTCGCGTCCGCAGGATGAGCTCCCCGATCACATGAGAGGGGGATCACCCGCTCGCTCGGATCCACCTTTCGAAGCCGATTGCGCAGGCGCTCTGGGTTTCGCGGGGCTCGCCGGCTCGCGCGCGCGGAACGGTCGTTGCTGCGCACGGCGCGAATGCGCTTCGTCCTCCTCTGCCTCCTCGCCCCTGCCCTCTTCGCTTGCGGGAGCGAAGACGTCGTCGACGCGCCGAAGTCGGAGTCGGCGGCTCCGGCCGGTACCGGAGACCCGCCGCGCGGAGAGGAGCCTCCACCGCCGGCCGCGGGGCTGACGACCGATCTCGACGATCCCGCCACCGACGCGTTGTGTTACGCGCGCTCGCGTGCGCTGCCGGACGGGAGCTTCACCGCGTCCGACTTCTTCCCGATCGCGGGCGCGCTCGAGGTGACGGCGCGCGTCGACGGGGCCCGGCTCCTCCTCGACTTCCGCTGGCCCGATGAGCTCGACGCGACCGGAGGCACACGCACCGATTGGGGGAGCACGCTCTCGCTCGAAGGCGCCGGCGCGCTCGAGCCCGGCACCCCCACCAAGCTCCCGCTCTGGGACGAGGGCGTCGCCGCGCGGAGCTGCAGCGCGGAGGCGATCGCCCGTCGCCCCGGAGCGCGGCGGCTGCTCGCGTCCGACGCGGAGGTCACGATCGGCGGCCGCGACGATCGCTGGGTCTACGGCACGGTGAAGGTCGGCGCCGGCGAGCTCGCGTTCCACGCGCGGGTCGCGACGTCGCCGCTCGCCGACGAGACGACCTGCTGCCTCAAGGTGCGGCCGGTGCTCTACGTTCCGGGCCCGAAGCTCACCGACGCCGAGGTCAAGGCGCTCTGCGCGGTGCGCGACGCGAAGCCGCCGGTCGGGAGGCTCGATCCGGACCCCGAGTTCCCGTTCGGCTCCGGCGCGATCGACGTGACGGTGCACGAGACCCCGCACCCGTTCCGGCACAGCCTGCGCGTGCAGCTCCACTACCCGCACACGAAGGGCAAGCTCGAGGACGGCTCGCCGTCCGAGAGCACGAGCTGGTTCGACTGGTACTTCTCCGAGCGGTCCGACGATCCGATGCCGGCGCGCTTCGTGCCCGGCCGCTACGAGGACGCGAACGCGTTCGCGGCGTCCGGCGGCCAGACGTGCTCGCGCGAGAGCGGGGGCGGCGGGAGCGGCACGATCCAGATCTCGAAGCTCGCCCTCGTCGTCGAGAAGCGCGAGGGCGATCGGATCGAAGGCGCGATCGAGCTGCCCGACGAGACGGGCACCGTGCGCCGGCTCCGGTTCGCGACGGTGGTGAATCCATCGTACGGCGTCCCGCTCTGCTGCCTCGACTGAGCACTATGGAGCGCTCAATCGACGGAGGACCGCGCCATGACGCCGTCATAACCAACTTGCCAGAACGACCATGGGTCACTCCAGCCGACGCCGGCGACGAATCCCGGCAGGGCCGCGCCCGCCGACGGGAAGCGCGCGTCCTCGCGAAACGCGCCGATGGAGGCGCGCACGAGCGCGCGTGAGCCGAGGTTGGTAGTAGCCGAGCGACTCGAGGCTGAGCATCGCCACGATCCGGTCGCCGCGCTCCTTGCAGGCACGTGCATAGTGCAAGCTCCCCATCGTCGGGTTCCAGAAGTGGGGCGGCCGTCCGTGAGCACCGGGAGCGCGCCGCGGTGGCTCTTCCCGGGCATCACCGTCATCCACGCGCCGAACACACCCACGAGGACGACGAGCGCCGGATAAAACACGACCCGAGCCTTCGCCCGCCGCGACCACTTCACCCCGCGAGCGTACCGCAGCACTCCGCGCTCTTCCTCGCGCGAGGGAGGCGCGGCCTCGACGTCCAGCTCGAACGCTACGGAAGCCGCGACGATCGACGAGCGGGGCTCGACGCGCGGAGGTGCGTCTGCTCCATCTCGACGTGCCGGCGCACGCGAGCGGACGTGGCTTCGACTGAAGACGTTAGTCCTGCTTCGCGCAGGACCAGGGGCCGGGCGGACACGGCTTCGGCGGCTCTTGGACGTGCGGACGCGGCGGGTCGACCCGCCGCGGCGGCGGCTCGATCACGGGCGGCGGTGGATGACTCTCGATCGGCTTGACGTCGATGTGAACGTCGCGGTGCTCGCTCGAGCCGGCAGGCTGCGTCCGGACCTCGTTCATCCGCCGCCAGCCCTCCTCGCTGCTCGCCGCCTGCCGCTCGGCCTCGGCTCGTGCCGCCTCCGCGGCCTGGTACGCGTCGAGGTCGGCCTGGACACGACGGCGCGCTTGCTCGAGCGCCGCGCGACGACGCTGCTCCTCCCGCTGCCGCTCCCGCTGCTTGCGGGCGCGCTCGTCGGCGGCGTGCTGGCGCGCCCGTTCGTCCCACTCACGAAATGTCTCGGCGTGGTGGAGCAGCCCGCTGCACCCGTAGTCGGTCTTCCCCTCCTCACACAGGGCGAGCTGCCACGCGTCGCGAAACGTGAAGCTCGAACGCGTCCGCGGCGGCGAGGGAAAGGGGGAGTTGTTCCGCGCGTGACGGGCGAGGTCTTCGTCGCTGTAGCACTCGTTGAACGTCTCCTCGTCGCAGCCGCGCCGGAGCAAGCGCCCCGCCACCTCCGGGATCGCGGCCATCGCCGCCGCCGCGAGGCAGTCCTCTCGCTCGCCGAAGTCGGTGCAACGGCACGACACGAGCTTGCCGTCCACGCATCGACTCTCGGGCTTGGAGCTGGACGCGGCGTCGTTCGAGGCGCACGGCGTGGCGCCGCCGACGCTTCGACACGTGATCGCCTCGAATTCGTCCGAGCCCGCGACGACGGCGGACGAGGGGCTCGCCGCGCACGCGCAGCTGCTCGCCTCTCCGAGGACGCAAGCACGCGAATGAAGGCGCGTGTAGTCGGCGCACGTGACGACGAGCTCACCCGTGCGCGCGAGCGCTCCGCAGCTGCGCGCGGAGCCCTCCTGATCACGCCGTACCTCGTACGTCTCTCCCGACGTGTGCCGGCCCCACGCGTAACAGTCGGTCTCGAGCTCGACGTGCGCGTCCGCCCGACTCTTCTTGGGGTGGTCGGCCTCGCGTGCTCCGCAGGAACAGACCATGGCGAACGCGAGCCCGGCACGCCACCGCAGAGCGCTCGACGTCATCGAGCAACGACAGCAGATCCACGCGTCGCCCACAAGGCGCCGCTCTGCCTCGTCTCTCCTACGACTACGACGCGGTCTTCCGTCCTCGTGGCTCGTAGGCGCAGAAGGTGCCGGTGCGGATCGCCCAATCGAGGTGGCGGCCGAGGTCGGGCTCCTGCTGCCCGATCTTCTTGATCGCCTCGCGCACGCGGCGTTGCACCGTGATGCGCGCGCGTTCGGCGGCGGAGCCGACGCGGCGCGCGCGGCCGCCGAGGCCGACCGCGCTCGAGAGCTGCTGGACGAGCATGTCGAGCTCGCGGCGCGCGCGGTCGGCGCGTCCGACGTCCGCCGAGCGATCCGCGTCGTCGATCTCCGCGCGGAGATCGGCGATGCGCTTCTGATAGGCCTCGCGCGCCTTCGCGTCGAAGACCTCGCCCGCGTCGCCGCGATCGACGACGTTCTCGTCATCGGGCTCCGACGCGAGATCGAGCACGTGCATCTCGCGGCCGGGCTCCTCCACGAGGCGCACGAGCATCGGCAGGCCGCGAACGGAGCGGAGGCGCGTCGTCCGTCCGTCGCATCGAACGATGACGTCGTTCCCCTCCACCCGAAGCGTGAACTCGAGGCGCGGCGGCGGCTGCTGCGCGGCGGCCGGAGCGCGCACCTCCGTCACGCCCGTCGTGTCCGAGAGCGCTTCGCGGCGCGCGCGGTGGACCCACGCTTCGTTCGCGGTCGCGCCCGATCGTCGCGCGAGCGCGAGCGCCGCGTCGAAGGCGGCGCCGGCCTCGTCGCGCCGTCCGAGCCGCGCGAGGAGCGAGCCGACGAGCACGTCGTACGGTGGCCCGCACGTGAAACCGAAGGGTCCCCACGCCGTGTTGCGTCCGCGCGCCGGCTCGAGCTCCGCGAGGAGCTGCGGGAAGCGGGCCGCGTCGTCGCAACGGAGCGCGACGTCGGCGATCGTCGCGCGCATCATCGGGGCGAGCATGCGCTTGCCGTCGCCGATGCCCGCGAGCGCCTCCTTCGCGCGCGACGCTTCGCCCGCGCGGGCGTGGAGGACGGCTTGCGCGAGCGCGTGATGCTGCGCGGGCTCCGGCATCCGCCCCATCGCGCGGAGCACCTCGGGCATGTGCGCGCGGAGACCGTCGAGGTCTTCTCGCGCGAGGAGCATCCAGAACCGGTGCATGGCGACGACGTGCGCGGCGTTCACGTCGAGGCCCTCCTGGCCGATCGCGGTCGCCTCCTCGATCGACTCGTCGCAGACCGTGAAGGCCCCGCGCGGCATCGCGAGCATCGAGCGCAAGAGCGGCGTCTGCCACAGGTAGCGAGGATGCCCGACCCGCGCCGCGAGCTCGGCGCGCGCTTCGATCACCGACTCCGCTTCGGCAAAATCGCCTATTTCGATATAGTCCGTCGCGAGGCGCGTGAGGCCGCGCAGCTCGACGACGCCGTCGTCGAGCGTGCGCGCGTCTCGAACGAGCTGCCGCGAGACCGGGATCCGATCGAGCGGCGGCGCGAAGTCCGTGAGCGCCGATCCTGCCGCGAGCGCGATCTCGGCGCGCACGCGCGGGTCGTCGATCGACTCCGCGAGCGTCATCGCTTCGCGCGCCATCGCGACCGGCTCCTCCGGCGTCGTGCTCGGCTGCAGCGCCGCGGCGAGCCTCGCCAGGAGGCGCGCGCGCAAGTCGGCGTGCTCGCCCGCCGCATCGTCGAGGCGCGCGAGCGCGGCCCGCAGCCCTTCGACGAGCTCGCTCCGCACCTGGCCGAACACGAGCTCCGCGCCCTGGCCGAGCGCGGCGCGCGCGATGAGCCCCGGATCGCCCGTCGTGGCGGCGCGGCGGCTCGCTTCGTGGAAGACCTGGCGTCCGCGCGCGAGCGAGCCCGCGTCCGTCGCGGCCCAGCCGAGCGCGAGCAAGAGCTCCACCCGCTCCGGCTCGGACGCCGGGAGGCCCTCGACCGCGACGATCGTCTGCTCGAGGAGCGCGACCGCGTCGTCGGGGGCGAGCCGAGCGCGGGCGTGCGCGGCGGCGGCGATCGAGGCGCGAATGACCTCGCCGGCGGAGACGAGCGGGACGGCGGCCAAGTGGTGATGGGCCGCGAGCGCGGGCTCCGCGACGCGCGCGATGGCGCGATGAAGCTCGCGCCGCCGGGGCGCCGGGATGCGCGCGTAGAAGGCGTCGCGCACGAGCGCGTGCGAGAAGAGGTACGCGCCGTCGTCGCAGCGGCGGAGGACGCCGCGCGTCGACACGTCGTCGAGCCGGCGAACGACGTCGGCGAGCGCCGCGTTCGTCGAGCTCGCGAGCACGGCGGGGACGACGCGCCGGCCGAAGACGCTGGCCGCGTCGAGGAGCGACGTCGTCGTCTCGTCGAGGCCGTCGATGCGCGACGTGATGACGGCCAACACGCCCGGCGCCGCCCACGAGCCGCGCTGATCGAGCATGCGGAGGGCTTCGGCGACGAACAGCGGGTTGCCGTCCGTCTTCGTGACGAGCTCGCTCGTGAGCGCCTCGTCCGCGCGCCCGACGTGCTCGGCGACGAGCTTCGCGACGTCCTCGGAGGCGAGCGCGGCCAACGTGAGGTGGCTCGCTTCGCGGCCCATGCGCGCGATGACGTTCGCGACGGGAGGACGTTGGGCCTCGAGGTCGCGCAGCGTCCCGATGATCGCGATGCGGCGCCCGCGCAGGCCGCGCGCGACGAAGTGCAAGAGCTCGAGGGACGGCACGTCGGCGGCGTGGAGGTCGTCGAAGACGAGGAGGAGCGGAGACGCGCGAGACCGCTCGCGGAGGAAGGCGAGGACACGTTCGAAGAGGACGAACCGCTCGCGCGCGGAGTCCGCGACGACACCTTCGCCGTGGGTCGCGCGATGGGCGTCGAGGCTCGGCGCCCCCGACGCCTCGCCTCCGAGCGCCTCGAGCACCTCGACCCACGGATAGAACGCGGGCGCGCCGCCGGTCTCCCACGCGCGTCCCCAAGCAACGGAAATTCCGCGCGAAGTCGCCAGCTTGGCGACCTCGTCGGCGAGGCGGGTCTTTCCGATGCCTGGCTCGCCCACGACGAGGTGGAGGGCCCCGCGTCCCTGGCAGGCGGACTCGCACGCCTCCGCGAGCTTTTTTACTTCCCGCTCCCTCCCCAGGAAGAGCACACGAGAATCCTAGCGAAATTCGCCGCGCGAAGGCGAGCGCCAACGCCGACCGGAACAATGTACCGGTCGATCGTCACGCCTTCGAATCAGGAGGCACGCCCCGTGAGCCAGAAAATGAGCGTCGAAGCCGAGTGGAACCATCCCAACGTCGTGGGGAGGGCGTTCTCGCTGCCTCTCGCGCTGGTCTTCGCCGCGGCGGCCCTCGGGATCGGCTGCACGATCACCACCGACGGCGGCGGCGCAACGACCCCCGACGCGTCCGCCGACGGCGGACCCGGACCGGGACCTGGCCCCGGACCTGGACCCGGACCCGGACCGGATGGGGGCCCGGAGTCGCCGATCGTGCGCACGCTCGTCTATCACCACCTCACCGCCGGCGAGAACGGCGGCCTCGACGAATCGAAGGACATCGCCTTCAGCCGCGACGGCAACGTCGGCCTCTACGACGAGAACGACACCGGCGGCTACCGGCCGACGGTCGTTCGTTCGGACGGCACGGGCCGGCGCGCGCTCGACGCGGTGCCCGACGCGGGATGGATCGACATGACGGCGCTCAACGACGACGGCACGCTCGCGGCGTACACGACCAGCTCGCTGCTCATCAACGGCGTCGCGTCGCCGGCGCGCGTGACCGGGCCGGCCATCAGTCAGACGCGCTCGTGGTCGCGGTTCGCGAGGGACCCGGAGAACGCGAGCAAGTGGCGGGTCTATTTCACGACGAACGCGGCGTGGGAGAATCACGAGCGCGGGATCTACTCGATCGGCTCCGACGGCGCGGACGTGAGGTCGGTCCTGACGCTCGCCCAGGCCGCGACCTTGCTCGGCGTCCCCGAGAGCGAGCTCGCGCCGAAGGGACCCCTGCGCCGCGGCTTCGACGTGTCGGCCGACGGCAAGCGCGTCGTGTCGGTCTGGTCGGCGGGCTACTGCACGCAGACGGGCCAGAAGGACTACATCGTCGCGTCGTCGGTCGACGGCTCTCTGCCGCCGAAGCTCCTGCTCGGTCCGATCACGACCGAGTGCGGCGTCTCGAAGCTCGCGATCAGCGGCGACGGCAACACGGTCGCCTACTTGATCGAGACGGGACCTGGCTTGCGCGGCCTCACGGCCGTCGGCTTCGACGGCGCCGGGAAACGCGACCTGACCGTCTTCTCCGGGAGCCTCGACACCAACTGGGGCCTGAGCGACGACGGGAAGCTCGTGGTGGCCGGCTACAAGATGCATCGCACCGACGGGAGCGGCTCGTTCGACCTCGCCGTGGGCGGCGGCTTCTTCTCGAACGATCCCTCGTCCGCGATCGAGCTCCACCTCGGCGTCCTGAACGGCGCGGGGAACCGCGTGTTCTACGCCGACAAGAACGCGGGCCCTGCGCGCGCCGCGCTCCTCGAGATCGACCCCGCGACCACCGGCGCCGCCCCGACCGTCACGGAGCCGACCATCGCGCCGGCGTCGGTCCCCGTCGACGGCTCGGCGAGCGCGACGATCACGGCGAAGGTCACCGTCGCGGGCGGCGCGAAGCCGGTCCGCGTCGGCGCGGCCGTCCTCGCGGACGGCGCGCGCGACGACAAGATGACCGAGGTCGTCCTCCACGACGACGGCACGCACGGCGACGCCGACGCGAACGACGGCATCTACACGAGCAACGAGGTGACGGCGATGTCGGGAGCGACGACGGGCGACCGCACGATTCGCATCCGCGCGACGGTCATCGACGCCGCGACGAAGGCGCACTCCACCGTCGTCGAGTACCGCGGCCTCACCGTCCGCTGAACCGCGCGGGGTGTCGTGTCAGCTGCCGACGGAGGAGGCCGGTGCGGGGGTCTTCGTGCTCGGGGCCGAGGTGCCGCCGGTCGGCTTCGCGTCCGCGGACGGGGCGGCGTTCGGGACGTCGGAGCAGCAGCGGAAGCCGATCTGGTAGAACGAGAAGCCCTCGGAGTGGATGGTCGTCTCGGGGCGGCAGCGGTCGCGGACCGGGCCCCAGTAACCGCCCTTGAGGCCGCTCTTGTACGGGACG
The DNA here is from genome assembly GCA_019637155.1 of Labilithrix sp. Classification (NCBI taxonomy): domain Bacteria; kingdom Pseudomonadati; phylum Myxococcota; order Polyangiales; family Labilitrichaceae; genus Labilithrix; species Labilithrix sp. Next base: position 73,569 of record JAHBWE010000013.1, on the reverse strand, counting down.
CCGCTCTCGTTGACGACCCACTCGTCGACGTTGCCGGTCATGTCCATGACGCCGTACGGGCTCACGCACGACGGGCGCGAGCCGCTCGCCTCGCCCTGCCAGAGGCGCTTCGCCTCCGCCTCGCGCACCTTCGGGTCGGAGGAGCCGAGCGCCTTCTCGTTCACGTCCGGATGCGGCTTGTCGATGTTGCACGCCTCCGAGTTGCGGTCGTAGCCGTACGGGTACGGGAGACGCTCCTGGCCCTCGCACGCGAGCGTCCACTCGCTGTCGCCGCAGAGGCGCTTGCCGGCGCCGGCGCAGGCGTCGCGCGCCTCGTACCACGTCTTCATGACGACGGGATCGACGCCGGCCTTGTTCGGCCACTCGTACTTGTCGATGCAGAAGTGCTTCTTCGTCGTCTTGCCCTGGCACTTCGACGTCGGCGCGAACTCGGCGCAGCGACGCGGGAACACGCCCTCGGGATCGATGTACCGCGTGCACTTCTGCTCGACCTCGGCGCAGTAGTCGCCCTCGACTTCGAGCATCCCCTCGCCGCACGCGCCGCTCGTGCCGATCTCCGGCGCCGCGATCGCCTTCAGGCCCGCGTTCGCGAGCGCGGCGGGCTCCGCGTCGTCGCTGTTGCCATTGCCGTTCGTGCTCGCGTTCGCGTTCGCGTTCGTGAGCGCCAACGCAGCCGTCGGCTCGCTCTCGACCGCGTTGCGCGGAGACGTGAGAGCGAAGAGCACACCGGCGATGAAGAGAGCTGAGCCAAGCTTCGCGCGATTCATGAGTCGTCCGCCTTCCCCGAACACTTCCATAAGCAAGCACCTCGCCAACACGAGCGCGCTCCACGCGGTGAAGCGCCGGCGCGAAGCGCGCACGCGAAACGCGCTACAAACACGCCATCTTCAGACACGTAGGTGCTGCGAAGGCGCGCTGCCACCGCGAGAAAAATCGTACGAAATCGGAACCGACGACGTCACCTTTCCTGCGTCGAGGAACGGCAAGGTAGGGAGCGGTCGCGGGTCGTGACGTGTCACGAGGACGACGGTGTCATCGCGTTCTGCGTGCCGGCCTTCGCAGCTCACGTCGTGCTGCGCATCGGCGGATGCCTACGGCCGTTCAGCGTCGCTGCGTCGACACAGGATCGCGATCACCCCAGCCGGGTTCCTCGCCGGTCCATCCCCCGCGATTTCGACGGCCACGTCCAGCGCGCATCCGTGGATGCAGCGCGCGAGCGGACGCGACGCCATGCCCGCTCCGTCGCACGCACGGACGATGGACGCGCGGCACGTGAAGCCGTCGTCCGAGCACACGTCGATCGAGGCGTCGTCTTCCCCGAGCACCGGTCGAGCGACAGGGGTCGCTGGGCGACAGAGCTGGCGCGCGACCACGTCGCTCGACGACGTCACCTCGACCTCCTCGTCGGCGCAGCCGCTCGCGCACGTCGCGACGACGTCCCAGGGACACACGCACGCGGCCCCTGTTTTTTCAGGGTTCACGCCCTTGACACAACTGCCAGGGAGATGCGCGACGCGCGACGCCTCGACGGCGCCGGCGCGACAGCGGAGGAGGCCGTCGGAGCAGTCGGTGCCGGTGAGATCGATCCCGCGCGCGGTCGACGCCGCCGGCTCCGGCGAGCTCTCCTGTTCCGCCAACCAACGCGCGAGGCAGCCACGCTCGCATCCGCCGAGCACGACGGCGAGGACGGCGAGCGCGACCCGACGCATGGCGATCGGAGCCTACATGGACGATCCGTGCCCCGGTCGGAATGGATGCGATGGCTCGGCACCATGTGTGCAGGAAGGTGGCCCGTGCTTCCGCGCGTATCTCGACCGTCCTTCGCCGAGGGCAACGCCGCCCCGGCCCCGACGGCGTGGAACGCAGGATCGGCGAAGGCGCTCGGCCTCCTCGGGAACGACTCCGAGTCGACCGCGACCGTGGCGCGAGCCGACCACGACGACCCTGATCACGACGACCTCGCGGAGACCGGAAAACGACCGGAGGTCGTGGACGACTTCGACGACTCGCTCGAGACCGTCCTGCGCGGCCAGAAGCGCGTCGCCTTCGACGAGGACATGGCCACCCCCGTCGGCATGAAGAAGGTCCCGCGCCCAACCTCCGATCCACCGACGGCCGCTGCTTCCGACCCGCCGAGGGTAGCCGTGCCTCGACTGGCATCCGATCCGCCGATGGCGATGGCGCGGCCCGCGTCCGACCCGCCGAGGGCCGCGATGCCTCGACCGGCATCCGATCCGCCGAGAGCCGCGATGCCTCGACCGGCATCCGCGGCATCCGATCCGCCGATGGCGATGACGATGGCGCGGCCGGCGGCTGACGCGTCCAGGCTCACGCCGCGGCCGAGCCTCGACGGTGGGGCGGCGCCGGCGTCGGGTCCGCCCGCGCTGATGTCGGACGCGGCCCCGACGCCCGCGGCCACGCCGGTCATCGTCGCGCCGGACTCCGCGCGCACGCGCATCGCGCCGATCACCGTTCCGCCGCGCGAGCAGACGCCGCGCGAGCCGATGCCGCGTGAGCTGACGGCGCGCGAGCAGACGCCGCCGCAAGGACAGCTCATCGCTCCGCTGCCCGAGGTGCTCATGCCCTCGCAGCAGCCGCGTCCGCCGCAGACGAACCCGTTGCAGCAGCTCGTGCAGAAGATGCAGGGGCTCCCTCCGCATCGCATCGCGCTCCTCGCGTCGTCGGTCCTCCTCTTCTTCGCCGTGATGTTCCTCGTCGTCCGCAGCAGCGCGCCGGCGGACGACACCACGAACGCCGCGACCGCGTTCCCGCCGCCGCCCGCGTTCGTGCCCCCGGTCGAGGTCGCTCCTCCCACGCTCGCGCCGATGGCCGCAAACGCGACCGTCATCGCGCCGCCGAGCAACCCCGCTCCCGCTCCCGCGCCCGTCACACCGGCGCCCGCGCGCGAAGCCCGCGAGCGCGAGGCGACCCCGCACGCCCACGCCGCACCGCGCCCGCCGCGCAAGCGCGCCACGATCCCGATCCACCGCGAGCAGTAAGCTTCCCGCGCCGAAACGGTTTTTCTCCCGCTCCCTGGAGCTCCCCGTCGGGAACGACGCGAAGCTTCGGGGTGGGCGTCGGACGAAGCCAGACGCCGCGCTGTTGCTTCGGGTCGAGCGCCGCGTTCGGGAAAGGGGCTGGGGCCTCGTGATAGACTCGCGCGATGGCAGCGGTGAAGCGCGAATCGGCTCGGCCGCCCGGGAATTCCCCGGGTTCCGCGCGTCCCCCGGCTCCGCCGGATGCGTCGCATCCCCCGATCGCGGGGCCGCCGCCCGTGCCGGCGCGACGACCGGCGCCGGCCGGGAATCCGCTCGGCGCGCCCCGGCCGATCGCGGCGGCGCGTCCGGCGGGCGCTCCGCCGATCGCGCGCACGCCGATCTCGCCGGCGCGCGCGCCCGCGGGAGGCTCGGCCGCGCCGCGACCTCCTCCGAACGCGACGTCACGCGCGCCGGTCCCTCGCCAGCCGGCGATGACGGGACCGCAGCCGCGTCCGCCCGGCGCGCGGCCTCCGCCGCTGCCGCCGCCGTCTTCGCGCAAGCCGCAGCTCCCTCCCGCCGAGCTGCCGGAGCCGGACGACGACGCCACGAGCCTGATGAACCGCGCCCGCATCGACGGCCTCATGCGCCAGGCGCCCGCGCGCACGGCGCGACCGCAGGTCGACGTCGTGCCCCCCGGCCAGCGCAGCGGCAACGAGCGAACCGCGACCGCGATCCTCCCCGAAGGGGCGCGACCGCCCCCCGTCCCCGCCCGCGGCACGAACACGAGCGGCGGCTTCTCCCGCGCACCCGCGCCGGGACCGGGCCAGAGCTACTCGCGCGTCCCCGCCCCCGCGCCCGGCCAGAGCTACTCGCGCGCGCCCGGCCAGAGCCACGCACGCGCGCCAGCTCCCGGCCACGCGCGCGCGCCGGCGCCCGGACCGGACCAGAGCTACGCGCCCGGCCAGAGCCACGCACGCGCGCCAGCGCCCGGACCGGACCAGAGCTACGCGCCCGGCCAGAGCCACGCGCGCGCACCAGCGCCCGGATCGGACCAGAGCTACGCGCCCGGCCAGAGCCACGCGCGCGCGCCAGCGCCCGGATCGGACCAGAGCTACGCCCCCGGCCCCGGCCAGAGCTACGCGCGCGCGCCGGCGCCCGGACCAGGCCAGAGCTACTCGCGTGTTCCAGGCCAGAGCTACTCGCGCGCGCCGCAAGAGCGCGCGATGCCGGAGCCGCAGCGGCGCGCGCCGTCGGAGCGGCCGCCGCAAGAGCGCGCGCTGCCGGAGTCGGTCGGCGCGATCGCGCTTCCGCGTCCGCCCGTCCAGGCCGTCCCGGCGCAGCGCACCACCCGCTCGACCGCGCGAAACATGCAGGGTGCAACCAGTCAAGCGCCGGTCCCGTCGCTCGACGATCTCGTCCCGCAGCGGCGGAGCGACCGGCCGACGTTCGGCCGTGCCCCGAGCCAGCGCCCGCCGACGAGCCATCGCTCGGTGCCGCCGCGCGAGCGTCCGCGCTTCGCCGATCGCACGCCGGAGGCCCGCCCGCCGGGCTACGGGCTCCCGCAGCCGGACTCGCTCGGACGCCTCCCCGCCCCTCGCTACGACCCACCCGCGGAGATCCCCTTCCCCTCCCCGTCGCAGCTCCCCCCGGGCCCCGACGAGACGCAGGCGATGATGCGCGGGCCCTACGCCAGCAGCCCCGGCGAGTACTACCCGCAAGGCAACACCGCGCCGCTCCCGCGCAACTTCGCGCCGCCGCCGGCGGCAGACACGTTCCGCGATCAGCGCGACCCGAACGAGTACTACCCCCATCTCCACGCGCAGCAGATGCAACAGCAGGCGCGCGCGGCGTCGGTCCAACCGCAACCGCCGCCGCACGCTCCGCCGCCGGGATACCCGGCCCCGTCGAGCCCGCTCCATCCGATGCACCTGCACGCGCAGGCCGCGCACGTGCAGGTCCGCAGCGTGCCCCCGACGCCGCTGCGGCTGCCGTCGACGATGCCGGCGGCGGGCCCCGTTCCGGTCGGAGCGGCGATCGCGACGGCGGCGTTCCCGTCGATCGAGGCGCCGGTCGAGGCGCCGAGCGTCTTCGGCCTCTTCCTCTTCGCGGCGCCGCTCGCGATCGGGACGCTCGCCGTCGCCGCGCTCGCGCTGATGTGAAGCGCGCTCGCGATCAGGGCTTCGAGAAGCTCAGGACGATGAGCTGATAGGAGGTGACCCCCTCCGCCGTGGCGCGGACGATGAGCGTGCGACGCGCGGGGCCGCTCGTGAGGTCCTCGCCGCCGAGCGCGAAGTCCGCCGCCGCGATCTGGAGACCGTCTTCGACCTCCCCCTTCTTCGTCGCCGCGTCGTACGCGTCGGCGATCGTCTCCGGCGACGCGGCGCCGCTGAGCTGCCCGTGGTGAATCGCGTAGTCGTCGCCCGGACGCGAGCCGACGTTGAGCGTCGCGAAGCCGCTCACCTCGGCGACGACGTCGTCGATGTCGGTCGTGAGCGCGAAGGCCGAGAGATCGACGGTGTCGTTCGGCGCGTCGACGTTGCCCACGACGACGGTCGACGACTGCGTCGCGAACGTGCCCTGCTTCGAGCCGGAGATCGAGGTGTTCGGGTCGTCGGAGACGATGACGTCGATCGTGAAGTCGGCGCTGAACGCGAGCGAGTCGATCCTCGCGTTGCCGTAGAAGTCGACCGGATCCTCCACGTCGTCCTTGAACGCGGAGGCCTCCTCGGCGTAGCTCTGCGCGAGCTCGATCGCGGGGCCGGCGCCGTAGACCGTGCTGCCGACGACGACCTCCGTCACCGTCAGGCGGCACGTGGCGTTGTTCTTGATGACGTACAGCTCGGGATGGGCGAGCGAGCCGCCGTTGGGCGATGCGCTCCAGGGATCGCCGTCCGTATGATCGGCGCACGCCGAGCCGTACGTCCCGTTGATCGACGTGATCTCCGCCGCGACGAGCGCGCTCGAGGCGCGGTTCGTGACTGCGATCTTCGGCGTCACACGCTCGTCGCTCGGAGCGGACGAGCACCCCACTACGGAAGCAGCGAGAACCGTGAGGCAAGCGAAGATCGAACGGCTACGGATCAGGGAGAGATTCACTTTGAGCACCAACTTTCGGGTCGTTCGCAGCCGCGCCGGCGTCCATCGCCGTGTATCGACTGCGTCCTTCGGGGAGGGTGGAACGACCGCCGGTCCTCCTCGTTCAGGTCATGCGCGGCGCGCGCCACGGGGTTCCGCGTGCTTGGCGGAGCGGCTTCCGACGAGCCGTCGCCTCGCGCGCACGAACCGCTCGTTTTTACCGATTTCGACGATGTAACCGTTGCGGCGGAGAGCTACTGCTCGAAGCAGTAGAGGCGCGGATCGGTGCGGTTGCACTCCTGGAGGTAGATGTACGTCCAATCCGCGCTGGTCGAGCTCGTCACGCCCACCGCGACAGGGAACGATCCGTTCGAGGCGCTCGAGAAGTTGACGCAGCCTCCGCCGTTGAAGAGGTTTCCGCCGGTGCTGGTGCCGGTCCACACCTCTCGCGCCTCCGTGAGCCGCTGGCGGGTCTCGTCGACGTCGATCGTCGTCCGGATCGCGCCGTCGGTGAGGTCGGTCCAGTCGTTCGCGACGATCCTACCGTCGAGGAGGCGATACGGAATCGTCGCGTGCACGAGGCGGCTGCTCGCAGACGAGCCGCTCACCGAGAGCCACGCGCGCCACGTCCCGCCGAGGTTGCGCGCGCTCGCGAGCCGCTCGCACTCCGCGTCGGCCCCGGTCGCGCCGGCGATGTTGGCCGTGTGCTGCGTGCTCGTGACGAAGACTCGATGCGCGTCCACGCACGCCCCCTCGACGCAGAGCCGGCGCGCGACCGCGCCGCGACATGCGCCGCACGGATCCGCGGGCTGGAGGATCGCGCCATCGTCACCGGCGTCGTCGACGCTCGAGCCGCCGTCGCCACCGCTCGAGCCGCCACCGCTCGAGCCGCCGCCGCTCGAGCCGCCGCCGCTCGAGCCGCCGCCGTTCGAGCCGCCGCTGCCGCTCGAGCCGCCGTCGTCGAGCTCGACGCGCGGGCCGGAACCGGAGTCGGGCCCCGACGCCGCGCCGCCAGCGGGAACCTCGTCCGGCGGCACGAGCGTGCCCACGACGTCGAGCCCGCACGCAGCAAGCACGAACACGCCGCCGATCGCGATCGAGTCGGACACCCGCATGTCGATCCATCAGCCTACGGCGATAATTCCACGCCGACAAACCGCACCAGACGCGCCCGCGATTTCCGCCGCCGCCGCACATCGAGCGTAGGGTCAATGACAAACGCCGCCCGGAAGCGTCCGCGCATGCGGGTGCGAAGCCGTGTCTGGCGTGGGGGCCCCCGACGTTCGGGCCGGGGCCCCAGAAGCGGCCGCGCATGCGGTTGCGAAGCAACCCTCGCGCTCCGCGCGAGGGCCGTGTCTGGGGTGGGGGTGTCGGGGGCAACGCACCCGACGTTGGGGCCGGGGCCCCAGAAGCGGCCGCGCATGCGGTTGCGAAGCAACCCTCGCGCTCCGCGCGAGGGCCGTGTCTGGGGTGGGGGTGTCGGGGGCAACGCCCCCGACGTTGCGTGAGACTCAGCTCTCGATGAAGCTCTTGAGCTGCTTGCTGCGGCTCGGGTGGCGGAGCTTCCGGAGCGCCTTCGCCTCGATCTGGCGGATGCGTTCGCGTGTGACCTCGAAGTCCTGGCCGACCTCCTCGAGGGTGTGGTCGGACTTCTCGCCGATGCCGAAGCGCATGCGGAGGACCTTCTCCTCGCGCGGCGTCAGCGTCTTCAAGACCTTCCGCGTTTGCTCCGCGAGGTTCATGTTGATGACCGCCTCGGCCGGGCTGACCACCGACTTGTCCTCGATGAAGTCGCCGAGATGCGAATCTTCCTCCTCGCCGATCGGGGTCTCGAGCGAGATGGGCTCCTTCGCGATCTTGAGGACCTTCCGCACCTTGTCGAGCGGGAGCTCCATCTTCTCCGCGATCTCCTCCGGCGTCGGCTCGCGGCCGTACTCCTGGACGAGGTAGCGGCTCGTGCGAATGAGCTTGTTGATCGTCTCGATCATGTGGACCGGGATGCGGATCGTCCGCGCCTGGTCCGCGATCGCGCGCGTGATCGCCTGCCGGATCCACCACGTCGCGTAGGTCGAGAACTTGTAGCCGCGCTTGTACTCGAACTTGTCGACCGCCTTCATGAGGCCGATGTTGCCCTCCTGGATCAGGTCCAGGAACTGGAGGCCGCGGTTCGTGTACTTCTTCGCGATCGAGACCACGAGGCGGAGGTTCGCCTCGACGAGCTCCGCCTTCGCGCGCTCGGCGATGCGCTCGCCCGTGCGGATCGCCTCGTAGGTCTCGCGGAGCGCCTTGATGTCGAGCTGGAGCTCCTCCTCGACCTTGCGCAGGTTCTTGAGCGACGCGGAGTGGTTCGCGATGACCTCCTCCGACGTGACGCCGTACTTCCGCTTGAACTTCTTCTCGCCGGCGGCGTCGCCCTTGGCCGCGCGCGCCTCCTTGCGGAGCTGATCCCAGTCGACGCCGGTGCGCTTCTCGAGCTCGGTCGAGCCCGACTCCGCGCGCTCGACCTTCTGGATGAGGGAGCGGAGCTTGAGGACGATCTTGTCGATCGTCTTCTTGTTGAGACGCATCTCCTCGAGCGTCTCGACCATCTTCACGCGGTTGTTCTCGATCTCCGTCTCGATGCCCTTCTTGCGAGAGGCAGCGCACGTCTCGAGCTGCGTGGTGAGGTCCTGCGCGACCTTGTCGAGGTGCTTCACCTTGTCGATGAGGCGAAGGATGCGGCGGTCCGCCTCCTCCTCGTCGAACTCGGCGTTGTCGTCGTCGGCGTCGCGGATGATGTCCTTGACGCGGATCTTGTGCTTCCGGAGCTTGTCGCCGAGATCGATGATCTCGCGCACCGCGACCGGCGACGCCAGGATGGCGCCGAGGATCATGTGCTCGCCCTGCTCGATGCGCTTCGCGATCTCGACCTCGCCCTCGCGCGTGAGCAGCGAGACGCTGCCCATCTTGCGGAGGTACATGCGGACCGGATCGTTCGACTTCGAGTAGTAGCTCGAGTCCTCGTCTTCCTTCTCCGGCTGGCGCGCGACCGTCTTGTGCTCGGCCGCCGTCTCTTCGACGATGCGCTTCGGGGCGATCTTGACCTGGGTGGCCGCGTCGACGATCTCGATGTCCTCGTCGCCGAGGACGCCCATCACGTCGTCCATCTGATCGACGGACACATCGGCCGGGAGGCTCTCGTTGACCTCGTCGTACGTCATGAAGCCTTTGGCTTTGCCGTTCTCGACGATCTCCTTCGTGCCCTGCCCGTTACCGTTCCGATTCTTTGTCGCCATGGTGCTGTTGTTTCTTTCCTTTGGCGTGTGTCTGTCGGCTCAGGCCTTGATGCCCTGCTTCGCGCGGAGCATTTCGGATGCTTCTTTGAGAAGATCCCGCTGAGCGTCGTAATCCCCCTGCGCTCGGTACATCTCGCGGGAGTTCTGAGCGGCGCTCTGCGACAGAACGAGGCTCTTTAGCTGTTTTGCGTTCCTGAGCAAGTGATCCTTTGCGGCGGATTGACTCTCCGACGCCGAGTCGGCCAGGCGCTGACGCGCGAAGCCCTCGTAAGAAGGGGGCACCGCCCCCAAAAAAGCATCGATATCCAAGCGATTTTGTTCAAAATTCCAGGCGCGACGGAGCGCTACGAGCAAGGTGACGCTCGGCCCCTCGAGGTCGTCGAGCGCTTCCTCGACCTCGGGGTCGGCCAGGAGCTGCGGCCACTCGATGAGGGCCGCGAGCATCGCCCGGCGGAGCTCGGAGCCGGGCGGCTTGGGGGCGAGGCGCTTCTTCTCGGCCTCGCGCGACGGCTTCTGCAGCGCGCGCGGGACCTCGCCGCGAGCGCGGGCGTCGGCCTCCTGCTGGCGGAGCGTGCGCTCGAGCGCGGCGAGGATCGGGGTCGCGTGCTGATCGTCCTGACCGACGCGGAGCCCGTGGAGATCGAGCCGCGCCCCGACCGCCTGCTCGGCGAACGCGCGCAGCTCCATGTGCACGATCGGGTCGTCCTCCTCCGCGAGGATCTGGACCACGCGCGAGACGCGCTCGCGCCGCTCGAAGACGTCGCCCTGATTGAAGGTCTCGTCGAGCTCCATCTCGATGAGCGCCTCGAGGTAGCCGCGAGCGGACTTCACGAGGTCCGTGATCGCCTGCGGCCCGCGCGTGCGCGCGACCTCGTCGGGATCGCTCCCCGGCGGCAGCGACGCCACGCGCGCGCTCATGCCGGCGCTGCGGATCGGATCGCGCGAGAGGCGCACCGCCTTCTTGCCCGCGGCGTCTCCATCGAGGAGGAACACGACCGAGGGCGCGAAGCGGCGGAGGAGCTTCGCCTGCTCGGGCGTGAACGCCGTGCCGAGGATGCCGACGACGTTGTCGATCTTCCGCGCGTGCAGCGACACGACGTCGAAGTTGCCCTCGACCAGCACCGCGACCCCCGCCTGGCGCACCGCGTGCCGCGCCTGATGGATGCCGAAGAGCATCTGCCCCTTCGTGTAGATCGGGCTCTCGGGGGAGTTGATGTACTTCGGCGGAGGACCGGTGTCCTTCGGCGCGATGTAGCGGAGCGCGGAGCGCGAGACCTGCTCCTGTGGCGCGGGCTCCGCGGGGAGGTCCGCGAGCGCGCGACCGCTGAAGGCGACGACGCGGCCCTGCGGGTCCATCACCGCGAACATGAGGCGGTGGCGGAAGCGATCGTAGTAGCCCGAGCCGCTCGAGCGCGGGACGAGGAGGCCGACCGTCTCCGCCGCGGACGGCGACACGCCCTGCGCCTTCAGGAACTGCGCGAGGCCGTCCCAGCCGGAAGGCGCGTAGCCGATGCGGAAGGCCTGGAGGACGTCGGCGTCTTTCTCCGGCGAGAGGTCGCGCTTCGCGAGCTCGTCGAGCGCGTAGGAGCGGTGCTCGTGCTTGCGGAGCTGCTCCTCCCAGAACGTGGCCGCGAGCGCGTTGACGGCGTAGAGCTCGTCCCGCGCCTTCTTCTGGCGATCGGACTCCGTGAACGCCGACGAGTCCTTCGACTCCTCGACCGCGATGCCGGCGCGCTCCGCGAGGGCCCGCACCGCCTCGGGGAACGTGTAGCCCTCGTGCTTGATGAGGAAGTCGATGGCGGAGCCCGACTCCTTGCAGCCGAAGCAGTGGAAAAAACCACGGTCGGGGTTCACGTGGAAGCTGCCCGTCTTCTCCTTGTGGAACGGGCAGAGCCCGACGAACGAGCGCCCGCGCCGCTTGAGCGACGGCACCGCCTCCTGGATGATCGCGAGGATGTCGGTGCGCTCTTTGACGAGCGCGATGGTCTCCTGCGAGATCACGCATTGGCGATAGGCGTCCGCCCGCGGATGGTCAAGCTCGCAGCACTTCCCACGGCTTATGCACAACCTTCCCGCCCGCCCGATATGTTCGGCCGAGCTGCACGTTCTCCATCCATGCTGCTCGCCCGCCAGGGCCCCTTGCCGCTCACGACACCGCATCGAGGACCCGACTGGGACGCGCTGATCGCCGAGCACGATCGGCGCGTGCTGCTCACGCTCCTCGCGCGCGGCGTCCGGATCGATCGCGCCCGCGACATCACGCAAGAGACGTGGGCGCGCCTCATCGCGCACCAGCGCGCCGGGCGCATCCTGCACGTCGAGCTGCCGGGGCTCGCGCTCCGGCAGGCGTTCTTCCTCCTCGGCGACGAGCTCCGAAGAGGCCGCCGCGACGCCGCGGTGACGGACGAGGAGCTCCGCGCGATCTCGGATCCCGCGCCGAACGTGCTCGATCGCCTCGTCAGCCGCTCGCAGCTCGAGGTCGCGAGCGCCGAGCTCGATCGCTGCTCGCCCAAGGCGCGCGAGGTCTTCGAGCTCGTCTACGCCGACGAGGCGATCACGCACGCCGAGGCCGCGAAGCGCGTCGGGCTCAGCGTGCAGCGCGTCCGGCAGACCCTCTGCGAGGTGCGCGCCCGCCTCCGCGCCGCCCTCGCGGACAAACCCGTCGACACCAACTTCTCCCGCGCCACCGAGGTCTCCGATGACTGAGCATCCGTCCGCGATCACGATCGAAGGGCTCGCGATCGGCGCGATCGACGACGAGGAGGTCGTCGCGCACTGCGCCGCGTGCGACGCGTGCGCGGCGGCGCTCGCGCGCGAGGCCCGCCTCGAGCTCGCGCTCGGCGAGCTCCACGCGTTCCGGCGCGCGTCCCCTCGCCGCTCGCCGCTCGTGCTCTTCGTCGCGCCGATCGTCCTCGCCGCGGCGGCGGCGATCCTGTTCGCGATCCGGAGCGCGCCCGCGGCCGGGCCCGAGCTCGCGGAGATGCGCGCGGAGCCTGCGGTCGCGAGCGCGGCGAGCGCCGGCAACGAGGCGCCCCCCGGCGCGGAGGACGTCATCGCGAAGCTCCGCCCGCAGTTCCGTCGCTGCCACCAGGACGGCCTCGCGAGAGGTGAGCCGACCGACGGCAAGGTGGTGCTCCGCGCCGAGATCGCCCCCGACGGCAGGGTTCGCGAGGCCCTCGTCCTCTCGAACAGCGGCCTGTCGGACGAGGTCGCCGCCTGCCTCGCGCGCGCCCTCGGCGCCGCGAGCTTCCCCGCGACCGGCGACGACCGCGCGCTGGTCGTCCCCGTGGCCTTCGTCGCGAAGCGATGAGCTCCGATCAGAGGAGGGACGCGACCTCGTTCGCGAGCGCGATGGAGTCCTCCGGATGACGATACCCGGCGTGCACGAAGCGGACGATCCCCGCGCGGTCGACGACGAAGGTGGTCGGCATGATGGGGACCTTCCAGCACTCGGCCGCCTCGTGCTTGCCGTCCCACGCGACGCGGTACGTGAGGCCGAGCTCGCGCACGAACGCCGGGATGGGCGGCTCGTCGTCGTCGACGGAGACCGCGACGACGTTCAGGCCCTCCGCCCCCAAGCGCGTGTGGAAGACCTGCAGGTTGCGCATCGCGGCCACGCACGGCGCGCACCACGTCGCCCAGAAGTGGAGCACCGTCACCTTGCCGGGCTCGATCGCGACGCCGCGATCGTCGATCGACGAAGCCACGAGCGGCGGCGCGGCCTCACCCGCCGTCGCGCCGCCGCACGTGCCGACGGCGCGGTCGGCCGTCGCTCGCAGCGCGACCGGCGGCGGCGCGCCCGCGTCCGGCATCTTCGGGACGTCGAGCTCCGCCGCGCGCGGCGGCGACGACGGAGACGGCGCGCACGCCAGGAGCACGAGCGAGAGCACGCCGGGTCGCCAACGCATGGAGCGCAGGATAGCCTGCAGCACCCATGCGACCGATCGCCCGCGCGCTGTTCGTCGCCACGTCGGCGGGCGTCGTCGCGCTCCACGGCTGCGGCCTCGACCTGACGGGTACGGGCGCCCCCGAGGACGGCGCGGTGCCCATCGACGCCGCGGCCCCGACCGACGCGACGCCCGCCGACGCGACGCCCGCCGACGCGACGCCCGCCGACGCGGCGCCTCCGCTCGACGCCGCGCCTCCGCTCGACGCCGCGCCTCCGCTCGACGCCGCGCCGGACGCCGATCCCCCGCCGGCGTGCGAATGCGCCGTCGACGCGCCGGCGGGCTGGACGCACGTGGCGATCGCCGCCGATCCCGGCGCTCCGTGCGCCGGCGATCTCGCGGCGACCGACCACGTGAGCGCCCCCGTCGCCGAGGCCGGCGCGTGCACGTGCGCGGAGTGCACCGTCACCGCGACGCCCTCCTGCAACAGCGGCACGTACGGCAGCAGGTACAACTACGGCGGCACGGCGAGCTGCGGCTCGACCGGCGCGTCGCACACCGTCAACGACGGCGGCTGCGTGAACGACGGCAACACGCTCGCCGACTACCACCGCGTGACCGGTCCGCAGCCGTCGGGGCCCGCGACCTGCACGTCCGCGCCGATCTCGAACCCTGCCGCCGTGAGGACGACCGCGGTCCGCGCGTGCTCCACCAAGGCGGGCGGGACGACGTGCGTGTGCGCCCCGACGGCGGGCTTCGCCGTGTGCCTCCGCGCCGCTGGCGATCAGGCCTGCCCTGCCAGCCTCCCGAACAAGCGGCTCGTCGGTGCCAGCGCGACCGTGAGCTGCGGCGCCTGCTCCTGCACCGCGCAGGGGACCTGCGGCGGGACGATCACGTACTACCAGGGCGCGAACTGCAACAACCCGGTCGCGACGATCGACGACCTGGAGTGCAAGGCGGTGGCGGCGAGCTCGTACAACTCACGCCGCTTCAACGCGATCCCGCGCGTGACCTGCAGCGTCGGCGCGTCGACGCCGGCGCCGGCGCTCACCGAACCGAGCACGATCTGCTGCCCCTGACGGGCGTTCAGTCCGACGCGATTGAACGGCGGAAAGCTCCATGTTAGAGCGCGCGCCGTCTCGTCTTTCTGGGGCATCGGCCCTAGCAAGCGTGCACAAGGAGCCCGCTCAGATATGAATTCGCCCTCCGTTGGCGCCGCCGGCAAAGGCAAGGTCGTTCAGGTCATCGGTCCCGTCGTCGACGTCGAGTTCGCGGACGGCAAGCTCCCGAAGATCTTGAACGCGCTCAAGGTTTCGAACCCCGGCATCTCGAAGGACGCGGACAACCTCACCCTCGAGGTCGCGCAGCACCTCGGCGAGAACACCGTCCGCGCGATCGCGATGGACACCTCCGACGGCCTCGTCCGCGGCATGGAAGTCCGCGACACCGGCAACCCGATCGCGATGCCGGTCGGCCCCGAGTGCCTCGGCCGCATCCTCAACGTCGTCGGCGAGCCCGTCGACGAGGCCGGGCCCGTCCAGGCGAAGCGCTCGTCTCCGATCCACAAGCCCCCGCCGCTCTTCCAGGACCAGTCGACCAAGATCGAGGTCTTCGAGACCGGAATCAAGGTTATCGACCTTCTCGCGCCTTACAGGAAAGGCGGCAAAATCGGCCTCTTCGGGGGAGCCGGCGTCGGCAAGACCGTCCTCATCCAGGAGCTGATCAACAACGTCGCGAAGGCGCACGGCGGCGTCTCCTGCTTCGCCGGCGTCGGCGAGCGCACGCGCGAGGGCAACGACCTCTTCCTCGAGATGAAGTCGGCGCTCCTCGAGTCGGGCGAGCCCGTCATCTCGAAGACCTCGCTCGTCTTCGGGCAAATGAACGAGCCCCCCGGCGCGCGCGCCCGCGTCGCGCTCTCCGCCCTCACCGTCGCCGAGTACTTCCGCGACGAAGAGGGCCAGGACGTCCTCCTCTTCATCGACAACATCTTCCGGTTCACGCAGGCCGGCTCGGAGGTGTCCGCCCTCCTCGGCCGTATCCCCTCCGCCGTCGGCTACCAGCCCACGCTCTCGACCGAGATGGGCGCGCTCCAGGAGCGCATCACCTCGACGAACAAGGGCTCCATCACGAGCATCCAGGCGGTGTACGTCCCCGCCGACGACCTCACCGACCCCGCGCCCGCGACGACGTTCGCGCACCTCGACGGCACGACCGTCCTCTCGCGCGATCTCGCCGCGCTCGGCATCTACCCCGCCGTCGACCCGCTCGACTCGACGTCGACCCTCCTCGACCCGAACGTCCTCGGGCAGGAGCACTACGACGTCGCGCGCAAGGTCCAGTCGACGCTCCAGAAGTACAAGGACCTCCAGGACATCATCGCGATCCTCGGCATGGACGAGCTGTCGGAGGAGGACAAGCTCACCGTCTCGCGCGCGCGCAAGATCCAGCGCTTCCTCTCGCAGCCGTTCTTCGTCGCCGCCCAGTTCACGGGCTCGCCCGGCAAGTACGTCCCGCTCAAGGAGACGATCGCGGGCTTCAAGGAGATCCTCGCCGGCAAGTTCGACGACGACGCCGAGTACCCGGAGCAGGCCTTCTACCTGGTCGGCAACATCGAGGAGATGAAGGCGAAGGCCCAGGACCTCCTCAAGAAGTCGAAGAAGTAAGGCCATGGCCGAGAAGATCGAGCTCGAGATCGTCACGCCGAAGGGCAAGGCCCTCAGCGAGAGCGTGGACGAGGTCACCGCGCCGAGCGTCCAGGGCGAGTTCGGCGTCCTGCCGGGCCACCTCCCGATGGTCGCCGCGATCCGCGCCGGCCTCGTCTCGTACCGCGTCGGCAACGAGACCAAGAAGGTCGCCGTCGGCGCCGGCTTCGCGGAGGCGGGGCCGAACAAGTGCCTCATCCTCGCGGACGAGTTCGCCGCGCGCGAAGGCATGGATCCGGTCCCGGTCCGCAAGGAGCTCGCCGAGATCCAGCCGAAGCTCGAGAAGATCCTCAGCGCGACGGAGATGACGCCGAAGCTCGAGGCCGAGAAGAAGGCGCTCGTCGACCAGGAGAACTGGCTCGCCGCGCAGCTCGAGCTCTACGGCGATCCGCCCGCCGCGACGATGCGCCCGTTCGAAGAGTGGGGCCCGCCTCCGTCTCCGATCACGGAGGAGCAGGAGGGGACCCCCGGCGACGAGAAGGCGCACTGAACGTGGCGCCGCTCGATCACGGACATAGCCGCCCCGCCGACGGGCCGCAGAAGTGGGCGTCCGTGCTCGCGGCGCTCGCCGCGATCGGCGTCGCCGGCATGCTCACGTACGAGTCGATGGACGCGAAGCCCGCGGCCGCGGTCCTCGACGCCGGCGCCGCGCCGACGAGCTCGGCCGAGCCCGACGCCGGGACCGGCCCCACCATCGTCACGTCCACGACCGAGCTCGACGCCGGCCTCGCGCTCGCGCTGCCGCTCCTCGGCGACGGCGGGCTCACCCTGCCGGTCGGCGCGCCGCGCGCGGTGAAGATGGGCGTCGTGCTCGTCACGTTCGCCGGCGCGGAGGGCGCGCCCAACAACGCGCGGCCGAAGGCGCAGGCGAAGGAGCTCGCCGACGGCCTGCTCCCGATGGCGCAGGCCGACTTCCACGGCGCGGTCGGCAAGGGCGACTCCGGCTCCGCCGACGACATCGGTCGCATCCCGCGCGGCGTCCTCGACCCGGCGGTGGAGGCGGTCGTGTTCAGCCTCGCCGCGAACGGGGTCTCCGACGTGATCGAGACGCCGAAGGGCTACTGGATCGTGAAACGGCTCGACTAACGTTTTCGGCCTCGGTAGCTTCGCCCGCATGGCCACGATCGACATCAACAAGTCCCACTCCCTCCCCCTCGACGACGCCAAGAAGAAGGCGGAAGAGCTCGCCAACGGCATGGCGCAGAAGTTCGGCATCGAGTGGAAGTGGGACGGGAACACGATCAAGTTCGACGCGAAGAGCGGCGCCGCCAAGGGCACGAAGGGCGAGGTCGCGGTGACCGAGAAGGACGTCCGCGTCGCGATCGACCTCCCGTTCATGCTCAAGATGATGAAGGGCACGATCGAAGAGAAGGTCAACGAGAAGCTCGCTGCCATTCTCTGAGGATCCGCGTATCGTTGTCGCGGCTGAATGCCCGAGGATCCGACGGAGAACCCCGAGGAGACGCCGTCGCCTGAAGAAGGCGAAGACGACTCGCCCGAGGTCGTGACGATGGAGGTCACGGAGGAGGACGAGAGTCCCTCTCCGCGCGTCTCCGTGCCTCCGCCGCTCCCGCCGCCGCGCCGTCCTTCGTTCGTCGACGGCGCCGAGATCAACAAACCGCCGCCGCCACCGCCGCTCCCGCCGCGGCGGGCGTCGGTGGTCGATCCCGCCGAGCTCGCGCCCACCGTCTTCCACGAAGACCCGCACCCGACCATCGTCGACAAGCAGCCGCTGCCGCTCCCGGAGCCGGCGAAGCTCGTCCCGATCATCGCGAAGCCGAAGCCGAAGGACGAGCCGGAGGAGCTCGCGAGCGCGGGCGCCTCGCAGCTCCCGCCCGCGCCGGTGGAGAAGATCGAGGCGATCGCATCCGCGGTGGCGCGCCTCCGCGCCGAGGTCGACGCGACGATCGACAAGGCGCGCAAGGCGCGGCTCCTCGTCGAGGCGGCCGAGATCCAGGAAGGCGGCGGCGACGAGTCGGGCGCGGCGCGCGACTACCTCGCCTCGTACAACTCGGACACGAGCTTCCGCGAGCCGCTCGAGGGCCTCGTTCGTTTGCTCGAACGACGGCGCTCGCTCTCCAACGTCGGGAAGCTGATCGAGGCGCTCGTCGCGGCGGCGTCGACGCCGGAGGAGCGCGCGCGGGCGCTCACCCAGCGCGCGGTGTTCTTCGAGGACGTGCAGAAGGACCTCGAGGGCGCGCGCGGCCTCGCGCGCGAGGCGACCGAGACCGGCGCGATCCCGGCCGAGCTCGGGCCCGCGTGGCTCGCGCTCGAGATGGTGGCGGCGAAGCTCGGCGACGTGGCGCAGCGCGAGGAGGCGCTGACCGGCCGCGCCGAGCTGAGCGAGAACCCGACCTGGCACGGGCTCCTCCTCATCGACGTCGCGCGCATCGTGGCCGCGAGCGGCGACGTCGATCGCGCGGTCGAGATCCTGAAGCGGGCGCGCGAAGAGGGAGGGCGCGCCGCCTTCCTCGCCGCGGCGACGAGCGCGCGCGTCCTCCGCGCCGACCCCGGGCTGCCGGGCACGCCCGACGCGCACGCGCGGAGCCGCCTCCTCGCCGACGCGCTCGAGACGCTCGCCGAGATGATCCACGAGACGATGGGTCGCCCCGCGGAGCGCCCGTCGCTCGAAGGTGTCCCGCTCTGGTGCCGGACGACGCCGCACGTCGTCGACCTGCTCCTCGCCGCCGCCGACGCGCGGACCTCGGCGAACGAGCTCAATCGCGCGGCCCAGCTCCTCGATCGCGCGCTCGCGGTCCTCGCCGAGGCCGCGCCGCGCCACGAAGAGAACACCGCGAGCAGCGAGGTGAGCCGCGAGACCTCCGCCGCGATCGAGCGCATCGTGCTCGCCGAGCGCATGCGCCTCGCCGAGCGCGCGGGCAACACCCAGCTCGCGGCCGAGCTCGCGGAGCGACGCATGGTCGGCGAGACCGACGGCGGGTTCGCGGCCGCGCTCTCGATGCGCATCGCCGAGCACGCCGCGAGCGAGGGCGACGTGCCGCGCGCGCTCGCGGCGCTCACCCGCGCGACCGAGCGCGACCCCGCGTCGGCGCCGGCGCGCGCGCTCGCGATCGACCTCCTCGAGGCGAGCGAGGACGGCGCCGGCTTCGCTGAGGAGCTCGAGGCGCTCTCGCGACACTGCGCGGCGGGCGAGGCGCAGGGCCGCGCGCTCCTCCTCGCCGCCTACGCCTGGGCGACGCGCGCGGAGGACGGGGCGCGCGCGCGCGAGGCGCTCGGCCAGGCGGCGGCGTGCGGCGTCGCGAAGGAGACGATCGCGCGCATGGGGCGGAGCCTCGCGAGCCTCCGCGGCGATCGCGCGTGGTACGCGGACGCGACGCAGGCGCTGCTCGATCACCTCGCGAGCGATCCGACGAGCCCGGAGCTGCCGCCGCTCTGGATCGAGCTCGCGCGCATGCGCCTCGCGCAGGGCGACGAGGCCGGCGCGGCGAAGGCGACCGCCGCGCTCCGCGATCTGCCGGAGGGCGCCTGGATCGGACGCGCGCTCGACGCGCTCGGCTCCTCCGATCTCGATCCCGCCCGCGCGCGCGCCGCGCTCGAGGAGCTCACCGCGGAGATCGAGGACCCCGCCCAGCGCCGCAGCCTCACGCTCGTGTGCGCGCTCCGCGCGCGCGCGGCGGGAGACGAGGCCGCCGCGATCGCGCACCTCGAGAGCCTCGCGAAGGACGACGCGACCGATCCGCTCGTCGGCGCCTACCTCGCCGACATCTTCCGGCTCGCCGGCGATCGCGCCGCGGCTGCGCGTGTCGCGGCCGCGGCCGCGGAGGCGACGGCGGAGGACCCCGAGGCGTCGGCCGCGCGCCACCTCGAGGCCGGCCTCGAGAAGTGGCGCCTCGGCGATCGCGCCGCCGCCGCGCAGCACTTCGAGTCCGCCGCCGCGCTCGAGCCCGACGCGGCGAAGGCGCCGCTCGCGTGGGCCGCGCGCGGCGTCGAGATCGACACGGTGGAGGGGCGGCGCCGCGCGATCGAGCTCGCAGGGAGCGACGGCGGCGCGGCGCTCGAGCGCTTCGGCCTCGAGGCGTGCCTCGGCGATCCGGACGAGGCCGGGACCGCCCTCGCCGCCGCGTTCGGCGAGACGCACGCGCCGATCCGGCTCGCCGCCGCGCTCGGGTGGATCGCGTGGCCGAAGGGGAGCACCGATCCGGAGGCGGTCGGCGCCGCGCTCGATCTCGTCGCCGCCGCGAGCGACAAGACGAAGGCCGCCGCCGCGGCGGAGCGGCTCCGCATCGCGCGCGAGAGCGGGGGCGACGCGCTCGCGGCCGCGCAGGGATGGCTCGAGGCCGGCGGCGGCGCGACGGCGGCGATCGAGTGGCTCGCCGCCGCGATGGCGAGCGGCGAGCTCGCGAGCGAGGTCCCCGCGCGCCGCGCGCTCGCGGAGGTCTCGAGCGACGAGGCGAAGGAGGCGCTCCACGCGAGCGCGGCGCTCCTCGCGTGGGCGATCGCGCCGGACGATCACCACGCGCTCGTGGCGGGCTCGTCGCCGGCGGTGCTGCTCGCGAACCTCGAGCTCTCGCCGCCGGGCTCCGATCCGCGCCGGCGCGCGGCCGCGCTCTCCGATCTCGACGGCGCGCTCGGCGACGAGACCGAGACCGACGCGATGGGCCTCGCGGGCTGGTCCGCCCTCGCCGCGGGCGAGCCCGCCGCCGCGCTCGACGTGTTCCGCGCCGTCACCTCGGTGCGCCCCGACGAGCTGCACGCGTGGGAGGGCGTCCGCGCGGCGGCGGAGGAGCTCGGCGACAAGGAGTCGTACGCGAGCGCCTCGGAGGAGCTCGGCAAGCGCTGCCTCGATCCCGGGCGCGGCGCCGCGTTCTGGGAGCAGGCCGCGATCGCGTGGAGCGATCTCGGCGCGGCGTACGACGCGAAGGTCGAGCCCGCGCTCGACGCGAGCTTCCTCCGCGATCCGACGCGCCCGATCGCGTTCGATCGGTTGTTCCGCCGCGTGCGCGATCGCAAGGACAGCGAGAAGCTCCTCGAGCTCATCGAGCGGCGCCTCGCGGTGACGGACGACCCGCAGGAGATCGCGAAGCTCTACTGGGAGCAAGCGCGCGCGCTCCGCGAGAAGGGCGATCCCGACGCCGCGCTCGACGCGCTCGAGCACGTCACGACCCTCGACGAGAGTCACGTCGGCGCGCTCGCGCTCACGGGCGAGATCTTCATCAAGCGCGGCATGTTCGCGGAGGCGGCAGAGAAGCTGGCGAAGCTCGCGACGGTCGAGGCCGCGCCGGCGAAGAACCGCGTCACCGCCGGCGTCGCCGCGGTCGACCTCTACGAGAACAAGCTCGCGCGCCACGAGGACGCGCTCGAGGTGCTGGTCGAGCTGCATCGCGCGGGGCTCACCACCCTCCCCGTCCGCGAGCGCCTCGCGCGCTCCGCGGCCCGCACTGGCGCGTGGGCGAAGGCGACCGGCATCCTCGAGGAGCTGATGATGGAGCGGCCGGAGAAGGAGGGCCGCGTCGAGGCCGCGCGCCTCGCGATGGCGATCCACCGCGACCGCTTGATGACGCCGGCGAGCGCGATCAAGGCCGCGGCGAAGATCCTCGAGGAGTCGCCGGCCGACACCGAGGCGCTCGACCTCGTCATCGGCCTCGACGCGAGCGTCCGCGAGCGGCGCGCGCTGCTCGAGCGGAGCCGCGACGCGATCCTGCTCTCGCTCCACACCCAGCCCGCCGTCGCCGACTCCGAGAAGCGCCTCGCGCGCATCGCCCGCGCGCTCGGCGACAACGCGCTCGAGCAAGCCGCGCTCTCGAGCGCGATCGCGATCGCGGGGCCCGACGGCTCGAGCGAGCAGCTCGTCGCCAACTACTCGAGCCGCAAGCCGCGCCTCCCGCAGGTGTCGCTCTCGGAGCCGATGATCCGCCAGGTCCTCGCCCCCGGCGACGAAGGCGCGATCTCGGAGCTGTTCGTCGCGCTCGGCCCCACGATCGGCGAGGCGCTCGGGCCTTCGCGCGAGTCGGTCGGGGTGACGAAGAAGGACCGCGTCGATCCGCGCTCCGGCCTCTCGCTCCGCACCGAGATCGCGCAGTGGGCGGGCGCGTTCGGGATCAGCCAGTTCGATCTCTACATCGGCGGCAAGGACGCGAGCGGGGTGCAGGGGATCGCGGGAGACCCTCCCGCGATCGTGATCGGCCCTTCCGTGAGCGCGCCGCTCTCGACCACGACGCGCGCGCGCCTCGCCCGCGAGCTGATGGGGCTCGCGCGCGGGACCACGATCACGCGCTGGCGCGACGACGCGACGGTGGGCGCGATCGTCACCGCGGCGTGCAACATCACGAAGGTCCGCTACGACGGTCCGCCGTACGCGATGCAGGCGGACGTCGAGCGCGCGATCGGCAAGGCGATCGCGCGGCGGACGCGGAACCAGATCGAGCCGATCTGCCGCTCGTTCGTGGCCTCCGGCGCGGATCCGCGGCAGTGGGCGGCCCGCGCGCGGAGCTCGCAGGCGCGCTCGGCGACGCTCGCCTCCGGCGACATCGTGCTCGTCCTCGTCGACCTGTTCAACGAGGGCGTCGATCGCCTCCCCGCGCTCGTCCGCGACGACGCGCGCGCGCACGAGCTCCTCCGCTTCATTCACTCGCGCCCGTACTTCGAGCTGCGACGCGCCCTCGGGCTGGAGGCGCAAGGATGAGCGGCGAAGACCCCAAGGACGTGCTCGGCGGGCTCGGCGACGACGACTGGGACAGCGCGCTCGACGACTGGGAGAAGAACTCGTTCACGCCCTCGATCGCGCCGGCGGTGGAGTCGACCTCGGCCGAAGTGGCGCCCGACGCGGCGATCCCGCCGCCGCCGAAGAGCATCCCGCCGCCGCCGCAGAGCGCGCCGAAGAGCCTGCCGCCTCCGCCGAAGAGCGTGCGGCCCGTCGCGTTCGGCGCCGAGCCCGCGACGCGGCCGCGGCACGAGACCGGCTCGCTGCCGCCCGATCTCCCGCTCCCGCCGGAGGGCGAGGACGAGACGCTGCTCTTTCAGCGCCGGGACCCCGCTCCCGTCGGAGCCCCGTCCGAGAGCGTCGACGTGCCAGTCGACGTGCCGGGGACGTCGACGCCGGATGCGATCGCGACGCCGCCGCCTCCTCCGTCTCCGCCGTCCTCGGCGCGCGGTGGCCTCGAGCAGCTCTTCTCGCGCCAGGCGTCGAGCCCGCGCCTCGACGTGCCGCCCGCGGCGTCGACCGAGCTCGGCCCCTTCCTCGACGACAGCGACGAGACGCTCATCCGCCCGTCGGCGGCTCCCCCCGCCGCGCCGCCGCCGGTGGCGGAGGCGGCGCCGCTGCCGATCCCGGAGCCCGACGAAGACGCGACGATCGCGCTCGACGACGTGCCCGACGACGACACGAACGAGCTGCCCGCGATGCGCGCGCTCCCGCGCGCGGAGACCGAGGTCGCCGCGCCGACGCTGCTCGCCGGCCCCGCGGCGGTGGACCACGGCGACACCGGCGAGAGCCCGTCGTTCCGGATCGAGCCGGAGTCCGAGGGCGCGACGCTCGTCCGGACGTCGCTCGCGCCGCTCGCGCCGGAGACCACGCCCGACGCGCCGATCGTCGGCTCGTCGTCGCCTTGGCTCGACGCCGCGCGCCTCGACAAGTGGAACGCGCGGATCCTCTGGCTCGAGGAGGAGGCGCGCTCGCTCGAAGACGACGCCGCGCGCGGCCGCGCGCTCCTCGCCGTGAGCGAGCTCGCCGCGATCGCGGGCGATCGCGAGCGCGCGCTCGCCTACGCGAACGAGGCGAAGGCGGTCGCGCCGAACCTCCCGCTCGCGAGCCGCCAGGCGCGCCAGCTCCTCCCGCGCGATCCGGACCTCCTCGTCGACGCGCTCGACGCCGAGGCGAGCGAGTCGCCCACCTCCGCCTCGCGCGCGCACGCGACGCTGCTCGCGGCGGACATACTCCGCGCGAACGGCGACGGCGACGCCGCGATCGAGCGCTGGGACAGCGCGTGCAAGCTCGAGCCCGCCGATCCGCGCGCCCCCGTCGCGCGGGCCGCGATCGCGCTCGCGCAGGAGAGCCACGCCTCGGGCGCGCTGAACCTCGCCGACAACTCGGAGCTCGTCGCGTTCGACAAGGCGGTCGCGACCGCGCTGCGCCTCCGCGGCGTCGTGCGCCCCGGAGCGGAGGTCGAGGAGCTGCCGATCAACGACGGCCTCCGCACCGCGCGGAACGCGCTCACCGACGGCGACGTCGTCGGCGCGGCGGCGGCGATCGGCGAGATCGCGGCGATCCCCGAGCTCGCGCACGGCGCGCTCTGGCTCTCGGCCGCGATCGGCTCGGTGCACATCGCGGCGCGGCGCGCGGCGGCGCGCTCGCTCAAGACGCTCGCGGCCGACGACGATCCGCGCGCGCGGCGGCAGCTCGCGGCGCGCGGGATCGAGCTCGGCGATCCGGAGCTCGTGACGGCGGCGCTCGGCGGGACCGCGGAGGCGTTCTCGCCCGCGGAGCACGCGACGGTGGCGCTCCTCGCGGCGTCGAAGAGCGAGCCGAAGGTCGACGTGGACACGGTCGCGAAGCTCGCCGCCGAGCCCTCGCTCACGGCGCTCGCCGACGCGGTCACCGCGCTCGCGCCGATGCTCACGGAGGACACCGGACGCGAGGCGATCGGGCGCTCGCGGCGCGTGTCCGGCAAGCAGGAGACGCGCGCGCTCGCCGCGCTCGGCCGCCTCCTCGCGGCGAAGGAGCCCGACCTCGGCATCGACGAGGCGCTCGAGTCGATCGCGACGCCGAACGCGTCGGCGACGGGTGTGATGCTCGAGTCGGCGGTGCACGGCAAGCGCTGGAGCGAGGTCTCGGAGACGCTCTCCGAGCTCGGGAGCGACGCGAGCGGGATCGCCGCCGCGATCGTCGCGGAGCGCGCCGGCGATCGCGATCGCGCGCGCGCCGCGTGGCGAGCGGCGGCGAAGGGCGAGCGGCCCGGCGAGGGCGTCGTCCGCATCGCGGCGGAGCTGGATCCGGAGGTCGACCTCGGCGCCGAGCTGCTCCGCATCGCGGACGATCAGCCCGACGGGCTCGGACCGGCCGTCCTCCGCCTCGAGGCGCTCGCGCGCGGAGCGGTCGCCGACGACGCGCGCGCGCCGTTGCTCGAGCGCGTGCACCGCGCCGCGCCGCAGCTCGGCATCGGCGCGTTCCTCGCGGAGCGCGTCGCGCGGCGGAAGGGCGACCTCGACGAGGTCCTCCGCTGGATCCAGGAGCGCCGCGCGATCGCGACCGATCCGTTCGAGAACGCGCTCGACGCCGTGCGCGAGGCGCTCCTCGTCGCCGATCGCGATCCCGAGATCGCGAGCCGCCGCCTCGAGGAGGCGCAGCGCGATCGCCCCGACGACGTCGCGTTGCGCGAGCTCCACGAGCGCCTCGCGATCGAGGAGCTCGACGACCGCGGCGCCTGGCGCGAGCGCCGCGCGGCGAAGGCGGCGGCGACCCCGGCCGCGGCCGCGCAGCTCTGGGTCGAGGCCGCGCGCGAGCACGGGCGCGCCGGCAAGTTCGAGGAGATGCGGACGGCGGCGAAGAACGCGATCGAGGCCGGAGACCGCGGTCTCGGCGGACCGCTCCTCGAGCGCGCGGAGCTCGAGACCGGCGACACGACGCGGCAGACCGAGGAGCTCATCGAGGTCACGAAGACGTCCGAGAGCGAGGACGTCCGGCGCGAGGCGTTCGAGCGCCTCGCCGACCTCGACGCGTTCGCGAAGAAGGACGCCGCCGCGGCGCTGCTCTGGCACCAGTCGATCCTCGAGACGTCGCCGCGTCACCTCCCGAGCCTCCGCTGGGTCGAGCAGACGCTGATGACGGAGGGCCGCGACGACGAGCTCGCGCCCGTCTTCGAGCAGATCGCGCTCGCGCTCGACGGCACCGCCGGCGGCGAGGTCACCGGCCACGCGCAGCACTGCGCGCGGCTCCGCGCCCGCGAAGGCGCGGGCCAGCCCACCGCCTACGGCGAGCCGACGCCGTGGGAGAAGACGCACGACATGGCGCGCCTCGCCGCGACGCAGCCGGAGGCCTCGCTCTGGTCGCTCCGCGCGCTCAACGCGCACGCGCGCCTCCGCCAGGACCACGACGCCCTCCTGATGACGACGAACGCGCTCCTCGAGCGCACGCAGCGTCCGGCCGAGCGCGGCACCCTCCTCCTCCGCGCGAGCGAGGCGGCGGCGCGGCTCGGTCGCGTGCAAGATGCACGCAATTACCTCGAGCAGGCCGCGTCGGAGGACCCCGGCGACGTCGTGACGTGGGGCTTCCTCGCCGAGGTCCGCGCGACGGCGGGCGAGCCGCGCGAAGCGGCGGAGGCGTGCGAGAGCCTCGCGCGCACGAGCGTGGTCCGCGAGCACCAGCTCCTCGCCTGGCACGACGCGGCGAAGCTGTGGGGCGACGAGGTGAAGGACGCGGAGCGCGCGATGAGCGCGCTCGAGGCGGCGGCGGAGATCGATCCCACCTACGCCGACGTCTTCCCGCGCCTCACCGCGCTCTACGCCGAGCGCCGGCTCGACGCCGAGCTCGCGCACCTCCTCGAGCGCCGCCTCGAGGGCGCGAACGACGACGACGAGCGGGTCGCGCTCGAGGTCGAGCTCGCGCGCGCGTTCGCGGAGATGGGCGAGCTCGGCAAGGCGAAGTCGGCGCTCGAGAGCGCGCTCGAGAAGCGGCCCGATCACACGACCGCCCTCTCGGCGATGGCGGAGGTCGCCGGCCGCGAGGGCGACTGGGCCGCGGCCGAGTCCGCGTACGTGCGGCTCGCGCGGCTCTTGCCCGACGCCGACGAGCAGCGCCAGATCTACGAGCGCCTCGGCGAGATCTACGCCGTGCACGCGCCGAACCTCTCGCGCGCGGAGGTCGCGTACAAGGAGGTGCGCAAGCGCGCGCCCGACGACCAGGGAGTGATCGCGAAGCTCGTCGACGTCTACAAGCGGATGGGCGACGTGACGAAGGCGGTCGAGGCACAACAGGAGATCATCTCCGCCGCGACCGACCCCGACGCGCGGCTCGCGGCGCTGGTGGAGCTCGCGAAGATCCACGAGCAGGTCGGGCGCGATCCGCGCAAGAGCGAGCAGGTCCTCGACTCCGCGCGCAAGGAGTTCCCGACCTCCGTCGTCGCCCTCCGCGCGATGGCGGAGTTCTACGCGCGGCAGCGGCAGATGCCGGCGATGCAGATCCTGCTCGACCGCGCCGCCGGCGACGCGCGCCGCTCCTTCGCCCAGGGCCGCTTCGTCCCGTCCCTCTTCCAGGTGCTCCACGCCGCCTTCGAGCTCCGCGGCAAGCGCGACGCGGCGAAGGTCGTCGCCGCCACCCTCGCCGCGGTGGAGGGCAACCCCTCCGAGCTCCTCGGCGCGGAGGCGCGCGCGGTCGATCCGCGCCTCGACGACCTCCTCGCGCCGGAGCTCATGAGCCCCGCGCTGCGCGTGCTCTTCCAGCGCGCCGGGAGCGCGGTCGACGCGGTCGCGGCGGTGGACCTGAAGGCGCTCAAGGCCGCCCCGCTCCAGCCGGGCACGCCGATCGGCGCCACCGTCGGCTCGGTCGCGACCGTGGTCGGCCTCGGCGCTTTGCAAATTCTGGTCTCGCCGAACCTCGGCAAGGTCGCGGTCCCGCTCGCGACGAACCCGCCGACGCTCCTCGTCGGCGAGCCGCTCGCGCGCGCGCGGAACGAGGCGGCGCGCATGTTCGTCGTCGTCCGCGCGCTCAAGATGATCCTGAGCCACGCGTCCGCGCTCGTGCGCGCGAACGAGCAGGACATCCCGGTCCTCGTCGCGGCCCTCTTCACCGCGTTCAACCCCACCTACGTGCCGCAGGGGCTCGACCCGAAGCGCCACGCCGAGCTGGCGCGCCGCATCGGCGCCGCGCTGCCGCGCAACGTCGATCCCACCGTCGGCGTCATCGCGCTCGAGGCGGCGGGCATGGTCGGCGCGCAGTGGCAGGCGCTCGCGACGGCGGGCTCGTCGTGGGCGAACCGCGCCGCGCTCCTCGCGATCGGCGATCCGAACGGCGCGCTGGAGGGGATCGCGTGGACGCTGGGCCAGGAGGGCGCCCCCACCGCGCCGGAGGAGCGCGCGGCGTGGATCGCGCGCCACGTCGAGGCGCGCGACCTCATGACCTTCAGCGTCACCGACGCCTACTCCGAAGCGCGCGCCCAGCTCGGCGTCGACCGCTGACGCACATCGTCACCTGCGCGAAGCGTGACGGCTTCTGCAGCTTTTCGCGCGCGGTCTCGCTATCCTCGAGCGCATGAAGCGCTTCGGTGTCGGCGTGGGGCTTTTCCTGTTTGCGATCGCGGCCTGCGGTCATGACCTCCGCGGGAGCGAGCGCGAGGAGACGATCGGGAGCGCGGCGCAGCCGCTCATCGCGGAGCCGGAGGCGATCACGGGCGCCGATCTGAAGGAGAAGGAGATCGTCCTCACCTTCGACGACGGGCCCGGACCGCTCGACGTCACCGGCGAGCTCGCGGAGTGGCTCTCGAAGCGGCCGAAGCCGATCGTCGCGACGTTCTTCGTCAACGGCGCGTGCATCAAGGCGACGACGCTCGAGAACCACAGCTGCTCGCAGCCCGTCGCGGACGCGGAGAAGTCGCTCGAGAAGATCCGCGCGACGGGGCACTGGGTCGCGAACCACTCCACGACCCACCGCGCGATGCCGAGCATCGGCGCCGAGATCACGAAGGACATCGAGGAGACGGACACCTCGATCGCGAAGTACACCGTCTACAACCGCCTCTTCTTCCGCGCCCCCTACGGCGCGTGGAACGACGCCGCGTTCAACGCGGTGAAGGACTCGCCGATGAACAAGTACGCGGGTCCCGTGTACTGGACGGCCGGCGGCGGCCCGACCGACACCAACCGCGCCGCGGACTGGGAGTGCTGGCAGAAGAACATGACGACGAAGGCGTGCGGCGATCTCTACATCAAGGAGATCCTGGCGCTGAAGAACGGCATCGTCCTCTTCCACGACGCAGTCGGCAACACCGGCAATCACAACGAAACCAGCGGTACCGGCAATACCGTCGACATGGTGAAATACATCGTGCCGAAGCTCGAGGCGGAGGGCTTCACGTTCAAGACGCTGGGCGACGTGCCTTCGCTCGCGAACGTGCTACCGAAGTGCGACGCGTCGTGCGGCTCCGAGTGCAAGGGCCCAGGCGCGAGCGACTGCATCACGTGCCCCGACGGCAAGGCGGCGACGGACGGCAAGTGCGCGAGCGGCAACGCGTCGTCGACGTCGGGCGACAGCAGCAACGGCGGCAGCAGCAACACGTCGTCGACGTCGGGCGACACGAGCAACGGCGGCATCCGGCAGACGCCGAACGAGGCCGCGCCGGCGGACGAAGGCTGCAACGCCTCCCCCGCCTCGAGCGGCTCGCGCGGCGGCTGGCTCGCGGCCGCGCTCGCGCTCGGCCTCGCGCTCTCCCTCCGCCGCCGCCGCGCCTGACGCGCGCTCGCGGCTACGGCTGCGCGAGCCGCTGCGACGACACCGCGTAGCCGTGCACCTGCGTGCAGAACTCGTGGTAGACGAGCGCGCTCACGTAGGTCTGGCGCTCTTCGTAGCGGAGGAGCGTGTCGGTGCCGGGGGCTTGCGCGAGGGCGTCCTCGACCGCGCTGTTCACGGTCGCGACGCCGATCGGGATGATGAAGAGGATCGAGCGCGAGCAGCTCTCGCCGGTGACCTCTTTGCCTTCCGCGGCGACGGCCGGGCGCGCCGCCTCCGGCAGCGGCTTGGTCGTCACGGTGACGGGCGCGTCGATCGTGCTGATCGTGCAGCCGGAGAGCGCGAGCGCGGCGGCGAGCAAGCGGAGCGTCGTCTTCACGCGCCACCTGCTCTCCGCACGACGGTGCCGCGAACGCGGGCGCAGCGCTGGTTGTAGACGAGGGCGGGGATGGAGAAGAAGGTCAGCTCCGCGTTGGCGATCGCGTCGCCCTTGTGCTGCTGGAGGAGATCGGTGACGAGCGCTTCGTGGTTCGCGTCGTCGCCCCAGCCGACGAAGAGGACGACGTGCGAGCAGCGCTTCTCGTCGACGTCGGCGACCTTCTCGTACCCCGCGAGCGGCGCCTTCGAGAGGACGGGAAAGCTCGCGAGCCCCCCGACATGCGGCGAGCACGCGCCCAACGCGAGCGCGCCCACGCAGACCAGCATTTGCGTCGTTCGCATCGCAGCCGCTACTTGCCCGCGATCGAGGTGCCGTCGAACATCAGGGACGGGGACCGCCACGAGGACCAGCGGTACGGGTCGTCGCCGGCAGCGACGAGCTTGGACCAGAAGTCGACGTGCTTCCCCGAGAGGTTCATCTCCGAGACCGCCTCCTTCTTCTCGCCGTTCGCGACGCGGTAGCCCGCGAGGCCGAGGGAGAATACGCCCGTCGTCGAGTTCGAGTTGCCGCCGAGGAAGGACGTCACGAGGATGCCGTTCTTCATGTCCTTGAGCAGCGTCGCGAGCGACTTCGTGCCCGGCGCCACGACCAGGTTCGAGACGCGGCCGGTGGTGGGCGAGAGGCCGAGCTTCGACGCGTAGTACGTGTCGAGGAGGTACGACTTCAGCACGCCCTTCTCGATGAGCGCGCGCGGCTTCGCCGTGATGCCCTCGGAGTCGAAGGCGCGCGAGGCGAGGCCGCGCTTGACGAGCGGCTCGTCCGTGAGCGTGAAGGCCTTGCTCGCCACCTGCTTGCCGATCCGGCCCTCGTAGAACGACTGCTTCTGCTGCAGCGCGCCGCCGCTCATCGGGCCCATCAGGTGCCCGAGGAGGCCGCGCGCCGCGCGCGCCTCGACGATGATCGGCATCGTGCCCGAGCCCATCTTCTTCGCGCCGAGCTTCGCGAGCGCGCGCAGCGTCGCGTCCTTGCCGATCTCCGCGTCCGACGGCAGGTCCTTCGCGAACCGCACCGCCGCCGCGGAGTAGTCCTCGGGCCGGCGGCCGTCGTCGTCCTTCACCGCCGTCTCCGCGTCGACCCAGATCGACGTCGCGCGATAGCCCCCCTCGAAGCCGTTCGTCGTGACGCGGAACGAGTGGTAGGTCGAGTCGCCGACGTTCGTGGTGACGGAGACGATCTTGTCGCTCCCCGGCACCGAGCGCGCCGCCTCCTCGAGCGAGCGGGCGCGCGCGACCCGCATCTCCGACGTCAGGCCCGCGACGTCGGGATCGAAGATCTCGAGGTCGCCCTCGTGCCGGCCCGCGTAGAGCGACGGATCCGGCAGCTTGCGGTGCGGGTCCTTCGCGAGCGCGCGCACGAGCGACACCGCGTCGGCGACGAACTTGTCGAGCGCGGCGGGGCGGAGGTCGTTCGTAGTCATCGAGCCGTACTTGCCGTCGACGTAGACGCCGAGCGACACCGACTTGCTCGTGGCGTCGGAGACCTTCTCGATCTTGCCGTCGCGCCACTGCGTGTTCACCTCGCGCTCCATCGACGCGTTCGCCGACGCGTCGGAGCAGCCGTGCTTCTTCGCGAGCTGGAGCGCGGTCTTCGCCGACTCCGCGAGCGCCTTCGTCTCTGCGCTCATCTCAGGCCTTCCTTCCGCCGACGGTGATGCTCGCGACGCGCACGGCGGGCATGCCGAGCGAGACCGGGACCGACTGCCCCGCCTTCCCGCACGTCCAGCCGCCCTCGTCGAACTCGAGCTTGTTCGCGACCATGTCGACCTGCTCGAGGACCTTGGGCCCGTTGCCGATCAGGTTCACGTCGGTGACGGGTTTGGTGAGCTTCCCGTCTTCGATGAGGAAGCCGTTCTTCACGTAAAAGGTGAAATCGCCGGCGCCGATCTGGACCTGGCCGTTCGTGAACTTCGAGCAGTAGACGCCCTTCTTCACGGACTTGATGATCTCCTCCTCGGTGTGGGGCCCCGGGAGCATGTAGGTCGCGCGCATGCGCGGCAGCGGCGCGTGGCGGAAGCTCTCCCGCCGCCCCGACCCCGTCGACTTCACGCCGTAGTGCTTCGCCGAGATCGAGTCGTGGAGGTACGTCGCGAGCGTGCCCTTGTCGACGAGCACCGTCTTCTCGGCGGGGTTGCCCTCGTCGTCGACGTTGATCGCGCCGCGCGCGAAGTCGATCGTGCCGTCGTCGACGATGCTGACGATCGGCTTCGCGATCGGCTTGTTGATCCGGTCGGCGTAGATCGACGCGTTCTTGCGGTTGAAGTCGGCCTCCATGCCGTGGCCGATCGCCTCGTGGAGGAGGATGCCGGACGCGCCCGGCGCGAGGACGACCTGCATCTCGCCGAGCGGCGCCGGGGTCGAGTCGAAGAGGACGATCGTCGATCGTGCCGCCTCCTTGATGAGGCGCGCCATCCGATCGTCGGTGTAGAACTCGAGCCCCGCTCGCGCGGCGACGTTGTGTCCGTTCGTCTCGCGGCGGCCCTTGTCCTCCGCCGTGCAGTTCACGTAGAGCGACGTGTTGGGGATGACGTCCTCGAACACGCGGCCCTCGTGGTCGACCACCAGGATCGCGCCGTAGTCGTCCGCCATCGAGGCGCGGACCTTCTTGATCCGCGCGTCCGCCGCGCGCGTCTCGGCGTCGATGCGCGCGAGGAGCGGCAGCCGCTGGTCGGCCTTCACCGTGTCCCACGGCACCTTCGCGGTGTAGCGCTTCGGGAGCGGCCCGACGTCGAACGCCGCCGGCGCCGAGCGCGCGGGGCCGCTCGCGACCGACGCCGCGGTCTGACCGGCGCGCCGGATCGCGTCGACCGTGAGCTCCTCGGTGTAGCCATAACCGGTCTGGTCGCCCTTCACCGCGCGCACCCCGACGCCGAGATCGACCGCCGTATAGGCGCGGTTCACCTCCCCGTCCTCGAGCGTGAGGTACGTCGTCACCTTGTGCTCGAAGTAGAGGTCCGCGCGATCGGCGCCCTTCGCGAGCGCGGCGGCGAGGCCTTCGCGCATCAGGTTCTCGTCGACCCCGAACTGCCCGAAGTACGCCAGCACGAGCCCCGGCTTCACCGCGGGCGGAGGCGTGACGGTCGCGGCGTTCTTCGCCGTCGCCGGCGTGTCGGCCGGCTTGCCGGCGCAGCCTACGAGCTGCGCGAGCGTGAAGCCGCCTGCTCCAAGAAGGACGTCGCGACGGCGCACGTGAAGAAGACTCATGGAAACCTCGAAAAAGGCGAGCGGGTTGGGACAGCGGTATGGATCGCGGGCATCTGACACGCAAGGTCGCGCTCTTCTTCCACGGCGATCCGAGGTTAATCCCAACAGCTCCGCTTGCTTCGGCTCGGCCCTGCGACTACGAACCACGGCCCATCATGCAGCTTCGTAACGTGGCGATCGTCGCTCACGTCGACCACGGCAAGACCACGCTCGTCGACCATATGCTCAAACAAGCCGGCACGTTCCGCGAGAACGAGGCCGTCGCCGACCGCGTGATGGACTCGAACGACCTCGAGCGCGAACGCGGCATCACGATCCTCGCGAAGAACACGAGCGTCCGCTGGAAGGCGCCGTCCGGCGAGGTCGTGAAGATCAACGTCGTCGACACGCCAGGCCACTCCGACTTCGGCGGCGAGGTCGAGCGCACGCTGATGATGGCCGACGCCGCCATCCTCCTCGTCGACGCGGCGGAGGGGCCGCTCCCCCAGACGCGCTTCGTCCTCACGAAGGCGCTCGCGCTGGGCTTCCCCGTCATCGTCGTCATCAACAAGATCGACCGCGGCGACGCGCGCCCCGACGACGTGTTGAACGAGGTCTTCGATCTCTTCGTCGACCTCGAGGCCTCCGACGCCCAGACCGACTTCCCCGTCCTCTACGCGGTCGGCCGTGACGGCCACGCGATGCGCAAGCTCGACGACCCGAAGGTCAACCTCCAGCCGCTCTTCGAGACGATCCTCGAGAAGGTGCCGGCACCGAAGGGCGACGCGAGCGCGCCGCTCCAGATCGTCATCAACAACATCGATCACGACGACTACATCGGTCGCCTCGCGATCGGCCGCGTCTCGCAGGGCACGATCAAGGCGAACCAGCAGGTCGGCGTCCTCAAGGAGAACGCGAAGAACCGGGCCGCGATCAAGGTCCTGAACACGTTCGAGGGGCTGAAGCGCACCGTCACGCAGGAGGCGCAGGCGGGCGAGATCATCGCCATCGCCGGGATCGAGGACATCGACGTCGGCGACACGATCACGGACCTCTCCGAAGGCTGGGAGGGCCGCGCGCTCCCGCGCATCACGGTCGAGCAGCCCACGATCAAGATGCGCGTCGGCGTCAACACGTCGCCGTTCGCCGGCAAGTGCAAGGCGTCGAAGTTCCTCACGAGCCGGCAGCTCCGCGAGCGCCTCGTCCGCGAGACGCGCAAGAACCTCGCGATCAAGTTCGAGGACACGGAGTCGCCCGACACGTTCACCGTCCTCGGCCGCGGCGAGCTCCAGCTCGGCGTCCTCGTCGAGACGATGCGCCGTGAAGGCTACGAGGTGCAGCTCGGCAACCCCGAGGTCGTCACGAAGGAGATCGACGGCCAGCCGCACGAGCCCTACGAGATGGCCGTCATCGACGTGCCGGACCAGTACATCGGCACCGTCACCGAGCGCCTCTCGAACCGGCGCGGCCGCATGATGAAGATGAACGGCCACGGCCACGGCCGCACGCGCCTCGAGTTCCGCATCCCGTCGCGCGGTCTCATCGGCTTCCGCGGCGAGTTCCTGACCTCCACGCGCGGCACCGGCCTCCTCACGACGTTCTTCGACGGCTGGGAGCCGTGGGGCGGCATGATGGCGAAGCGCCAGCTCGGCGCGCTCGTCTCCGACGGACAGGGCGTCGCGACCCCGTACGCGATGAACCACCTCCAGGCGCGCGGCGAGTTCTTCCTCCACCCCGGCGCCGAGGTCTACGAGGGCATGATCGTGGGCGAGCACAACCGCCCCGCCGACGCCGACGTGAACTTCCGCAAAGAGAAGAAGCAGACCAACGTCAGAAACCACGGCAAGGACGAGAACGTCATGCTCGCGGTCCCGCGCATCCTCACGATCGAGACCGCGATGGAGTGGATCGACGCCGACGAGCTCGTCGAGGTCACGCCCGACGCGGTCCGCGTCCGCAAGCAGATCCTCCAGTGCAGCCGCCGCCCGCGCCGCTCCGAGGCGATCGAGGAGGCCGGCTCCCGCACCCTCCAGTCGAACGCCCCGCCGCCGATGGCCGACTAGAACGTGAAGCGACCCGGGGCCCAGCCCGCCTTCTTGGACTGCCACTCGGGAGAGAAGACGTAGAGGCCGATCCCCGCGCCGAGGAACGCGACCGCGGCGATGAAGGCGACGGTGGAGGCCGTCGCCGCGCTCGACGCTTGGTCGTACTTCTCGTCGATCTGAGCTTTGCGCGCCGGGGCGCAGCCGGTGGGGTAGCTCGCGCAGAGGCCTTCGAGGTCGTCCTGGCGGCTCGACGCGACGATCCCCATCGCGACGCCGATGCCGAGCGACAAGACCGCGGCGCCTCCCATCACGTACGAGAAGAACCGCGGCCTGCTCATCCCCTCCCGCGACGGAGGCTGGCTCGCGCACGAAGGATCGGGGTCGAGCGTCGCCGGATCGATCGCGACGGTCTGGGTGTCCGACTTCATCGCGACGGTGACCGGGATGTCCTTCGGCCGCTTGCAGCTCAGCTCGACGTGCACGACGTGGAGGCCGCCGTCGACCGAGAACGCCTGCCCGAGCGTCGCGGGCGCGCCGTCGACCGTCACCTTCGCGTCCTTCACCGCCGACGTCACGGTGATGCTCGAGACCATCGGCTGGAGCTTGCCCGCGCGGTCGGACGCCTCCTTCTCGCGATCGGGCTGGTTGTTGTCCGCCGCGAGCTCGAGCGCCTTCTCGAACGCCTCCATCGCGGACGCGTAGCGACCGAGGTGCTCGTAGCAGTCGCCGAGGTTCAAGTACGTGCCCGACGCGGGCTTCAGCGCGACGCTCTCCTTGAACTTGTCGACCGCCTCCGCGTAGTTGTTCGCCTTCACGAGCGCGCGGCCTTCGTTGAACTTCGCGATGTAGGGCTCGGCGGGCGGCGGCTCCTGCGCGGCGGCGACGGACGTCCAGAGGAGCGCGGCGAGCGCGACGCTAAGGCGTTTCATAGAGGACCTTCTTCTTCGGCGGCGGCTTCTTCGGCTGAACGGGAGCGGCCTCGGTCGCCGGCACCGGATCGACCGCGGGCGGAGGAGGCGGCGGCTCCGGAGGCGGCGGCTCCGGGGGCGGCGGCTCCGGGGGCGGGGCGACCGCGACGCTCTCGGCCGGCGGAGGCTCGGGCTCCGGCGGCGCGGTGACCGTCTCGACCGGCGCCGGCGGAGGCGGAGGCGGAGGAGGTGGTGGAGGCGCGGGCGCCGGCAAAGGCGGCGGCGTCTGCGCGGCGAGGTCGTTCTCGCGATGGGCCTCCGTCGCGCTTCGCCGCCACCAGACCGCGGTGATGAGGAAGAGCACCGCCGAGGTCAGCGCGATCCCGCTCCACAAGAGCATCAAGCGCGAACGACGATCGAGCCGGCCGAGGCCTTGCTCCGACGTCGTGAACGCCGCCGTCGTGTCGACGGACTGGGCCGCGAGCCGGCTCGGGTTCACGACGATCGTGGCCGTCTCGTCGTCGCGCCGCACGAACGCCGCGGCCGAGCGCGGCGCCCCGCGCGTGAGCGACGCGGACGACCGGCTCTCGGGCACCGGATCGACGCCGAACGCGGCGAGGAGCGCGTCGCCGAGCGCGCGCGCGTCCGGGTAGCGCTCCTCCGGCATCTTCCGGAGGCACCGCGCGATCACGGCCTCGATCGCCGGCGGGACGTCGGGGCGGAAGAGCGAGGTCGGGCGGAAGTCGGCGGTGAGCGCGGCGACCGAGAGCTCGACCGCGTTCTTCCCCGCGAAGGGGTGCTTGCCGGTGAGCAGGCGGTAGAGCGTCACGCCGAGCGCCCACACGTCCGAGCGCGGCGTCGCCTCCCCGTTCATCTGCTCCGGCGCCATGTAGCCGCCGGTCCCGACGATCTCCCCCTGCAGCGTCGCCTTCGCGTAGAGGCCGTGGCCGTTGCCCTGGGTGATGCTCTTCGCGAGCCCGAAATCCACGACTTTGACGATCGCGTCGCCGGCGGTCGACTTCCGCGCGAGGAAGAGGTTCTGCGGCTTCAGGTCTCGATGCACGATCCCGAGCGCGTGCGCCTCCGCGAGCCCCTCGCACGCCTCGAGGATCGCGCCGACCGCCTCGTCGATCGCGAGCGGGCCGCGCGCCGCGAGGAGCGCGCCGAGGTCCTGCCCGTCGAGGTGCTCCATCACGATGTACGGCAGCCCGTTGGCCATCTGCCCCACGTCGTGCACGCGGACGACATGGTCGTTCCTCAGATGCGCGACCGCCTGGGCCTCGCGCATGAAGCGGACCGCGACGGCGTGGTCCTCGGACGGGCGGAGGACCTTGATCGCGAACAGGTTCCCGAGCTCGACGTGGCGCGCCGCGACGACCTGACCCATCCCACCCGCGCCGATCACGCGCTCGACCCGATAGCGACCCGCGACGAGGTCCCCTTTCGAGAGCAGCGGCTGGTGCAACTCGGGCTGCATTCAGGCCTTTGGAAACGATATCGACCACGCGCGGGTTCGGGTAGTCTTTGAGGACATGCGGCGGAGGGCCTTCGGCTTTCTGGGGATCCTGGTCCTCGCGGGTTGCAGCGTGGTCCTGGGCCTCGATCCGCCCGGCTACGACGAGCCCGCGCCGAGCAGCGACAGCGGGCCGGAGGCCGAGGCGCCCGACGCCGCGGAGCCGAACCTGCCCGGCCGCCTCGACGACCCCACGCGCTGGTCGACCTACGCCGGCAACGGCGGCAGCTACCTCGCCGGCCCCTTCGACGGGCGCTTCGTCTATTTCCTCCGCGCCGCCGACTTCGACGGCCCCGACGCCGGGCTGACGGGCTCCCGCATCCTCCGCTACGACACGACCGCCGCGACGTTCGACGAGCCGAGCGCGTGGCTCGCGTTCGATCCCGAGACCGCGATCGGCGGCACCGCCGGCCCGCACCTCGCCGCGATCATGGACGGGCCCTGGCTCGTCGTCGCGGGGTACCAGGACGGCGTCTTCCTCCGCTACGACACGCGCCTCAACCCGAACGACTTCAGCTTCGGGAGCTCGTGGCAGACCTTCAACGCGACCACGCTCAACGCCGGCGCGGTCAACTACAACACCGCGCTCCCACTCAACGGCGGCGGCACCGTCTACACGAACAGCACCGCCCTCGTCCCGCTCACGCACAAGGACGAGTCGTTCGACGCCGGCTGGACGGTGGGGACGCCCGACGCCGCCGCCTTCGAGTGCGCGGCGACGGCCGAGGGCGCCTGCATCGGCACGCAGACGTACCTCGGCCCGTCCGCGAGCGCGGCGACGGCGTGCCTCGCGCGCTGGGATCAGACGAAGCCGATCGGGGCGGAGACCTCGTGGGAGGCCTTCGACGTCGCGGCGCTCGGCGAGGAGTTCGCGTACGTCCACGGGACGATCGCGACCGCGCAGCACCTCTACTTCACGCAGTACAACACCAAGGACGCGTCCGCGCCGGTGAAGCTCCTCCGCCGCCCGCACACGGGCGCGCTCGACGCGGGGTGGGAGTCGCAGCCGACGAACGTGAAGAACCCGCTCACGCGCGGCTTCATCGGCGGCGCCTACGACGGCCGCTTCCTCTACCTCGCGCCGTACCCGGTCGGCACCCAGAACACGATCTTCACGCGCTTCGACACGCAGGGCGGCCTCGCCGACCCCGCGTCGTGGGACATCGTCGTCGGCGCCGCGCTCGCGATCCCCTCGACCCGCTACTGGGGCGCGGTGTTCGACGGGCAATACGTCTACTACCCGGCCTACGCCGCGCTCGGCGCCGAGCAGCAGCCCACGTTCGTCCGCTTCAAGGCCTACGACCAGAAGATCCCGGTCCCGCCCGCCGGCTGCCGTTAGGCCCGCGCGCGCGCGCGCCACACGTGGAGGATGCTCGGCAGCACGAAGAGCGCCGCGCCGATCGCGAGGACCTCGCCGCTCATCGCGAGGTGACCGAACGACTGGAGCGCCTGGTTGTCGGCGAAGACGAGCGAGCCGTAGCCGATCGTCGTCGTGAAGCTGCAGAGCGCGACCGCGCCGCCGCTCCGCTTCAGCGCGAGCGTGATGTCGCCCTTCAGGAGGCGCGATCGATCGAAGATGTTGAACGGGTACTCGCAGCCGATGCCGAAGGTGATCGGCAGCGCGATGAAGTTCAGGAAGTTGAGCCGCCACCCCAACCACGCCGCGAGGCCGACCATCCACACGACCGCGAGGACGAGCGAGATCATGACGGAGGCGAAGCCGCGGAGGCTCGAGGTCGCGAGGAGGACGACGATCGACACCGCGATGAGCGACGCGCCGGTCGCGAGCGGGCCGTCGCGCTCCATCGAGCGGATCATCTCCGCGAACACGGTCGAGCGGCTCGCGGTGTGCACGATCGTGCCGTCCGGGAGCTGCACGTTGTCCGTCGTCTTCGCGAGGCGGAGCATGTTCTTGCCGTTCGAGCGCGAGACGTCGCTCCCCGTCTTCACGTAGAGGACGGTGCCGAGCGTGCCGTCGCGCTCCTCGAAGCGGCGCCGGATGAGGGAGGGGAGGTCCTTCGCCTCCAGCACCTTCAGGTCCTCCGGCGGCTTCAGCTCGTCGAGCGTCTTCCGCTCGTCCTCCTTCATCTCGTGCATCACGCGCGGGGTGAGGCGGTCGCGGATGCGCTCGAGCACCTCGAGCTTCTTCTGCTGCTCCTCCGGCGGTCCGGGGAGCAGATCGTACACCGTCGCGATGTCGGCGATGAGCCTGCCTTCCTCGTCGGCGGCGTCGTTCGCGAGCATCTGCTTCTTCACCGCCGGCGTCTGCTCGGGCTTGTCGGCGAGCATCAGCGCGCCGGCGACGTTCATCTTGCCGCCGAAGACGCTCTCCGCCTTCACCGACCACTCCCCCGCCCCGCCCGTCTTCGACGCCTTCGAGCCGAGGTGCGCGAAGTTGTACTCCCACGGATCGGCGAGGAAGCCCGGGATCTTCACGAGCGCCGCGAGCGTGACGAGCGCGGCCCCGGCGAGGATGACGCGCGGGTAGCGCTCCGTGATCCGCGCGATGGTGTTGACGACCTCTCCGCGCGAGCCGTCGCTCTTCACCTCCGGGAAGAGGTGCCGGATGACGGGGGCGCCGAAGATCGCCTCGCGGAGGCGCGCGACGGGCCGGTACCACGGCTTCGCGCGGAGGCGCTCGAAGACCGTCACCGTCGCGGGGACGAGCGGGATGATCGAGAGCCAGACGAGGAGCATCCCGACGAAGCCGATCATGCCGAACTGGCTGAAGCCGCGGAACCGCGTGATGACGAGCGAGCCGTAGGCGATGCCGGCGACGCTCGCGCCGACGAGCTCCGCGCGGAACGCGTTCCACACCGCCGCCTTCTTCGCGACGTCGGGCGTCATCCCGCGCGCGGTGAACTCGCGGTAGCGGTTCAAGAGGACGATCGGGTAGTTGATGCCGTTGCCGAAGATGATCGCGCCGAGGAACGCGCCCGACGTGTTCACGTAGCCGAACGTCGCGGTCGCGAACGAATACGCGCACGCGACGCCGAGCGCGGCGGGCAGGAGCATCACGAACACCGCCGAGAACGAGCGGAAGAACGTGAAGATGCCGATCAGGATCACGATCGTCGCGATCGCGGTCGCGGTCGCGGCCTCCGTCACGATCGACTGCTTCTCCGCGATCGCGTTCGGGATGTCGCCGGCGTAGCCGACCTTCATCTCGGGATGCCGCGCGGGGAGGTCGAGGTCCTCGACGATCGCCTTCACCCGCTCGAGGAGCACGTCGCCGCCGCGATCGCCGGTGCCGGTCGACGGCGAGACGATGCGGATGCCGAGCATGCGGCCGTCCTTCGTCGCGAAGTAGCCGGTCGGGAAGTCGTCGTGTTTGTTCGCCTGCTGGTCCCAGCGCGCCTTGTAGTCGTCCATCCCGAGCGCGCGCTCGGCGCCCGCGTCGGACGCCTTCGGTTGGATTTCATCGCCTTCGAGATTTTCAACCATTCCGCTCTTTATGGCGATCTGGTTGTCGAGCTTCTGGTCGGCCTTCTCGAGGTCGGCGAGATCGGCGTAGAGCCACTTGTTGGCCTGGAAATAGGCGCGGACCTCCTTCGAGCCGTCCTCGACGTAGGAGACCAGGTCGGGCTCGATCTTCTTCACCTCGGCGGCGAGGTCGTCGATGAATTTTTCGTTCGCCGCGCGGTCGGGCGACTCCACGATGACGTAGAGCGTGGCCGCGCCGCCGACGCGGTGGAGCTGCTGCTCGAACGAGACGAAGCCGGGAGAGTCGCGCGGCAAGAGCTCGAGGAAGTCGGACCTGAGCTCGAGGCGGGAGCGGATGTAGAGCTGCGCGCAGCCGATCGCGACGAGGGAGAGGACGATCACGAGCCACGGCCGCGCGACGGCCAACGCGACGAGGGCCTCGACCGCGCGACGGAGCGGGCCGCGCGGGCCCGAGACCTCCGGGTGCTCGCTCATGCCATCGCTCCCGCCGCCTCCAGGATCTGCGCCTGGATGCGCTTCGCCTGCTTCGCCCCGTCGAAGTGCTCTTCGACGCGCGCCCGCGCGGCGCGACCTTGCGCGAGGCGGAGGTCCGGATCGCGGAGGTAGCGGAGCATCTGCTCCGCGAGCGCGCGCACGTCGCCGGGCGGGACGAGCGCGCCGGTGACGCCGTCCGCGAGCATCTCCGACACGCCGCCGACGTCGAACGCGACGACGGGCTTGCCGAGCGCGCTCGCCTCGATGACGGCGCGCGGCAGCGGATCGGCGTAGACGCTCGGGACGACGGCGACGTCGAAGTCCGCGGCGATGGGCTTCACGTTCGCGACGAAGCCGAGGAACTTGAACTTGTGCTCGAGCCTGAGCTCGCGGACGAGCGCGCGGCACTCCGCGAGGTGGTCGGGACGGATGTCCTCCGGCGTGTCGCCGAGCACGGTGAAGAACGCGCGCCGCTCTTCGTCCTCGTTCATCGCGTCGAGCGCCGTCCGCGCCGCGCGGATCATCTCCACGTAGCCCTTCCGCGGGAGGATGCGGCCCACGCTCCCGAAGATCACGGCGTCGGGCGGGAGGCCGAGCTCGCGCCGCAGCGTCGGCGTGATGCCGCGGACGTCGAACTCCTCGGTGTCGAGCGCGTTGTGGATGACCCGCACCTTCTCCGCGCAGTGCGGGAAGAGCTGCGCCGACGCGTTGGACACGCAGACGATGCGGCGCACGCCGCGGCTCACCGCGAGGCGATCGTGGAGCCCGCGCACCGCGCCGGGGAGCGACGTGTACCGGACGTGCCAGAGCGCGGGGACGCCGCTCGCCTTGGCGAGGAGGCCGCCCGCGAAGTCGGCGTTCGTCCCGTTGCAGTAGACGAGGTCGTAGCGGCCCTCGCCGCGCGGCCCCTGCCGGAGGAGCTTGGTCAGCCGCGCGAGCGCGCGTCCGGCGCGGACGACGTTGACCCCCGCCCGCATCGCGCGCGTCGCGACCGGCGCGTCGAAGTCGTCGCGCGCCATCGGCCGATCGGCGGGCTCGATCGGGTTCTCGACCAGGTCCGGCTCGAAGAGCAGCTCCTCCGTGACGCGGTGGGTCTCGTAGAGCTCGCTGATGACGCCGGCGCGCGGGAGCACCACCGAGCGGTGGACGACCTCCGGGTCGAGGAAGCGAAGGATGTAGAAGAGGCTGCGCCCCGGCCCGCCGTTCCGCGCGGTGTCGTTGATGAACAGGACGCGCACCTTGCGGGGCATGGGACAACGCGACCCGTTACAGCACCTGGCCGCGGGCCGCAAACACGCCAAATCGCACCGGGTCTCGCGGACCCCGTGCTAAAGACGGCCGGATGAGCCGGGCCTACCTCTGCGTGTCGATCGACACGGAGTGTGACAAGGGCCCGCAATGGCGGTCGCAACGACCGATGGCCTTCGAGGGCGTGCACGTCGGCATCGTCGAGCGCCTGCAGCCGCTGTTCGCGTCGTACGGCGCGAAGCCGACGTACCTCGTGTCGCCGGAGGTCATCCGCGACGCGCGCTCGGCGGAGGAGCTCACGAACATCGGCGCGGGCTGCGAGCTCGGCGCGCACCTCCACGGCGAGTACGCGGAGCCGGGCGCGTGGGAGCCGGAGGTCACGCGCGACTTCCAGCGCGACTACGAAGGCGACATCGAGAAGCGGAAGCTCACCTACCTCACCGATCAGTTCATCCGCACGTTCCAGCACCAGCCGGTGTCGTTCCGCGCGGGCCGCTTCGGCATCGGGCCGCGCACGATCCGCATCCTCGAGGACCTCGGCTACAGCGTCGAGTCGAGCGTCACGCCCAACGTCGACTGGTCGAAGGCCGGCTCCCCCGGCCTCACCTTCGCCGACGCGCCGACGCAGCCGTACCGTCCCGATCCCGACGATCCGACGCGCCCCGGCTCGTCGACCATCCTCGAGATCCCGATCACGATCCGGCCGCGCTTCCTCAACTTGCTCCCCGGCATCGGCAAGAAGCTCGGACCGCGCTGGCTCCGCCCGACGTGGACGAGCGGCGAGGCGCTCGTCCGCCTCGCGGAGGACGAGATCGGCGAGGCGCGCCGGGCGACGCCGGGCCGGCCGGTCGTGCTCAACGCGATGCTCCACAACACGGAGGTCATCCCGGACGCCAGCCCGTACGCGGACGCGGAGCACGACGCCCGCGCGATCCTCGATCGGCTCCGTGTCCTCCTCGCTTTCGCGCAGCGTGAGTCGATCTCGGTCATCGGCCTCGGCGATGTGCCGGAGATCCTGGGGGCGTGAGCGGCGCAGGTACGAAGCGGCCCTCGATCGCGAAGACGGCGCTCCTCGTCCTGCCGGCGCAGGTCATCTTCCGCGCGCTCGAGGCGAGCCTGCCGCTCCTCTACGCGTTCTGGTTCGGGCGCAACGACGCGAGCGACGTCTACTACTTCGCCTGGGCGGTGTTCGGCTTCGCGGGCTCGCTCATCTTCTCGCTCCACCAGGACTCCGCGCTCGTCCCGATCCTCGCGGAGGAGAAGGTCACGCGCCCGGAGGGGCTCCCCCGCCTCCGCGGCTCGCTCCTCGCGCACACCTGGCTCTTCGGCGGCGCGCTCGCGCTCGTCATCGGCGGCGCGGCGCTCACGTGGTTCCGCGTCCGCTACGAGGACGCGTCGTTCGCGATCGCGGCGCGGATGGTCGGGCCGTTCTGCCTCTACCTCGTGACGATGAGCACGCGCACGTTCTTCAGCACCCTCGCGGTGGTGGAGCGGCAGTTCTTCGTCCAGCCGATCGCGAGCTTCGTCGGGATGCTCCTCAACGTCGGCATCCTCGCCGCCACCCACGGGACGATGGGGATCGCGTTCGTGCCGGTCGCGTCGCTCGCGGGCGAGCTCGTGTGCGCGACCTTGCTCGCGTGGTTCGCGATCCGCGCGCTCGGCCTCAAGGTCGAGCTCTGCTTCGAGCGGCCGCCCGCGTTCCGGACGTTCATGAAGCTCGCGTCCTCGGAGGTCGGCGGCGGCGCGGTCACGCGCGTGAACCCGGTCGTCGACCAGCTCATGGCCGGCATCACCGGCGTCATCGGCGGCGGCACGATGCTCCGCTACTCCGGCGACGTCGCGCTCCTCCCGACCTCGCTCCTCCAGGCCGCGCTGCTCCCGGTGCTGATGAGCCACCTCGCGGAGGACTTCGCGCGCAAGGACCTCACCACGATCCGGCGCACGGTGGTGCGGGCGCTCGTGAGCGTCTGCGCGATCCTGCTCAGCGCCGCGGCGCTCCTCTATTTCGTGCGCGAGCCGCTCCTCCGCGCCATCTTCCTGCACGGCCGCATGGATGAGGCCGGCG
Organism: Labilithrix sp.; assembly: GCA_019637155.1. Classification (NCBI taxonomy): domain Bacteria; kingdom Pseudomonadati; phylum Myxococcota; order Polyangiales; family Labilitrichaceae; genus Labilithrix; species Labilithrix sp. The sequence goes on along the minus strand of JAHBWE010000013.1, from coordinate 28,941 downwards.
TCTTACGGATGGCGCACATCCTCCCGTACCACCTCGTCGGGCTCGCGTCGTTCGGCGCGCTCCTCGTCCTGGCGCGCGCGCACGTCGCGACGAAGAACGGGTCGATCATGATCTCGATGGGCATCTTCAACGCGACCACGAACGCGCTGTGCAACGTCGTGCTCTCGCGCTTCCTCGGCCTCGAGGGCCTCGCGCTCTCGACGTCGTGCGTGCACACCGCGGTCGCGATCGTCTTCTGGTTCCGCTTCGAGGCGCGGCTGGCGGAGCTCCGCGCTGCGCCGGAGGCCACGGTGAGCGAGGCGGCGTGAGCGCGCACGTCGTCCACGTCGTCGCGGCGGGGGAGGTCGGCGGCGCGGAGCGGATGCTCGTGGACCTGATGACGGGTCCGTCGCGACGGACGAGCTCGATCGCGCTCTTCACGCCGAACGACGAGCTGCGGCGGCTCTTCCGCGAGGCGGACCTCGTCGTCGACGACCGCGGGCCGGTGCGCGAGGACCCGCTCTCCTTCTTGAAGCGCGCGCTCGGTCCCGGCGACGTCGACTGGCTCACGAACGTGATCGAGCGCCGGAACGCGGGCGTCGTGCACCTCCACACGTTCGCGTCGCAGGTCCTCGGGACGCGCGCGGCCGACCGCGCCGGGGTGCGCGTCGTCCGGACGGAGCACTCCACGCGCGTCTACGACGATCCGTCGTGCCGGCCGTTCGCGCGCTGGTCGCTCCCGCGCGCGGGGGCGATCGTGTTCATCAGCGAGCACGTCCGCCGCGTCGCGATCGCGCGGATGCCGTGGCTCGCGAAGGCGCGGACGTTCGTGGTCCACAACGGGGTCGATCCGGCGCGCTTCGAGGCGCGCCCGTTCACGCCGACCGACCGGCTCAAGCTGGTCGCGGTGGGCCGCCTCGATCCGCGGAAGGGCCTCGAGCTCGCGATCGAGGCGGTCGCGCGGGTGCCGGAGGTGGAGCTCGACATCGTCGGAGAGGGCTCGGAGCGCGCGCGGCTCGAGGCGCTGGCCGCGTCGAAGCGCTCGCTCCTCGAGGGCCCGGCCGGGCCGCGGGTCCGGATCCGAGGCTACGCCGCGGACGTCCGCGGCGACGTCGCGCGCGCGGACGCGGTGCTGTCGAGCGCAAGAGAGGAGGGGCTCGGCATCGCGCTGCTCGAGGGGATGGCGATGGGGCGGCCGGTCATCGCGGTCCCGGTGGGAGGGATCCCGGAGATCGTCCGCGAGGGCGAGACCGGCTGGCTGGCGGACGCGCGGACGCCGAGCGCGCTCGCGCGGGTCCTTTTGCGCGCGGCCGCGGATCGAGCGGAGGTGGAGCGCCGGGGAGCGCGGGCGCGCGAGCGGGTGCTGGCGAGCTTCACGGTGGACGCGATGCGCGCGCGATACGAGACGATTTACGCGCAAATCGCAGCATGAACGCCTGAGGCGAGGCTGCCGCGTGGGGCAGATCGCCACGAGTTATCCTCAGTTTTCCCCAGGGTTGGGAAAGCCTGTGGAGCGGAGCATGCCGCCGGCGATGGCGTCCATCAGGCGGCCGAACTGGTCGAGGTCGAAGTTCGAGCCGCTGGTGAGCCAGTCGACGTGGACCTGATCGGGGCGCTTCGCGAAGACGCGGCGCCAGAACGGCGCGGGGTCGACGGGCGCGAGGTGCCGGAAGTGCCCGAGGATGTCGAGGTGGTCGCCCGCCCCCGCCCACACGATCTTCCCCCAGATCTGCGATCGGGTCGGGACGACGCCGTCGTTGGCGCCGGCGGTCGGGAGGCGGCGAAACAGCGGCTCGAGCAGCGCGTCCGCGTCGGCGGCGGCGCAGGGGTAGTGGACCTCGTCGATGCGCGAGGTGATGCCGTAGAGGGTGGTGAAGAGCGCCGACGAGATGGCGCGCCACGGGGTCAGCATGGTGCGGGCGAGGCGCCGCGCCGACGGCGACGGCGCGGCGGCGACGGTGCATTGATAGTGGACGCCGGGCCGGTCCTCGACGCCGGACTGGAAGAGGTCCATCGCCTCCGGCGTGAGCTGGATCATCGCGCCTTGGTCCTTGGTGATCGCCCCGAGGAAGTCGCGGACCTCGCGGCTCGTCGCGGGCTCGAGGACTTTGAGGAGGGCCTCGGTCGTCCGGTCGAGGACCGCGATCTCCATCCCGAGGACGGCGCGATCGAGCTGCCCGAGCGCGACGACGAGCGCGCTCGCGGCGGCGAGCGGCGGAGCCCCCACCGAGAGGGCGATGAACGTGAGGGCGCTGACGGCGTAGAGCATCCGCTGCCCGCTGACGGTCGCGAAGAAGCTGGCGAGCGGCGTCCCGTAGTGGGGAGTGCTCATCGTGGTGACGCTCGCGAGCCGAGGCAGCCACGCGAGCTTCTCGGGAGCGACGGGGAGCCGGGCCGACGGCGACGCGACGAGCCGCGCGTCGAGCCCACCGGTCGAGTGCCCGACGATGTGCAGGTGGTCCTCGCCGTTTCCGGCCGTGGCGTGCACGAGCTCCGCGAGCCGCGCCGCCCGCCGCCGGATCGACGCGGTCGGCGCGACGTCGACGACGTGGGTCTCGAGCTCCAGCCCCGCCGCTTCGAACCGCGCCTTCAGCGCCCCCGCGACATGCGCGAAGTAGTCGTAAGTCCCAAGCTTCCCGAACCCAAACATCCCAGGCGTAAGGTAGAGCCGATGCCGCACCCCCCGGATCGCTACCGGATCCGCCCCAACCCACGCAACCCCGACCCCACCCCGCCGCAAAACACCTCGCCCACCCGCGCCCGCCTCGAACGCACCATCACATCGCGCCACGCCTCAACGCACCAGCGCCCTCGAACCGCATCGGCGCCCACGCGTCGTCGCATCCCGCCCCCGCACGCGCCACGCACCGCCGCAACGCACGCTCGAACGCGTCACCGCCACCGCGTCGCGCCCTCTACCGCGCTAGCCGCCGCGCGCCGCGCAGGCCACGGCCACCGCATCTACGTCAGACCTGCGCAGCTACGCGACGTGTCGCGCGCATCGCCCTCGCGCGCCAACCCCACCATATCGGAGCGCGCCCCCTCGAATGCGCCACTGCCACCGACTCTTCCGCGATCCAGCTCGCGACAACCTCCTGCGCGCGTACGTGCGCGAATTGCGCAAACACACGCGTACGCCGCATCCCGCGGCCCAGCGCGCGAGCATTTGCGCGACGCTTGCGCGAGTTGCGCAGGAGTCGCTCGTCTTGAGCTGCGAAGGGGACTTCTCTGGCGTCGATTTGCGACAGGGCGAGGCGCGGGAGCGCACGGACGTGCAGGCGGAGGCTATTTTTCCCGCTCGGCGCCATGTTTCTCTCACCTTTAACTACAGGACGTTAAACCTTTGAACTCCAACGAGTTTCGCCGTGTGGCAGCTCTGCAAACCAGGGGTAAGTAGCGGCGCCGTCTCACATTTTTTGGGGGGTCATGTCGATTTTTGGTCGACGACCCCCCCTGGGGTGGCGTATTCCCATGGTCACGCGTAGCTCGGTACGCGGCCCCCAGGAGGTCGTCCCCTGGGGTTCCTCTCGCCGGAAGGGTTTCCAACGTGACGCAGAACAACCACCCGGCTTGGCTTATCGGCGGTTTCGTAGCGGGCATTGCCGCGTTCTTCGCAGTGGCTGGTTGTTCGCGCTCGGAGGTCATCCGCAGCGAGCTCTCTCCCCTCGCCGCCCGGGTCCTTTCGTCCACGGCTTCCGCCCAGGACAACGTCGGGAAACGCCCGGCGGCGACCGACGATTCCATCCTCGTCAACGCGCCGGCCCCGCTCCTCGCGTTCGCGGCGATCGACACCGTGGCCGACGAGCTCAAGGAAGAGGACCGCCCCGCCCCGATGAACGGCCTCTGCCCGGCCGACATGGCGAGCATCGACGACCGGTTCTGCGTCGACAAGTACGAAGCCTCCCTCGTCGAGATGCTCCCGGGCGGCGAAGAGCGCCCCTACCCGTTCTACATGCGCGTCGAGGGACACAAGGTCCGCGCCGTCAGCCAGAAGGGCGTCTACCCGCAGGGCTACATCTCCGGCACCCAGGCCGCCAACGCCTGCAAGGCGTCGGGCAAGCGCCTCTGCAAGCCGCAGGAGTGGCGGACTGCCTGCAAGGGCCCCGAGAAGCAGACGTACGGCTACGGCAAGGAGCGCAAGCCCGGCACCTGCAACGACAACGGCCGGAGCCCGATCGGCTTCTACTGGGCCGCGAACATCGCCGACGGCACCGCCTTCTCGTCGAACAAGATCATGAACGACCCGCAGCTCAACCAGCTGCCGGGCACGCTCGCCGAGACCGGCTCCCACGAGGGCTGCACCAACGGCTACGGCGTCCACGACATGGTCGGCAACATCCACGAGTGGGTCGACGATCCCGCGGGCACCTTCCAGGGCGGCTACTACCTCGACGTCGAGAAGAACGGCGACGGCTGCGGCTACCGCACCGACGCGCACGAGGTCTGGTACCACGACTACTCGACCGGCTTCCGCTGCTGCGCGGACGTCGCTCAGTAACGCAGGGGCTGCGCCCCTGCACCCCGCTCGCGCGATGCAGAAAAACGTAAGAACGTTTTTCTGCCGCGCGCTCGCTCTCGCTGCGAGCACATGGGGGCGGCGTGGGCGGGGGCGTGTTGTATAAGGGCCGGCGCGGATGCGTCGGTCCTTTGTCATTTTTGCAGCGATCGTCGCGGCAGGCTGCACGCATCGGGACAAGAAGGCGGGCACCGATGCGGATGCCGGCACCGATGCTGCGAGCGTCGAGCTCGATGCGGGGCTGGTTCAGGACGCCGCGCTCGAAGCGGAAGCCGCCGCGCCGAAGCCGGCGCGATCGCTGAAAGGCAAGAAGGTCCTCCACGCGGGCGACTCGATGGTCGGCGGCACCTTCGGGCTCACGCGCGCGCTCGAGAAGAAGCTCACGCCCGAAGGCGCGAAGCTCGTCCGTCGCACCACCGTGAGCGAGTCGCTCAACAGCTTCGACCGAGGCGCGACCCTGCGCGACGCCCTCCGCGACGAGAAGCCGGACATCGTCATCATCACCCTCGGCGCGAACGACGTGCTCTCCCCGCACCCCGAGGGCTACGGCGGCAGCGTCGAGCGCATCGTGAAGCGCATCGGCGATCGCGAGTGCTGGTGGATCGGGCCGCCGCGCATCAAGACCTCGGTGACGACGCCGTCGGGGAAGACCTCGGACATCCTCCTCTCCGAGGTCATCAAGGGCCACGCGGGGACGTGTCACTTCGTCGACTCCACCACCCTGAAGATCGAGCGCGCGAGCGACGGCGTCCATCCGTCGAACGTCGGCGGCGAGACCTGGCTCGACGCCTGGTGGCCCGACTTCGTGTCGCTCCCCGAGAAGGAAAAAGACGCGAACTGAACGACGGACTACTTCACGTCGCCGACGACGATCTCCCCGCCGCACGGCACGTCGACGTCCTGCGCCTTGCCCGTGCTGCCGAGCCGAACCGCGTGCGCCCCGCACTTCACCGTGATGCTCTCCGGCGTCTGCCCCGCGACCTTCTCGTCGACGAAGATGCGCCGCCCCGGCGCCGCCCCCGTCGTGCGCACGATCCCCATCCCCTCCGGCACCCCCTCCACCGCAGCGGCGTCCACCTCCGCCGTCGCCGGAACCACCGGAGCCGCGTCGGCCACGACCACACCCGCATCGACGGGCGGCATCACGTCCGGCACCGCCGACACGGACGCCGAGGACGCCGAGGACGCCGACGGCACGACCTCCGACGCCGACGGCGGAACATCCGCCTCGACCGCCTTCGTCGCCTGGTAACGCACGAGCGCGACCGTTCCGGCGACGCCCGCCGCGACGACCAGCACGAGCAGGATCGCGACGGTGCCGACGCCCATCCCCTTCTTCTCCGCGCGCTCCGAAGGCGGATCCGTCGTCATCCGAAGCTGCGCCGGGCGCGGAGGGTTCTGCGAATTCGCAGGCTGCGAGAGGATCGCGCCGCTCGAGGGCGGCGACGCCGTCGCGGCCGGCAGCGGCGTGGTCTGCCCGAAGCCCTGCGGCGGCGGCGTGTACCTCGGCATCGCGCCGGTCGTCGTCTTCGCGTCCGACGACGCCGCGGCCGGAGACGCCGCCGCCGCCGGAGACGACGGCATCGGGCGCGACTCCATCGCGACCGTGCTCGAGAGGTTCACCGGAAGCATCCGCGGCGTCGGCGGCGGCGGCTCCTGCACCACCGTGTCGACCGGCTCGTCGTCCCCGTCGTGCGCGTTCGGGTAGTCCGCCTGCATCGGCGGCGGCGCCGGCGGGATGTTCCCGATGTCGCGTCCGTCGGAGAACCCCTGCACGAGGTCCTGCGCGACGTTCGGCGGCACGCGCGTCGTCTCGCGGAGGACGGCGGTCGGCTCCTGCGCGTCGTCCGCCGCCGGCGGCGGCCGGGTCACCGCCTTCGCCGCCGCCATCGAGGCCGACGCGGGGACGCCCTTCATGATCTCGTCGATCGCGTCGCGCAGCCCGAGCCCGCCGGTGAGGTCCTTCAGCGGCGCCCCCGCCCGCGGCGAGTCCGGCGGATGACTGAGACGCCCCGGCGGGAACGAGTCCCCGAGCCCCTCGAACATCGCGAGCGGCCGCGTCGGCGGGACGCTCTCGATCTTCGGATCAGCATCGGGGATGGAGCTCGCGAGCCGCGCCGCGGCGCTCGGCCGGCGCGGCGGCTCCGAGGGCGCGGGCAACCCGCGCCCGACGGCCGGCATCGCGGGCCGGCTGCCGGCGCGGTTCGGCTGCGGCGGCGGCCCCACGAGCGGCGCGCCCCCACCCGCCGCCGGCGGAACGACGGCCGGCATCGCAGGCCGGGTCGGGAGCGAGAGCAGCTCGCGGACGCCCGGCTCGTTCGGCGGCGCCGCGAGCGCGGCCGACGCGAGCGCGGGCGACGCGGCCGCGGCCGGCATGCGCTGGCTCGAGGACCGCGTCGCCGGCAGCGCCGCGTTCGACGGCGTCGGCGGCGCGGGCGGCGCGGACGGGAACATCCGCTGGCTCGAGGGGCGCGCCGCGGCCTTCGGCATCGTGCGGCTCGGCGTCTGCCCGCCGCCGAGGCCGATCCCCTGCACGGCCGGCGGCGGCGCGACGCCGTGCATCGTGTGGGTCGCGAGCGCGGGGGCCTTCGGCGCGGTCGGGATCACGAGCTCGGACCCCGGCACCGCGCCCGCCACGCCGGCCGCCGGCATCGGCGGCGGCGCGATCGACGCCTGCGCGTTCGCGGCGCGCGCGTCGTTCCGCACGAGACCGAGCAGCGACATGAGCCGCTCGCGCCCGACGTCGAGCGGCACCACCGCGGAGAGGATCGAGGCCATCTCCTCGGCCGTGATCTTCCGCTTCTCCGCGCGGGGCTCGAGCGCGCGCCGCAGCGCGTCGCGGACGGTGCGATCGACGTCCGACCGGATCGACTCGAGCGCGGGCAGCCGCGGCTCCGCCATCGCGCGGAGCGCCTCGATCTCCGGCAGCGCGCCGCGCTGGAACGCGCGCCGCCGCGTGAGGAGCTCCCACAGAATGATCCCCGCCGCGTACACGTCGGAGCGCGGCGTGACCGCCTCCTGCCCCGTCACCTGCTCCGGGGCCATGTACCCGTAGGTCCCCTTGACCATCCCGACGACGCTGTGGTGCCCGAGCCCGGTCACCTTCGCGATGCCGAAGTCCGCGAGCTTCGGGTACCCGTCCCACGGCACGAGCACGTTCGACGGATTGACGTCGCGATGGATGACCGGCGCCGGGATCTGGTTGTCGTCCGTCGCCGAGTGCGCCGCGGCGAGCGCCGAGAAGATGCAGGCCGCGACGTAGACCGCCGCCTTGTCGTCGAGCTCCTTCCCGATCGCCTTCACCATCGACTTGAGCCGCGCGAGCGGCGGCCCGTCGACGTGCTCGAGCACCATGACGAGCTGCCCGCCGCCCTTCGCCTTCCCCTCCGCCGCCGGCACCGCGAAGAAGTCGAACAGCCGCACGATCGCGGGGTGCGAGAGGCGCGCGTACGCCGCCGCCTCGCGCGCGAACATGCGCGCGACCTCGTCGTCCTTACCGAAGTGCGAGAGCAGGACCTTGAGGACGACCGTGCGCTCGAACCCGTGCGGCCCCTCCGCCTTCGCGAGGAGCACGTCGCTGGTCCCCCCGGTCGCCAGCCTCCGGACGACGCGATACGCGCCGATCCGTTCGCCCGCCTCGGGGCCTGGGTCGACCTTGGTCGTCACGCCCGAGGAATCGTAGCGAACCCGCGCCGAACTTAGGAATTTGCTTCGCCGCGGCACGCCCCCTCATCGAGCCTCCGAGCGAGCCCCGAGCGATCCGGGCAGAGCGAGCATTATTTCTTGGCGTTGCACCGGCGCCTTCTCACCGGAAAGGTCATCGCGTGCGGCGTCGCGAGCGTCTTCTCACCGGGAAGGCATCGCCGCCGCTCCGCGCCCCACCTCCCCCACCCGCACGGCCCCAACCCCCCGCCGGGGCGTTCGAGGCGCTCAACCCGAGGGCGGCTGTTCCTTCCCCATGTCCGCCTCGACCTCGTCGAGGAGCTGGTTCGCCCTCGCCTCGTCGATGCCGAGGCCCTCCGCGAACGTGTTGAGGGTCTCGTTCTCCTCGTCCGCGATCGCGTTGTCGGCGAACGCGATCGCGGCGGCGAGCACGAACGCGACCTCCGCGCGCGGCTTGTCCTCGTGGAGGTCGGCGACGATCGCCTGCATGCGCGCGTCGCGCCCCTGATCGGCGACCGCCTTGCCCGCGTCCTCCAGCATCTTGTCCATGTGCGCGGTGCGGATCGTGTCGCCGGAGAGGTTGCGGAGCGCGCCCTTCAGGACCTCGCGCTCCTCCTCGCCCACCGCGCCGTCGGCGCTCATCATGAGGTACATCGCTTCGCAGAGCGGACCGTACTCGCCGACGATGTTCTGGAGCTCGATGTTCTCCGGCGACATCGACGGATCGGCCGCGACGATCGAGGGCCGACGGCCGCGCTGCTGGAGTTGATCGCGAAGTCGAACGAGGGTGGAGCTCGAGAGCCAGATCATGCCCGGCAGGCTATCCGGCGAGGCGGAGCAGCGCCACGATCAACGCCACCACGACGAACGCCGCGACGAGGTAGAGCGTCCGCTTCGACGGCGGCTCCGGCCCCGCGTCCCGCGCCGGGAGATCGCCGCGCGACATCGCCGCCCCCGTCGTCTCCTCACGCGCCGCAGCCTCCGTCGCCTCCTCCTTCGCCGCCCCAACCTTGGGCACCGCGCCCTCGACCGGCGGGAACGCGAACGCGACCGGCGTCTCGATCGCAGACGACGGCTCCTCCGAGGGCGGCGGCGGCTTGACCGAGTCGATCTTCGGCGGCGGAGCGTTCGAGTAGAGCGTCGGGATCGGGCCCGGCACCGTCTCGCGCGCCTCTTCGGGCGGCGTGGACGGCGTGGACGGCGGCGGGTTCGGCCGCTTGTCGAGCGAGGTCGAGGGACGATGCGGCGCCGTCTCGCGATCGCCCGTCGCCTCCTCGGGCAAGAGCCCCTCCGCGCGGAGCTTCTCCATGATGTCGGCCGGCATCGCGCCGACCTTCGTCGTGGCGGAATAGGCGTCGTCCTCACCGACCGGCGGCGGGACGGTCGCGGGCTGATCGTCCCGTTCCGACATTGAGCCGAGCGATGATACTGCGCAGCGAGCACGCGGCGGAAAAACGTTCTGACGTTTTTCTGCATCGTGCGAGCGGGGTGCAGGGGCGAAGCCCCTGCGTTGAAAAAACTCAGTCGAACTTAAAGAGCTCTTCGAGGTCGCCCTTCGTCAGCTTCTTCGCGCCGCCGACGTCCTCGGAGAGGACCGCGCTCGTGAGCTCGCGCTTCTTGCCGCCGAGCTCGAGGATCTTCTCCTCGATCGTGCCCTTCGCGATGAGGCGGTACGTCGTGACGACCTTGGTCTGACCGATGCGGTGCGCGCGATCGGTCGCCTGGTCCTCGACCGCGGGGTTCCACCACGGATCGAAGTGGATGACCGTGTCCGCGGCGGTGAGGTTGAGCCCGGAGCCGCCGGCCTTGAGCGAGATGAGGAACACCGGCGGACCGTCGTCCTTCTGGAAGCTCTGCACGCGCGCCTCGCGGTCCTTCGTCGAGCCGTCGAGGTACTCGTACGCGACGCCGTCCTCCTCCATCGCGCGCCGGATGAGCGTGAGCATGCTCACGAACTGGCTGAACACGAGGACGCGGTGCCCGCCCGCGATCGAGGTCTGGATGAGCTCGCGCAGCGCGACGAGCTTGCCCGAGTCGTCGTCCTTGAACTCGCGCGGGAGCCCGAGGAGGCGCGGATCGCAGGCCGCCTGACGGAGGCGCGTGAGGCCGGCGAGGATCTGGATGTGGCTCTTCGCGAGCCCCTGGCGCTCGACCTCGCCCATGACCTGCGCGCGGACCTCCTTGAGCACCGCGCCGTAGAGCGCGGACTGCTCGCCGGTGAGCTCGCAGATCTGATCGGTCTCGATCTTCTCGGGGAGGTCCTTCGCGACCTCGCTCTTGGTGCGGCGGAGGATGAAGGGATGGATCGTGGCGCGGAGGCGCGCCGCCGCCTTCGCGTCGCCGTTGTCGATCGGGCGCGCGTAGCGCTCCTCGAACTTCTCGAGCGGGCCGAGGAGGCCCGGCGAGACGAAGTCGAAGATGGACCAGATCTCGGAGAGGCGGTTCTCGATCGGCGTGCCGGTGAGCGCGAGGCGGCGCTTCGCCTTCAGCCGCTTCGCCGCGCGCGCGGTCGCGCTGAGCGGGTTCTTGATGTTCTGCGCCTCGTCGAGGATCGCGTACGTGAGGTCGAGCTTGGCGAGGAGCTCCTCGTCGCGGCGGAGGAGCGCGTAGCTCGTGATGACGATGTCCGCGTCCTCGAGCTCGTCCTGCCGCTCCTTGCGCTCGGCGCCGTGCCAGATGATGTGCGAGAGCGACGGCGCGAACTTGTCGAGCTCGCGCATCCAGTTCGTGACGACGGAGGTCGGCGCGACGATGAGCGCCTTGAACGCCTTTTTCCCGTCGTCCTTGCCTTCCGCCTTTGCCTCTTTTTCGACGAGTGACTTGATCGCGAGCAACAGCGCGATCGTCTGCACCGTCTTACCGAGACCCATGTCGTCGGCGAGGATGCCGCCCGACGCGATGTCGTGGAGGAAGTGGAGCCACTGGAAGCCCTGCTCCTGGTAGGGGCGGAGCTGCGCCTTCAGGTTGCGCGGCTTCTTGACGACCTTGATCTCGTCGACGTCCTGGAGCTTCTTGAAGAGCTCCTTCGTCTCCGCGCTGACGTTCGCCTTGCCGACCTGCTCGAGGAGCTCCTGGATGCGCCCCGCCTGCGAGAGCGGGAACTTGCCGCCCGTCGCGCCGCTCGTCGCGAGGATCTCGGCCTGCCGCGCGAGGACCGCCTTCACCTTCTCCGGATCGAGCTTCGCGAACGAGCCGTCGGAGAGGCGCACGTAGCGGCGCCCCTCCGCGAGGCAGCGCGCGAGCTCGTCCTGCGTCACCGCGATGCCCTCGGCCTCGAAGGTGAGGCGGAGCGAGAGCCAGTCGACGCCGCTCGACACGCGCGCGTTCGCCTGGAGCGACGTGCCGCGGACCTGGACGTCGACGAGGTCGTCGGGGATGAAGAGGTCCCAGTCCTCCGGAAGCGCGCCCACCGCCTCGGTCCAGAACTGGAGCGCGTCGTCGCCGCGCGCGATGAAGCTCTGGCCGTCCTCGTCCGCCTTCAGGCCGAGCGCCTTCAGCTTGTTCGTCGCCTCCTGCTGCGCGGCGATGTCACAACGGATCACGAGCGCGCGCTTGTCGGCGCGGACGCGACGCGGGCCGCGACCGCCGACGTCGTCCTCGTCGTCGCTCGTCGCCTTCGGCGGCTTCACGATCACGGGCGGCGTCATGCCGTCGGCGCGGACGTCGATCTCCGTGTCCTCGTAGGCGGCGCGGAGCGAGACCTGCGCCTCGGTCAGCGAGCCGCCCGCGCGGAGGCGGAAGGTCGGCGGGATGTCGACGACGTCGGCGACCTGCGACAGGTCCGGCAGGTCCGCCCCGACCTCGAGCGCGACGCGGGGGAGGCCCTGCGCGATGAGGACGGGGAGCGCGTCGATCGACTCGCTGATGACGGGGAGCCGCGCGAGCCGGCGGATCGCGGCGGGCGACACGCGGCGGTCGAGCGGGCGCGCCCACCCCTCCTGCGCGTCGACGTGCCAGCCGGGGCTGCCCTCGAACCAGCCGCCCTGGTTGGTGGTGAACTTGCGCGGGTCGCCGGCGCGCTGGAACGACGCCTTCACGAGGACCTGCTGCCCGTCCTGCGACAGCTCGAGATCGAAGCGCGGGCGGAGCGGATCGTCGCCGAAGCGCAGCTCCATCATCTGCGGCTCGAGGATGACGCGGCGGCCCTTCAGGTGCGGGAGGAGATCGGCCGCGTCCTCGCCGCGCACCTCGATGCCGACGCGGCGCTGGCCGCCTTCTTCGTGCCGCGCGAGGATGCGGAGCGCGTCGCGATCCGCGGTCGGCCGCTGCGCCTGGAACGCGAGGAGCGCGGTCGCCGAGAGCGGCATGCGCGCGTCGGGGTCCAGGATCGACACCGTGAGCATCGAGGGGCGGACCTGCATCCGGTACTCGATCTGCTTCGGCGCCGGCGGCATCGCCTCCGCGATCCACGCGTCGACACCGTTCGAGAAGCGACCGCCTCCCCCGCCCTCGACCGAGTAGCCGGGCCGACCGCCGCCACCACCGCCGCCGTGGCTCGGCGGTCCGGGGACGAGGCCGGCGCGCTGGGCGGCGAGCTTGCGCGCGCGCCGCCGCGCGCGACGGCTCCCGCCGCCGCCGCTGCCGACCAGCGCGTCGTCGCCGCCGCCGTGGAGGCCCGGGCTGGAGAGCGGGGGCAGCGCGGGGGCGGAGCCGTTCGGCGCGCCGGCGCCGCCGGGCTGGGACTCGGCCGGCGGGCGCGGCTGCTTCGGGCGCACCTGATCGCGGAGCGCGATGAGCAGCGCGGCGACGTGCTTGCAGTGGCCGTTGATCTTCCCGAACGCCGGGCAGGTGCACTCCGACGAGAAGCCGCTCGGGGTGACCTGGAGCTTCACCGCGTAGGGGTCGGGCTCGGTCCCCCGGACGTGGCCGGTGGCGGAGAGCTCCTCCATCTCCACGTCCTCCACCGCGTTGCGGCGCACGTAGTCGTAGCCACGCAGGAATGCGCGCGCGCCGAGGAGCCGCCGCAGGGCGCGGTCGTTGAGCTGGCTCAGCGCTTCCGTGAACGGGGTGGACAATGCGCGGGTCGCGCCACGAAGGCGCGCCTTTCTCGGCGGGCGGGACGGCTCGGCGGCGCGCGCGGCCTCGCTGACCGAGAGCGCACCGGACCTGTCCTCTACCGATGTTCAGCGCCGATTAGCATCGTCGCTCCGAGAGGGCAACAGCTCTCGTCAGTCACATTTGTACGAGGGCGCGGTGGGCTGTCCGGGCGAGCACGGGCCCGGCGGCTTCGGGTCGTCGTACGGCTCCGAGATCGGGACCTGCGCGCCCACGCCTTCCAGCGCGATGCTCGACGAGATCGAGTCGCACGCCTTCCCCTGGAAGTCCTCGCTCTTCGCGCTGTTGATGTCGACGGCGTCGCAGATGGACGGCTTCACGACGGTGTTGAAGACGAGCGCGTTCTCGCAGGCGGACTCGTCGCCGCCGACGTTGATCTGGCCGGCGGCGGCGAGGAGCTCCGCGTCGGGCACGCGCCCGCCGACGATGCCGACGAAGCGCGGCAAGCCCTCCGCGATCGTCAGGTCGCCGTAGACGATCGCCTCGTTGAAGACGAGGCCGGCGCGCCCGAAGAGGATCGTCACGTTGTTGGCGCCTTTGACGACGAGCCTGTTGTTCGCGACATACCCGTTCACGGAGCCGGGGAACTTGAAGGTGCCCGTCTCCGAGAGCGACTTCGGGTGCGTCCAGACGTCGTTGCCGTCCCAGTTGAGCGTCCCCTTCGCTCCCTGCGAGACGAAGAGCGCGACCTCGACGTTCGCGTCGTTCGGCTTCCCGTTCCACTTCCGCACGTGGAGGATGATCGTCCGGGCGCCCTTCGCGATGTCCTCGTTGAGGTCGTCGTCGAGCGAGAACGTCGGGTCGACCAGCTTCACCGAGCTCTCGAGCCCCGCGAAGAGGGTCGCGCCCTGGTTGTCGGCCCCGCCGTCGGGATCGCAGACGATGCCCTTCCGCGCGGTGCAGGACGGCCCGGCGTCGTGCGTTCCGCCGGGCCGGGTGTCGCACGTGCACGAGTCATCGAGGTCGAGCCCGCCGATCCCGTTGGGGGCGGGCTTGACCAGGCTGAGCTTCTGCACCGCGATGAAGAACGGCTCGAGGTCCTCGCCGCCGTCGTCGCCCGCGACCTTCGGCGCGACGGTGTGCTGACACGGATCGTTCTCGTCGATCCCCGAGCTGCCGGAGGAGGTGGTGGTGCTCCCGCTGCTGCTGCTGCCGTCCTCGCCGACCGAGCCCTGCGGGACCTTCTCGACCTGCTCGATGCCGACGATGACCTGGCACGCGGCGAGCGCGAGCGCCGTGATCCCGAGGCCGAACGCGACGCGCCGATTCACCATTTCAAGCCTAGCGCGGCGCCGCCCGGAAGCGGAGCGATGGTTGCGGTCTTCGCCGGCTCGCTCGTGGGGCCGGAGGTGAGCGCGATGTACCCGCCGAGGAGCGCGACGACGAGGCCGACCGGGATCGCGACGTTGGCGACGTTCGCGAAGAGGAGCGCGCGGTTGGTCGCCTCGTCGGCGGCCCGCGCCGCGTCGCTGCCCTGCGCGCAGGGCGACGGGCAGGCCGCGAGCGCGTCGCTGTCCTTCGAGATCGCGAGCACGCCGAAGACGCCGCCGGCCGCCGCGATCGCGACGCCCGCGCCGCCGATGATGAAGCCCTTGGTCCGGCGCGACTTGTTCGCCGCGAACGTCGCCTCGCGCTCGCGCTGCGCCTTCTCCGCCGCCGCCGGATCGACGCCCGTCTCCGGCGGCGTCACCGGCGCGTCCTCGAGCTTCGGGACGGTGAACGTCGTCGTCGACCCCTCGCCCTCGATCTTCACCTGCGCCGTCTGCGTCGTCTTCCCCGGCGCGCTCGTCTCGATCGTGCTCGTCCCGGGATCGACCGCGACGCCGCTCCAGAGCGACTCGGCTTTCACCTCTCCGTCGACTTTCACGACGATGCCGTCAACCTTGTTTTCGGCGAGGAGCACGATTTTGAGGCGCGGCAGCCGCGGCTCGAGCTTCGCCGCCCGATCGCGCGCGTATTTGATGCGCTCCTCGCGCCCGGCGACCTTCGCCATCTGCTCGACCGCGCGGTACTCGCCCCACGCCGACGCGACGCGGCCGATGTTCTCGTGGCAGGTCGCGAGGTTGAGGAGCGTGCCCATCTGCGGGTCGAGCTTCTGGCTCTCCTCGAGGAGCGGGCACGCCTCCTTGTCCTTCTTCTCCGTCATCAGCTGCTTCGCGCGGCGGAAGAGCTCCTCCGCGTCGGTCATCTTGTCGGCGCGCGCGACCCCGGACGCGCAGAGCGCGACGGCGACGATCGACAGGGCGCAGACACGCGCGCGCAGCACGGCCGGGATGCTACCAGGCTTCGCCCGCTAGAAGCGGTCGTTCAGCGGATCGACCGGCTTGTCGGGCTTCGACGCGGGGCCGGCCGGCTTCGACGCGGGGCCGGTCGGGTGCCGGGGACCGCGCTTCCCGCTCGTCGTCGCGGCGGACGGCTTCGCGCTCGTCTCCACCGACGGCGGCGGCGCGGGCGCAGGCGCGGGCGGCGGCGTCACCTCCGGCGGCGTCACCGCCGGCGGCGCCTCCGCGATCGCGGCCGACGTCACCGCCGGAGCGACCGCGACCGGCGTGTCCTGCGACGTCGCCGCGGGCGTGTCGGCGGCGCCGAACACGGCCGGCTTCTTGTAGTACACGGCGCCGCCCACGCCGATCGCGACGACGAGCACCGCGAGGAGGATGCCGATCGTGGTGCCGACCTTCTTCCCGATCGGCTTCGGCAGCGCGTGGAGATCGCTCCCGGTCGAGCCGAACACGACGCCGGACGTGCGCTGGTCCTCCGGCGCGGCCTGCATTCCCGGCCAGCTCGGCGCCGACGGCATGCCGAGGTGCGGGTTCGAGTGGACGTTCGGCGACGACGACGCCCCGACCGGCGGCCCCGTGATCTGCGCGTGGTTGCCGAAGAGCGGGTTCGACGGCGAAGGCAGCCGCGGCCCCGTCTCGCCGGGGAACGGCTGATGCGTCGGCGGCGAGAGCGTCGTGATCGAGCGGACGAGGCGCTCGGTGTCCGGCCCCGGCGTCGCGAACGGCGCGAGCGCGAGCCCGAGGTCGCCGCACGTCTGCACGCGCTGCTTCGCGTCCTTGTGGAGGCACGCGAGGACGAGCTCCTCGAACACGGGCGGCATGTCGGGGACGAAGCCGCGCGGGTAGTACGGCGGGTCGGCGACGATCGACGCGAGGAGGCCGGCCACGTTGTCGGCCGCGAACGGCAGGCGGCCGGTCGTGACCTCGTAGAGCCCGACGCCGAGAGACCAGATGTCGCTGCGATGATCGACGTGCTTCGCGCTCCGGATCTGCTCCGGGGACATGTACGTCGGCGACCCGAACACCGCCTGCGTCTCGGTGAGGTTCGGATCGACGACGCCGTCGGTGCCGATCGCCTTCGCGATGCCGAAGTCGAGCACCTTCACGTGCGGGCGCCCGTCCGGTCGCGTCGTGACGAAGAAGTTCGAGGGCTTCAGGTCGCGATGGATGACGCCGACCGCGTGCGCGCTCGCGACCGCGTCGCAGACCTGCAGCATGACGTCGGCCGCGTCGCGGAGCCGGAGCGGACCGTCCTCGCGGATCATCTGCGAGAGGTCGCGGCCGACGAGGTACTCCATCACGATGAACGGCGCGGCGCTGTCGAGGGTGCCGGCGTCGAGCACCTTCACGACGTGGTCGCTCGTGATCTTCGCGATCGCGCGGGCCTCGCGCGCGAACCGCTCGGCGTGGATCTTGTCGCCGGCCGCCTTCGGCCGCAGGAGCTTGATCGCGACCGCGTCGCCGGTCTGCGCGTGCTTCGCGGCGACGACGACGCCCATGCCGCCGGAGCCGATCAGCTTGTCGACGATGTAGCTGCCGACGCGATCGCCCGCCGTCGGCACCGCGTGCACCGACGACGGCGGCGTGGTCTCGCTCGGGTTCTCCTTCGGCGCCGCGCCCTTCCCCGCGATGATGTCGGTCGCCGCGGTCTGTCCCGCCGCGGGCAACGGCGTCGGCGGCCGCGACTGCGATTGCGAGACTCCCGGTGGAGGTCGCGAGTGAGCGCGGAACGAGGGCGGCGCCGCAGGCGTCGTCGGCGGCTCGTCGACGACCACCCGCGCGGGCGCACCCGCAGCAGGCCGCGGCGCCTTCGGTGGCACCGCCCTCTTCAACGACTCAGCCACGTGGGGATCTTAGCGCCGGCACCTGCTCACGCGTCCACCGTTCTCGCCCTGCGCGCGGCACGTACGATCTCCTACGTCGACTCCAGCGACGCGATCTCCGCCTCGATCGCCTCCCACTCGGCGTAGAGCTGCTCGATCTTCGGGCCGAGCGCGCGCTCCTCCTCTTCGAGCGTCGCGATCTCCGCGGCGGGTGTCTGCTCGTAGTACCCCGGCTCGCACCAGCGGGCGTGGATCGCGGCCTTGCGGGCCTCGGCGGCCTCGATCGCGGCGAGAGCGGCGTCGCGCTTGGCGGGGAGCTGCTTCTTGCGGTTCGCGATCTTCTTCTGCTCCTCCCAGCTCTTCTGGTTCGCGCTCTCCTCCTTCGGCGCGGCGTCGCGCTTGGCGCGCAGGACCACCGCGTCGGCGTCGAGGTGATCGTCGCCGCAGCGCGCGAGGTATTCTTCGTAGGTACCGGGGAAATCGCGGAAGCCGCTCGGTGTGACCTCGAGGATGCGGGTCGCGAGCGCGGAGACGAACGCGCGGTCGTGGGAGACGAACACGATCGTGCCGTCCTCGAACTGCTTCAGCGCCTCCGAGAGGCCTTCGATCGCCTCGAGGTCGAGGTGGTTCGTCGGCTCGTCGAGCACGAGCACGTTCGGCCTCTCCACCATGATGCGGCAGAACACGAGCCGCGCGGCCTCACCGCCGGAGAGCGCGCCGACCTTCTTCTTCACGTCGTCGCCCGAGAACATGACGCGGCCGAGCGCGCCGCGCACGAACGCGGTCTCCGCCTTCGGCACCGCGTCCCAGACGAAGTCGATCGGCGTCTGATCGGGGTTCGTCAGCGCCTCGTGGTGGTCCTGCGCGAAGTACCCGACCCGCGTCTCGTGCCCCCACTTCACCGCGCCCGCGTCGGCGTCGAGCTTGCCGGTGGCGATCTTGAGGAGCGTCGACTTGCCGAGGCCGTTCGGGCCGATGATCGCGACGCGCTCGCCGCGGCGGACGACGACGGAGACGTCGACGAGCACCTTCTTCTCGCCGTACGCCTTCGACACGTGCGCGATCTCGAGGACGTCGCGCCCGCTCTTGCGCTCCGACTCGAAGTGGAACTTGGGCGCGCGGCGCGAGCTCGAGGCGAGGTCCTCGAGCGACTCCTCGAGCTTCTCGATCTGCTTCACACGGCTCTGCGCCTGCGTCGCCTTCGTCGCCTTCGCGCCGAAGCGCTCGACCCACGCCCGCTTCTCCGCGATGGTCTCCTTCTTCCGCTCGAGGTCCGCCTCCTTGCGCTCGCGGATCGCGACCTTGTCGCGCGAGAAGGCGGAGTAGTTCCCGGGGTAGAGCGTGATCGTGCCGTAGTCGACGTCGAGGATGTCGGTCGCGACGTTGTCGAGGAACCGCTGGTCGTGGCTGATGACGACGGCGCAGCCCTTGTACGCGGTGAGGAACTTCTCGAGCCACCGGATCGACAGGATGTCGAGGTGGTTCGTCGGCTCGTCGAGGAGGAGGACGTCGGGACCGCCGAGGAGCACCTGCGCGAGGAGCACGCGGAGCTTGAACCCGCCCGAGAGCGTGCGGAGCGGGAGCCGGTGCTGCGCGGTGGGGATGCCGAGGCCCTCCAGGATCGCGCTCGCGCGCGCCTCGAGCGTGTAGCCGTCGTGCGCGCGGACGAGGTCCTCGAGCTCGACGAGCCGCTCGGGATCGCCCTCGCGCTTCAGGTCCGCGAGCGCCTTCGTCACGAGCTCGTCGCCCGCCATCGCGACGTCGAGGATCGGCTCCTCGTCGTTCATGAAGCGGTCCTGCCGGAGGACGCCGACGCGCGCGCCCTTGTCGATCGCGACGCTCCCCTCCGAGGCCTCCTCGTCGCCGGCGACGATCTCGAGGAACGTCGTCTTGCCGGAGCCGTTCGCGCCGACGAGCCCGTAGCGCGACCCGGTCACGAGCTTGAGCGTCACGTCCTCGAAGAGCGTTCGCGCGCCATAGGCCTTCGCGAGCTGGTTCACGCCGATCATGGCTCGTTTCGCGACACGTTAGCACGCGCGAGGTGCTCGAGCGCGCCCGCGGCCGTCGTCGCGAGCGCGCAGCGATCGCCGAGCACGAGCCAGTCGCGCGCGATGACGTCGAAGGCGTCGAGGTGCCGGACGTGACGGAGCACGCCCTCGTTCGTCTCGAGCCGCGCGACCTCGAAGACGCGCGCGCCCGGGTCGAGCTCGCGCCCGAGCCGCCGCATCACCGCCGCGAGCGCGCCGTTCGGGAGCGCGAGGCGCTTCCCTCCCTTCACGAGCACGAGCGCGTCGTCATCCTGCTCGAGCGCGATCGGCGCGAGCGAGCCGTCGTCCTCCGTCGTCTCGTGGATCTTCAGCGCCATCCGAGGAACGCCCTGCCGCGCGGCGAGATCTCGTAGCCGACCTCGAAGCTCTGCGTGAGCCCGAGCTTCTTGAGGCGACGCACGTCGACCTTGAACGGCGCCGTCTCGCGCCCCGCCATCGCCGCGAGCTTCGACGCCGCGACGCGCGGGTGCTTCGCGATGAGCGCGAGGGTCGCCTTCGTCCACGGGCCCTTCGCGTCCATCTTCGCGAGCTTGCCGCGGAGCGCCGTCACGTCCTCCGCCGTGAGCGCGTCGTCGAGCGCGATCTCGACGCGGTCCCCGTCGCCGCCGTGACGGAGCGTGACCTTGTAGACGAGCGTCGCGGGCGTGAGCTTCGCCTCTTCACGCTTGGGCGCCGCCGCCATGAACGCGAGGAGCTCCGCGCGCGTCGCGAACCCGGCGCGCCGCGCGTCGTCGGCGGCGATCGCCCGCACCTTCACCTGCTCGATCGCCTCGACCTCGAGCACGCCGATCGGATGGCAGCGGTAGCGCCCGCCGACCTTCACGTGCGGCTTGTCCCAGCGGCGAAACGTGACCGTGACGCTCCCGTCGACGAGACCGGCGTGAAAGCGCTTCGTGAAGAGCAGCAAGCGCCGC
Organism: Labilithrix sp.; assembly: GCA_019637155.1. NCBI lineage: Bacteria > Pseudomonadati > Myxococcota > Polyangiales > Labilitrichaceae > Labilithrix > Labilithrix sp. The sequence continues at coordinate 8,661 of JAHBWE010000013.1, read as the reverse complement.
GAGGTTAGCGTCAGCGCTGCCGGATCGCGACGTACTTGCCGGTGAGCGACGCCTTGATGACGCTCGAGACGCGCGTGTCGCCGGGATCGGTGAGCTCCCAGAAGCAGGAGAAGCCGGCGTAGTCGGTGCCCGCGTAGAGCATCACGTGCCCGGGCGAATCGCTGATGTACGAGTCGCCGCGCGCGATCGCGTCGCCGACCTCGAGCTCGTCCCACTCGATCACGCGCGCGATGCTCGAATTCGGATTGCGCGGCGGGATCTGCGCGGTCGTGAAGTCGGAGCGCCCCCACGCCATCGACACGTAGCCGGAGCAGTCGGTGCGGTGTCCGTCCTTCCACGTCGTCTGGCTGTACTTCGTCCCCTCGCGCAGCCACTTCGCCGCGCGCTCGAGGATCGGCCGCTTGTTCGGCGGCGCGTTCGCGATGAGCCGATCGGGCCCGCACCCACCCACGAGCGCGTCCTCCCCCGTCGCCGCCACCTCCGGCTCTTCCTCCGCCGCCGCGCAGGCGACGAGCGTCATGGTCAAAATCACCGAAACCGTCCGCGCTAGCATCATCGTAGGAGGATGTGGGTGCACCCTCCGTACCAGGAACGATTCCAAGGACTTGGCCGCGGATCACCCCATGCGGTGGATCGCCGGCGCGCCCGCTCGTCTCCGGCGCGTGACGCGATCAGCTCGTGATGCTCGAGAGGGCGTGCGCGAGCTCGCTCGCCTCGACCGCGCCGAGCTCCTTCACGACCGTCGCGTCGATCGCGTCCGCGCCGCGGCCGAGCCGGAGCGGTCCGATCGTCTGCTCCGGGCTCTCGCCGATCGCGCCGGCGATGAAGCCGTCCTCGAGGTGGAGGTAGAGCGTCCCGATCGACGTGTCGCGCGTCATCCAGCCGACGTGCCCCGAGTCCTGCGGCTCCCCGCGCCTCCACCCGTAGTCGGCGAGCTTCAGCACCTTCCCGGTGGGGACCTTCTTGCCCTTCACGCCGTCGATCGCCGCGATCACGTCGGCGCCGGCGAAGCGACCGCGCTGGAGCTGCGCGAACGGCTGGATCAACATGTAGTCGCCGAAGCGATCGCCCCACGCGCGCAGCTCCGCGTCCGAGAGCGAGAGCGGATGAACGATCCCGACGGCGTGCCCGGCGGCCTCCTTCAACGTGAACGCGGCGTCCTTCACGTCCGCGAGCGTGCCGTCCTCGGCGACGCGGAAGGTGGTGACGAGCGCGTTCTTCGCGTCGAAGACGCCCCACACGAGGGCGCGCACGATCTCGCCGACGGCCGGCGGTCGGACGACGTACGCCTCGAAGTCCGCCCGCGACCAGCGCCGCTCGGCGATCATCGAGCGCTCGAAGCGACGGAGCTGGCTCTTCTTCGTCACCTTGTCGAGCACGGGCGGGACGAGACGGTCGTCGAGCTCGTCGAGCGTGAGCCCGCGCGCGGCAGCGACCGCGTCGATGTGCTTCTTCGCGAGCTCCTGCAGCGCGTCGAACTTGCCGTGCTCGGCGATGGCATGAACGCCGGTCAACGCGACGTCGCTGCCGATCGCGCGGAGGACGTCGAGCCCGACGACCGCGCGCGCGTGACCGCCGTCGCCCGGCCACGCCGCGACGAGCGGCGCGAGCTTCCGCGCCGTGTCGTCGTCGCCGAGGACACCGAGCGCGACGAGCGCCCACCGCTCCGCCGCCGGCGATCCCGCGCGCTGCCAGGCCTCGAACAGCTCCCACCCGAACGCCGCGAGCGAGCCGCGATCGCACGCGGCGAGGACCTCGGCGAGGCCGGGGTACGGGTCGTCGAGCTCGTTCAGCGCGAGCATCACGCGCAGGTTCTCGAGCGCCTCCGCCGGCAGCGGCGCGCCGCCGACGAGGATCGGCGGGAGCGTCCCCGGCGACCAGAACGACGGCGCCTTCGGCTCCTTCGTGAGCCGTGGATCGGCGCCGACGATCGCCTCGAGCGCGCTCGACACCTCGGCGCCGTACTGCGCCGCGACCTCGCGGACGACGCCGGCGTGTCCGCTCCGCGCGAGGAGCTGCAGCGTCGCGGTCGCGGCCTTCTTCTCCGCGCCGGCCTTGCCCACCGCGTCGGGGATGAGCCCGACCGCCGCCGCGCGCGGATGGCGCGTGAGCCATCCCTCGGTCGCCGCCTTCAGCTTCTTGACGTGCGCGAGGCGCGCGACGATCGGCGCGAGGACCGGCGCGTCGTACGGCGCGAACCACGGGACGACGTCCGCCGCGCGCGTGCTCGCCTGAAGCACGAGGGAGTCGAGGATGTCGAGCTCCTGCTGCGCGATCGCCTCGGCGAGGTAGCTGATGATCGCCTTCCGCGGCGCGGCCTCCGCGATGGCCTTCCGGATGGAGTCGACGCAGAGCTCCTTCGGCCCGTACATGTACGCGAGCGCCGAGTCGTAGCCGCTGCCGTCGACGAGCCCCTTCCACTCGGCCTCGGAGGCCGTCGCCGCCTTCGCCTTCCACTTCGCCGCGTCCTCCTCGAAGACGTCCCACTTGGAGCTGCGGAGGAAGCTCTCGCGGAAGCGCTCTCGCTCCCCGGGCTCCCACGTCATCGACGGCGCGTACGCGAGCGGCCGCGTCTCGATCGCGGCCGGCGCCTTCGCCTTCCCCTTCTTCTGCGCCCACGGCGGGCTCGCGAGGCCGGCCGGGACCTCGGCCGCGGACGTCTCCGGGGCCGCCGCGCCCGTCGGGATCATCGGCTTCACGAGCGCGTGGTTCTTCCCTTTGCTCGCGACCCGCTCGCCGAGGACGCGCGCCGCGCGCACGGGGAACGCCGCCACCGCGTCGGTGAGACCGGCCATCCCGTGTTTGTCGTCCGCGCGATCGACGAGCAACGTCATCGCCTCGTCGGTCGGGATCGCCGCGATCGCGCGCGCGACGTCCGCGATCGACGAGTAGTCGAAGTAGTAGCGGAGCAGCGGGAGGAGCCCGGCGCCGATCCCGTCGAGGAGCGTGGCGAGGTAGTTCGTGCTCCAGCGCCCGAGGAAGACGTCGTGCCGCGAGACGGCGAGCACGTCGGGAGGCCCCGCCAGCGTCGTTTTCCCCACCAGCGCGAGGAAGTCCTCGAACGACGCGAGGCTCGCGAGGAGGAGCAGGCGCTGGTTGCTCCGCCAGATGCCGCCCGGCCCGCCGCCGTCCTTCTTCTTCGCCTCCGCCGCGAAGTCGGCGACGTCGGCCTCGACCCACGCGCGCTCGCTCGGGAAGAGGAAGGAGCACGCGACGCGCGTGAAGTACGGCTCGCTCCGGAACGCGGCGGCGGCGTCGCGGGCGGCGGCGTGCTCGGCGTCGGGCGCCTCGGCGAGGCGCTTCCGCAGCGCGGTGAGCTCGGGACGAAGGTCGACCTCGGGTGTCATCTCGCGCGACAGGACCTCCTTAACGCGCGCGGCGAGCGGCTCTTTGTCCTTGCTCCGCTTGATCGCGACGTTCGGACCTCGCCGCACGATGACGCGCTTCGGCCAGGGGTTCACGAGGGTGGTCTCGTCGCTCGCGCTCGTCGTCTTCGGCATCCTGCGGCCTGTAGCGCGCGAACGTGCTTCCGGGGTATACCAGCCGCCCGTGGCGCAGCGATTTCAGGCTCTTCGGCTGGTGCTCCTCGCCGCGCTCGCGAGCGGGTGCGCGGTCCCCGTCGCCGCCGCGCTCGACGAGCCCGACGCGAACCGCGTCATCGTCGCGCTCGATCAGTCGGGCATCGACGCGGCGAAGGAAGCGGACCCCACCACCGAGGGGAAGTTCCGCGTCACCGTCTCGCGCGACGACGTGGGCCGCGCGCTCTCGGTGATGCGCGAAGAGGAGCTGCCGCGGCCGAAGAGCAAGGGCGTGCTCGAGGCCGCGGACAAGGGCCAGCTCGTGCCGAGCCAGCAGGCGGAGCACGCGCAGATCGTCGCCGGCCTCGCGGGCGAGCTCGAGAAGACGCTCGGATCGGTCGACGGCGTCCTCGCCGCGCGCGTCCACCTCGTCGTCCCGCCGCGCGAGCCGCTCCGCGACGGCCCGCCGCCGAAGGCGACCGCGAGCGTCCTCGTCGAGCACCGCGGATCGACGCCGCCGCTCGCGCCGGAGTCGATCCAGCGCCTCGTCGCCGGCGGCGCGCCGGGCGTGGTCCCCGCCGACGTCGCGGTCGTGTTCGTCGCGCGCCCCGCCCGCGGCGCCGCGGGCCGCACCGACCTCGCGCACGTCGGACCGATCACGGTCGCGCGCGGATCGATGACGACGCTGAAGATCGCGTTCGCGGGCCTCGTCGCGATCGTCCTCGCCCTCGCCGCCGCCACGCTCGTCCTCTGGACGAAGATGGCGCAGCTCCGCCGCGATCAGGAGCAGAAGCCCGCCGCACCGCCGCGATGATCTCGATCCAGGGCGTCTCGAAGTCGTTCCGCCCGGCCGGCGGCGGTCCCCCGCACCACGTGCTCCGCGACGTGTCGCTGAACGTGCCCGCGTCGTGCCTCTACGGCCTCATCGGGCCCGGCGCGTCGGGCAAGAGCGTCCTCCTCAAGATGATCGTCGGCCTCATGAAGCCGGACGCGGGCGCGATCGTGGTCGAGGGCGTCGACGTCGTCTCGGCGAGCGAGCTCGCGCTCCAGAAGATGCGGCTGAAGTTCGGGATGCTCTTCCAGAACAACGCGCTCTTCGATCACCTCACCGTGAACGAGAACATCGCGTTCCCGCTCCGGCGCCTCACGAACCTGTCGAACGAGGAGATCGCGAAGCGCGTGGCGGAGCGGCTCTCCGTCGTCTCGATGTCGGCCTTCGGCGAGCGCTTCCCCGCCGGCCTCTCCGGCGGGCAGAAGAAGCGCGTCGGCGTCGCGCGCGCGTCGATCACGCAGTCGCCGATCGTCCTCTACGACGAGCCCGCGGCCGGCCTCGATCCGGTGACGTCGCAGAAGATCTTCGAGCTCCTCCTCGCCGAGCAGCGCGCGGCGAACGCCACCGTCATCGTCGTCTCGAGCGATCTCGATCGCCTCCTCACGGTGACGGATCGCGTCGGCATGATGTACCGCGGCGAGCTCATCTTCGACGGCACGACGAAGGAGGCGAAGACGAGCGAGGAGCCGCGCGTGAAGCAGTTCGTCCACGGCCTCACCGAAGGCCCGCTCTGAGCGCGCGCGATGCCGCACGTCGTCGAGCTCGTCGCGTCGTGGATCGTGACGACCACGCTCACGTTCCTCGTCATCATCGTCGACGAGCGCCGTGTCCTCAGCGAGTCGCAGCTCGAACGCGCGTGGCCGCCTTCCTCCCGCGACGCGGCCGTGATCGCGTTCGGCCCGCTCGCGATCCCGTTCCACTTCATGCGGACGCGCGGGGGCTTCCGCGGTCTCCGCGACGTCCTCGGCATCTTCCTCGGCCTCGCCCTCGGCGTCGTCGCGCTCGTCCTCGTCGTGGTGGTGACGAGCTTCGTCCTCACGGCGCTCTTCTGGGCGCTCGGGCTCCCGGAGCCGCCCGAGTAGGGCCGAGCGGCCCCTGCGCCTGCGTCGAAGAGAGCCGCGCGAGGCCGGCGCGCGAGTCGACCCCGAGCTTCGCGTAGATGCGCGTGAGCTGCTTCGCGATCGTGCGTTCGCTCACGCCGCGGGCCGCGGCGATCCGCGCGTTGCGTTCGCCGCGCGCGACGCGCTGGGCGACGTCGCGCTCGGCGTCGGTGAGGCGACCGAGGACGGGCTCCGGCATCGCGACCTCGGGCGCGGAGAACACGAGGATGTCGCCGCCGTCGGGGAGCGCGGCCGCTTCGACGTCGGTGGGGACGCGCAAGAGCTGGACGAGCTCTCCGCGCGAGCGGACGCCGAGCTTCCGGTAGGCTCGCGCGAGGAGGCCGCTCACGGTCCCGATCGCGACGCCGAGCTCGTAGGCGATGAGCTTCTCCGAGTGCCCGCGCGCGGCCCAGCCGGCGACGACGGCCTCGGCGTCGGTGAGCCCGCGCGGATCGACGACGCCCGGCTCGTTGACGTACGCGACGACGTAGCGACGCTGATCCGACTCGAAGCGGTCGACGAGCGAGTAGCGGCCGCTGAGCAGCGCCTCCCACGAGGAGAGCGCGCGCTCCGGATCGGCGCGACGCATCTCTCCGCGCGCCCGATCGATCTGCTGCACCCGGTCGCGCAAGGATGGAAGCGCGGTCTCGTGCTCGGTCGCGAGGTGAGCGACCTTGCCGCCGGCGTCGAAGATGGCGACGGGGGCGGGGGCCGCGCGCGTCAGCCCGAGGAGGATGCGAAGCGCCGCCGCTCCGTGCGCGGCGAGCATCGCGAGGCGACGATGCTCCCCCGGGACGAGCCGGTGGCGCGCGCGGAGGTTGATGACGAGGAGGAGGCCGCGGCCGTCCGGATTGGCGGCGTTGACGTAGATCTGGTCACGGACCTCGAGCCGGGCCGCGTCCGCGCCGCTCGAGGGGAGATCGGTGAGCTCGATCCCGGTGAGGGCGCTGAACGTCCCCGCCGGCCCGACGTCCCTGTAGCAGCGCTCGAGGAAATCGGGAGGCGAGCGCGCGAAGCTCTCCTCCGCGAGGCGGAGCGTCCAGCCCTCCACCACGCTCGCGAGCTCGGCCGGCGCGTCGTGGACGACGGGCCGCGAGATGTGCCAGCTCGAGACCGGCCCCGTCGCGTGGTACGCGTGACCGATCGCGCCGAGGCCGCCGCCGGCGTAGGCGGCGACGGCGGGAACGACGCGTTCGAGCCACAGATGGGGCGCCAACGTCTCGAGACCGGAGTAGATCGCCTCCACCGCGTCGATCGAACAACCGAGGGCCGTCCCCATAGGTCTCACGGACGACGATACCACGTGTATATTCAACGCCGTTCGAGCCATGGCTGCCGCGCCGACCACCACCACACCGAAGAGCGAGCCCGGCGCGTTCACGACGTTCTTCGGGGCCGTCGGCGCGGGTTTCCTCGGCGCGGCCCAGACCGCGGGGGGCATGACGATCCTGTTCGCGAAGTGCGTCGCGCGGATCGCGACCTTCCGGATCGACGGCGGAGAGCTCTGGAAGAACCTCTACAAGATGGCGGTGAAGTCGCTCCCGATCGTCGCCGTCACCGCGCTCTTCACCGGCGCGATCATGGTCATCCAGGCGGCGACGATCGTGAAGCGCTACGGCGCGGAGGGCCTCCTCGGCTGGGGCGCGGGCTTCGGCACGCTGCGCGAGATCGCGCCGCTCCTCACCGCGCTCATGATCTCGGGGCGCGTCGGCGCGAACAACACCGCCGAGATCGGGACGATGGTCGTCACCGAGCAGCTCGACGCGCTCCGCGTCCTCGCGATCGATCCGATCGGCTTCCTCGTCGCGCCGCGCTTCATCGCGATCGTCTCGACCCTCTTCATGATGACGCTCTTCGCCGACGCGCTCGCGCTCTTCGGCGCGGCGTACACGGGGCAGGCGCTCCTCGGCGTCTCCCCCGTCACCTTCTACAACGGCGTCACCGGCGGCCTCCTCGGCTTCGGCGACGTCGCGAACGGCCTCTTCAAGAGCATCGTCTACGGTCTCCTCATGGCGCTCGCGAGCTGCCACTTCGGCCTCGCGACGACGGGCGGCGCGCCGGGCGTCGGGCGCGCGGTCAACGCGACCGTCGTGACGAGCGCGGCGGGCGTCTTCGTCCTCGATTACCTCGTGAGCTTCGCGTCGGGCTGATGAGCTCGAATCAGGTAAAGCCGCCGGCGCACGGCTTCTCGACGACGACGGCGCGCGCCGGCGCGGCCGATCACGACGAGGGGCAGCCCGAGCTCGGGACGATCGGAGAGCTCGGCGCGGCGGCGATCGATCTGCTCATCGGCGGCCGCGAGCTCTACTCCGTCTTCGTCCGCACGCTCTACTACACGTTCAACGGCCGCCGCGAGAAGGGCGTGGTCGCCCGGCAGATGTACGAGATCGGCAACAAGTCGCTCTTCTTCCTCTGCACGACGATGGGCTTCATCGGGATGATCCTCGTCTACCAGGCGGGCCTCCAGGCGAAGCGCGTCGTCCCCGACTTCACGATGCTCGGGGCGATCTACCTCGAGCTCCTCGTCCGCGACTTCGCCGCGTCGATCGGCGCGCTCATGCTGGCGACCCGCGTCGGCGCCGGCATCGCGGCGGAGATCGGCTCGATGGTCGTCACCGAGCAGGTCGACGCGCTCCGCATGTGCGCGGCCGACCCGATCGACTTCCTCATCGTGCCGCGCTTCCTCGCGAGCATGCTGATGACGCTGTGCCTCATCGTCTTCGCCGGCACGGTCGCCTTCGTGTCGGGGGCGATCACGGCGAACATCGCCTACGAGGTCCCGTACCAGACCTTCTTCAGCATGCAGATGATCGACGTCGGCGACGTCTCGATCGGCCTCGCGAAGTGCCTCGCCTACGGCGCCGCGATCCCGGTCGTGAGCGGCTACTGCGGGCTCTCGACCTTCGGCGGCTCCGAGGGCGTCGGCTGGGCGACGACGCGCGCGGTCGTCAACACGTCGCTCGCGATCATCATTTTGAACTTCTTCATCTCTGGCGCCGGATTCCTTATCTTCCCCGGCTAAGGCGAAGACGGCGTTTCGCCGGCCTGGATCAAGCGAACGAGGTCGTCGTCGCTCGGCGCGGCGGCCGCCCCGGCGTCCTTCTTCGCAGCGGACGCGTGCGCCCTCTTCGGCGCGGCCTTCTTCGGCGGCGCCGGCCGCGGCGTGCTCATCGTCACCTCGGCGGGCGGCGGGGGCGGCGGCGGCTCGTGG